>NZ_JBEOVH010000016.1:0-105044 GCF_040295385.1 Streptomyces sp. NPDC002825
CGCTTCCTTCGTTTCCGACTCTATCAGATCTTTCCGATCCGATTTCCTCGGTGCTTTCCGGTCCCATTCGCTTTCGCTCCGGGCCCTTCCGGCGTGTCCACTACGTTAGCTGATTTCTTCGGCGACTCATAATCGAGCCAATCGAATTCGAATTCCGGCATGCCGAAATAAGCCCCAGCCTGGGGAGTCATCTTGAGTAGTGGGTGGCCGCTGCGGGGTGCTCGAACAAGCAGACCGTGTTCAGCGGCTCGGGCCACGTTACGGGGTCCGGCGGCCCGAGTCAAGGGCGACGTCTGCGGGGGGTGTGAGGGCGGTACGGGCTCACCGTCGGGTCCTCCGTGATCCAGAAGCGCCAGGGGTGCGGGGCTCCCTCGCCGCCGACGCCCGTGCGCGGGCCGGCGGCGATGCGGTCCGGGGTCGGAGGCGTACCGGTGAGGAGGGCGAGTGCTCCCTCCTGGCCTGCGCAGGTGTCCGTGCCGTTCAGGGAGAGGGCGATGTCGAGGGCGGTCGCCAGGCGGGCCGGGCCCTTCGCCAGCTCGTGGTCGGAGCGGGCCGAGCGCCGCCGGGGGCGGGCCTGGTCGGCGCCCTCGATGAATTCACCCGCGCGGAGGAGGACACCGCTCGCGTGTCCCTCCGGGCCGCACACCAGGTTCAGGCAGTGCCACATGCCGTACGTGAAGTAGACGTACGCGTGTCCGGGGGGTCCGAACATCACGGCGTTGCGGGCGGTGCGGCCCCGGAAGGCGTGGGAGCCGGGGTCGATCGCGCCGGCGTACGCCTCCACCTCCGTGAGGCGCAGTTCCATCCGTCCTTCGTCCGTGTTGCGGACGAGCGTGCGGCCCAGGAGGTCGGGGGCCACCTCCAGAACGGGGCGGTCGAAGAAGGCCCGCGGGAGCGGCGTACGGTCGGGGCTCTCGCTCATGGCGTCCGAGCGTAGTGGGGAACCGGCTACGGTCGTCGCGCGTATGTAGGGGTCAGGACCCGAGAAGGAGTGGAAGTCATGGGATTCAAGAAGCTGCTCGCGAGCCTGGGTGCCGGTGGGGCCACCGTGGAGACGGTGCTCACCGAGGAGAACGTCGTCCCGGGTGGGGTCGTCCAGGGCGAGGTGCGGATCCAGGGCGGTTCGGTCGCGCAGCAGATCGAGGGTCTGTCCGTCGGTCTGCAGGCGCGGGTCGAGGTCGAGGGCGGCGACCAGGAGCACAAGCAGGACATCGAGTTCGTGAAGGTGCGTCTGGGCGGGGCCTTCGAGGTGCAGGCCGGGGCGGTGCACGTGGTGCCGTTCGGTCTGGAGATTCCGTGGGAGACGCCGGTGACGACCATCGCCGGGCAGCAGCTGCGGGGGATGAACATCGGGGTGACGACCGAGCTGGAGATCGCCCGGGCCGTGGACTCGGGTGACCTGGACCCGATCAACGTGCACCCGCTGCCGGCGCAGCAGGCGATCCTGGACGCCTTCATCCAGCTGGGCTTCCGCTTCAAGAGCGCGGACATGGAGCGCGGGCACATCCGGGGGACGCGGCAGAAGCTGCCCTTCTACCAGGAGATCGAGTTCTTCGCGCCGCAGCAGTACCGGGGGCTGAACCAGGTCGAGGTCAGCTTCGTCGCGGACGACCACGAGATGGACGTCGTCCTGGAGATGGACAAGAAGCCGGGTCTGTTCACCGAGGGAAGCGACTCCTTCCGCGCGTTCAAGGTGGGGCTGCACGACTTCCACACGACCGACTGGGCGGCCTACCTCAACCAGTGGCTCGCCGAGGTCGGCGGCCGTCGCAACTGGCTCTAGGCTCGGCTCCGTCAGCGTTGACGGACGATTCGGAGGTACTCGACGTGTCCGAGGGCAAGAGGGCGCCGCTCCCCCACGACTTCCATCCGCCGGTGGCGGCTTTCACCGTGGTGAGCGACGACGTGGAGCCGGGCGGGGTCCTGAAGGACGCTCAGGTGTACGCGGAGGGGAACACCTCGCCGCAGCTGAGCTGGGAGGGGTTCCCGGCGGAGACGAAGAGCTTCGCCGTGACCTGCTTCGACCCGGACGCCCCGACGGGCAGCGGGTTCTGGCACTGGGTGCTGTTCGACATCCCGGTGTCGGTGACGGAGCTGCCGGCGGGTGCCGGTTCCGGTTCGTTCGCTGGGCTGCCGGCCGGTGCCGTGCACGCGCGGAACGACTACGGCTCCAGGGACTTCGGCGGTGCCGCTCCCCCGAAGGGGGACGGGCCGCACCGGTATGTCTTCACGGTGTACGCGGTGGATCAGGAGAAGCTCGGTCCGGACGCCGACGCCTCGCCGGCGGCGGTCGGGTTCAACCTGCGCTTCCACACGCTGGGGCGTGCCCAGCTCGTGGGTGAGTACGAGATTCCCGCCTAAGGCTGATCGTTCGTCAGTTGTTTGCCCGCTTCTGGTCTTGGAGAGATCAGAAGCGGGCATCTTTTGTTGCGCAGGAAATTGCGTTGTCCGACCCGGCCGGCCCGGCCATCGTTGATCCAAGCCCGAAGACCCCTTCCGGGGCTGGGGCCGGCACACGGGAGGTGGGCAACATGCGGGACACGCTGGTACTGAACGCGAGCTTCGAGCCGCTGTCGACGGTCACACTCAACCGTGCGGTGGTGCTTGTCCTGCAGGACAAGGCCGTCGTCGAGCAGGCCCATCCCGAGCTGAGGGTGCGGGGTGCGGCCGTCGATCTCCCGGTGCCGCGGGTGATCAGGCTCTGCAGGTACGTACGGGTGCCGTTCCGAAGACAGGCCCCGTGGTCGAGGAGGGGGGTGCTGGTCCGGGACCAGCACCGGTGCGCGTACTGCGGGCGGCGGGCGACGACCGTCGACCACGTGGTGCCGCGGGCGCAGGGTGGTGGGGACAGCTGGCTGAATACGGTTGCTTCCTGTGCCGAGGACAACCACCGCAAGGCCGACCGGACGCCGGAGCAGGCGGGGATGCCGCTGCTGCACCAGCCGTTCGAGCCGACCCCGGCGGACGCGATGCTGCTCGCGATGCGGGCGAGCGAGCGGTCGGCGCTGCCGGAGTGGCTGGGCAACTCGGCCGCGTAGACGATCCGACAGATGGACGGAAGGGCCCGTCTTCCCCGGTGGGGAGGCGGGCCCTTCCGTTGGTGGGTGGGGCGGGGGCTAGCCGAGGGTCAGTTGGAGGATCGCCACGATGCCGACCGCGATGATCACCCCGCGCAGGACCGCGGGGGGCAGCTTGCGGCCGACCTTGGCGCCGAGCTGGCCGCCGAGGGTGGAACCGACGGCGATGAGGAGGACGGCCGTCCAGTCGAAGTCGGCGACGAAGAGGAAGAAGACGGCGGCGACTCCGTTGACGAGGGCGCCGAGGATGTTCTTGACGGCGTTGATGCGCTGCAGGTCGTCGTGGAGGAGCAGGCCCATGAGGGAGAGGTAGAGGACTCCCTGGGCGGCGCCGAAGTATCCGCCGTACATGCTGGCGAAGAAGAGGCCGATGAGGAGGACGGGGCCGCCGTCGGGGTGGGCCTCGGTGCCGGTCTGCTCCCGGCGCCGCTTCACGGCTGCGGCGATACGGGGCTGGAAGAGGACCAGGAGGAGCGCGAGGCCGATGAGGACGGGGACGATCGCGTCGAAGGCCTCGGAGGGCAGGGCCAGGAGCAGGACGGCGCCGATGAGGCCGCCGAGGAGGGCGGCGGTGCCGAGCCGCAGGACGCGGGTTTTCTGGCCCTTGAGTTCGCGGCGGTAGCCGATGGCCCCGCTGATGGAGCCCGGGACGAGGCCGAGGGCGTTGGAGACGTTCGCGGTGATCGGGGGGAGTCCGGTCGCGAGGAGGACCGGGAACGTGATCAGCGTTCCCGATCCGACGATGGTGTTGATGGTGCCGGCGCCGATGCCGGCGGCGAAGACTGCCAGGGCTTCCCAGATGGACAAAGCCGTTTCCTCACATGGTCAGTGGCTCGCCTCCCCGCCCTGTCGTTCGGCAGGGTCGAGGGGCTCGCACCGATCATGCACGGATTACGTGTACGTGTCAGTCAACCGTGGGTTCTTCTCGCCTGGCGGACGGGACGTCCTTGGTGGGGAAGGACGGTGCGCCCGGGCCCATGTTCCCGAGTGCGCCGGAGAGGCCCTTGAGGGCGTCGCCGATCTCGCTGGGCACGATCCAGAGCTTGTTGGCGTCGCCCTCGGCGATCTTCGGGAGCATCTGGAGGTACTGGTACGAGAGGAGCTTCTGGTCCGGGTCACCGGCGTGGATGGCCTCGAAGACCGTGCGGACGGCCTGCGCCTCGCCCTCGGCCTTGAGGGCCGCGGCCTTGGCCTCGCCCTCGGCGCGCAGGATCGCGGACTGCTTCTCGCCCTCGGCGGTGAGGATGGCGGACTGGCGGGTGCCCTCGGCGGTGAGGATCGCGGCGCGCTTGTCGCGCTCGGCCCGCATCTGCTTCTCCATCGAGTCCTGGATGGAGGTCGGCGGCTCGATGGCCTTGAGCTCGACGCGGTTGACGCGGATGCCCCACTTGCCGGTGGCCTCGTCGAGGACGCCGCGCAGGGCCGCGTTGATCTCCTCGCGGGAGGTGAGGGTCCGCTCCAGGTCCATGCCGCCGATGATGTTGCGCAGGGTGGTGACGGTGAGCTGCTCGATCGCCTGGATGTAGCTGGCGACCTCGTAGGTCGCGGCGCGGGCGTCGGTCACCTGGTAGTAGATGACCGTGTCGATGTTGACGACGAGGTTGTCCTGGGTGATCACCGGCTGCGGCGGGAACGGGACGACCTGCTCGCGGAGGTCGATCCGGTTGCGGATCGAGTCGATGAACGGGACGACGATGTTCAGTCCGGCGTTGAGCGTGCGGGTGTAGCGGCCGAAGCGCTCCACGATCGCCGCGCTCGCCTGCGGGATGACCTGGATCGTCTTGATCAGGGCGATGAAGACGAGCACCACCAGAATGATCAGGACGATGATGACTGCTGACATCGTGTTCCCCGTGCCCTTCGCTGCCGGTTGTCTGCCGGGTTGCTTTCGATGATCGAGTCTCCCAGACGGCGGAGCGTCATGGGCGAGGTTCGGTCACATGACGTCACCTGACGTCACATGACCACGGCGGTCGCCCCGTCGATGTCCACGACGTCGACCTGTTCGCCCGGTTCGAAGGTCTGGCCGGTGTCGAGCGTGCGGGCTGACCACACCTCGCCGGCGAGCTTGATGCGACCTCCGCTGCCGTCCACCCGCTCCAGGACCACGGCTTGACGACCTTTCAGGGCGTCGATGCCGGTGGCGAGTTCGGGTCTGCCGTCGCGGTGGCGGACGGCGATCGGGCGCACCACCGCGATGAGTGCGACGGAGACGACGACGAAGACGAGCACCTGGGTGACGACGCCGAAGCCGAGGGCGGCGGTCACCGCCCCGGCGACCGCTCCGACGGAGAACATGCCGAACTCCGGCATCGCGGTCAGGACCAGCGGAATGCCGAGCCCCACCGCGCCGATCAGCCACCAGACCCACGCGTCGATGTCCACGCGGTCATGGTAGGGCGGTGGGGTCCTTCCGGGACAGGGCGCGGGCGGCTGTGCGGGTCGCCGGCGCCCCGGCCGGTCACTTCAGGGGCAGGCCGTGGGCGGTCCAGCGGTCGCCGACGCGCTCGACCACGAGCGGCAGTCCGAAGCAGTGGGAGAGGTTGCGGGAGGTGAGCTCGGTCTCCACGGGGCCCGCGGCGAGGACCTTGCCCTGACGGATCATCAGGACGTGGGTGAAGCCGGGGGCGATCTCCTCGACGTGATGGGTGACCATGATCATGGAGGGGGCGTACGGGTCGCGGGCTAGGCGGCCGAGGCGGCGGACCAGGTCCTCGCGGCCGCCGAGGTCCAGGCCGGCGGCGGGCTCGTCGAGGAGGAGGAGCTCCGGGTCGGTCATCATCGCGCGGGCGATCAGGGTGCGCTTGCGCTCGCCCTCGGAGAGGGTGCCGAACTTGCGGTCCAGGTAGTCGTTCATCCCGAGCCGGTCGAGGAAGGCCTTGGCGCGCTCCTCGTCGACCGGGTCGTAGTCCTCGTGCCAGGTGGCGGTCATGCCGTACGCGGCGGTGAGGACGGTCTGCAGGACGGTCTGGCGCTTGGGGAGCTTCTCCGCCATCGCGATGCCGGCCATGCCGATGCGGGGGCGGAGCTCGAAGACGTCGGTGCCGACGCCGCCGAGCTGCTCGCCCAGGATGTGGGCGGTGCCCTTGGTGGGGAAGAGGTAGCTGGAGGCGATGTTCAGAAGGGTGGTCTTGCCGGCGCCGTTGGGTCCGAGGATCACCCAGCGCTCGCCCTCCTTGACCGACCAGGAGACCTCGTCCACCAGAGCCCGTCCGTCGCGGACCACGGATACGTCCACCAGCTCCAGTACATCGCTCATGAGCGCGTTGTCTCCCCTTGCGGTCGAGTCTTGTCGTCGCCTTGCGCCGATGGGCGCGGCGTCCAGGGGAAAACCTACGTTATCGACGGAGCGGACCGGTCCGTAGGGCTTCCTTTGAGTCCTTAGTCTGGGGGGATGCTTTCGGAACCACGCTCAGGACGTCTGGCCGCCTGGGGCAATGCCCTGCTGGCCGGGGCCGTGTCGCCCGACGAGGCGGCGACGGCGATTGTCGGGGAGGACGCGGTGCACCGCGTGGAGGGGCTGCCGGGTGAGGCGGGGCCGGTGGGGCTGACGCTCGCGCTGGGCCGGCTGCGGCGGCTCGGGGTGACCGGGTGGCGGGTGGCGCTGCCCGCGCCGGGGCATCCGCTGGGGCTGAGCGGGCCGCCCGACTTCAACGCGCGCGCGTTGGAGGCGGAGGAGGCGGTGGTGGGCTTCGGTGCGCCGTACGGTCTCGTGCCGGAGGTCTCCGAGGCGGGTCCCGCGGGTGATGTGCACGTCTCTGTGGTCTGGCAGTGCCTGGCCGTGCGGGAGGCTCCGCCGGCGGACGTGCCGTCGCTCGGCGAGGCGGAGCGTGAGCTGGCGGAGGCGCTGCGGGACGCGACGGCGGTGCTGACCCGGCTCGACGTGGCGGCCTCGGGCCCGGCGGCGGACGCGGCGCGCGAGGCGTACCGGGCGCGGGCGGAGGTGGGACGCGAGGTGCTGGCCCCCGGGTATCCGCCGCGGGCGGTACGGGTCCTTGAGCTGGCGCAGCGGATCGGTCTGCTCGTGAACCTGGCGTACGACCACGGTCACGGGGGCGCGGTGAGCGCCTCGGAGATGGCGGCGCGGGGCGATGCCCTGCGGCCGGTGGAGCGGGTGGCTCGCCGGGCACAGGTCGCGGCGTACAACGCGTATGTGGAGGAGCGGGAGCGGGAGCGGGGGGTCTGAAGGCGGGGGCTGCGCCGGGGGCCGCGCCCCGCGCCCGTGTGGGCAATCGTCCCGCTGGGGCGATGGGGGTCCCCCCTGCTCGAGCGAAGCCGAGAGCTTGGGGGAGGGTGGGCACACGGGACGGCGCCCTCAGCGGCGCCTCCGCGTTCCGCGCCTGGACCCGCACCACCAGGCGCCGTCACTCGCGGTGCGGGTTCAGGCTCGGGAGCCTCTGGCGCCGGCAAGGGCGCCGTCCCGTTGTGCCCACCCGTTCCGCCCTGGGGGCACCTCCCGGACGAAATCTGGGGGAGGAACGCATGCCCACAACGGGCGGGGCGCAGCCCACGACGGGAAGGGAAAACCCCCGGCCCCAGGGGGATCGTCCAGGGTCGGGGGTTCGTGGGGTGCGTCAGCCGTTGACGGCGGCGTTGCCGAAGGCCGGGTTGAGCAGGCCGATCACGTTGACCGTGTTGCCGGAGACGTTCACGGGGACGTGGACCGGGACCTGCACCAGGTTGCCGGAGCCGACGCCCGGCGAGTGGAGGGCCTGCCCGTGGGCGTCCGCGTTCGCGGAGGCGACACCCGCACCGGCGGCGACGATGCCACCGGCGACGAGGGTGAGGGCAGCGGCCTTCTTGAGGTTCTTCACTTGGTACATCCTCCTGGTCGTCGCTGCGGCAGGTCCGCCGCAGCACGCCATGGAGAACGCCGCACCCCCCGCCGGGTTGCGCCGAACGGGGGACATACACACGACGGTATGAAGGACTGAACGGTCGTGCGCCCCGGCGCATCAAGGGGGCGCGTTCGGTTCGTGTCAGGTGGTGAGGCCGTGTCTCACCGCCCAGAGCGCCGCCTGGGTGCGATCCGCGAGGTCGAGCTTCATCAGGATGTTCGAGACGTGCGTCTTGACCGTCTTCTCGGAGAGGACGAGGGCGCGGGCGATCTCGCGGTTGGACCGGCCGTCCGCGATCAGGCCGAGGACCTCGCGCTCCCGCTCCGTGAGGGACGGGCCCCGCCCCGTGCCCCCGTGGGAGTCCTCCTGGGCGAGGAGCGCGCCCGCGACCTCGGGCTGGAGCAGGACGTGCCCGGCGTGGACGGAGCGGATCGCGCCGGCCAGGGCGTCGGGGTCGATGTCCTTGTAGACGTATCCGGAGGCGCCGGCGCGGAGCGCGGGGACGACCGTCCGCTGCTCGGTGAAGCTGGTGACGATCAGGACCTTGGCCGGATTGGCGAGCTCGCGGAGCCGCTTGAGCGCCTCGATGCCGTCGGTGCCCGGCATCTTCACGTCCATGAGGACCACGTCGGGGCGGAGCTCCTCGGCCCTCGCGACCCCCTCGGCGCCGTCGGAGGCCTCCCCCACGACCTCTATGTCGTCCTGCACCTCAAGGAAGGTGCGCAGGCCCCGGCGGACGACCTGGTGGTCGTCGACCAGGAGCACGCGGATCGGCTTGTCAGCCACCGGGGACCTCCATCTCGATCGTGGTGCCCCGGTCCGGGGCCGAGGTCACCGTGAGTCTGCCGCCGACACCGCTCGCCCGGTCCCGCATGGAGACAAGGCCGAGGTGGCGGCCGGCCCTGCGGACCGTGCGCGGGTCGAATCCCTTGCCGTCGTCGGTGACGGTGAGCCGCGCGCCCTGGCCGCTGCGGGTGAGGGAGACGCTGACCAGCTGGGCGTCCGCGTGCCGCAGGGCGTTGTGCAGGGCCTCCTGCGCGACCCTGAGGACGGCCTCCTCCTGCGCGGCCGGCAGGGCCCGGGTCCCGGGGCTCTCGAAGGTGACCCGGGCGGAGTGGGCGCGGTCCAGGACCTGGATCTGGGTGCGGAGCGTGTGCACGAGGCCGTCCTCGTCGAGGGCGGCGGGCCGGAGCTCGACGACGGCGGCGCGCAGCTCGTCGGCGGCCTCGGCGGCGAGCGCGGCGACCTGCTGGAGCTCTCCCTTGGCGCGGGCCGGGTCGCGGTCGACCAGGGCGGCGGCGGCCTGGGCGGTCAGCCGGAGCGAGAAGAGCTTCTGGCTGACGGCGTCGTGCAGCTCGTGCGCGAGGCGGGAGCGCTCCTCGGCGATGGTGAGCTCGCGGCTGCGCTCGTACAGCCGGGCGTTGGTCAGGGCGATGGCCGCGTGCTGGGCGAGGATCGAGAGGAGTGCCTCGTCCTCCGCGGTGAAGCCGCAGCCGCCCTCGGGCCTGGGGCAGCGCTTGTTGGCGAGGAAGAGGGCACCGAGGATCTCGTCGCCGTCCCTGACGGGCAGGCCGAGGAAGTCGGACATCTCGGGATGGGCCTCGGGCCAGCCCTCGAAGCGGGGGTCCTCGCGGACGTCGGCGAGGCGCTCGGGCTCGGCCTTGTGGAGCATCGAGGCGAGGATGCCGTGCTGGCGGGGCAGCGGGCCGATGGCCTTCCACTGCTCGTCGCTGACGCCGTCGACCACGAACTGGGCGAAGCCGCCGTGGTCGTCGGGGACGCCCAGGGCCGCGTACTCGGCGTCCAGGAGCTCGCGGGCGGAGGCCACGATCGTCTTGAGGACGTCGCGGACCTCCAGATGGCGGCTCATGGCCAGGAGGGCGGTGCTGACGGCGGCCAGGCCGGAGCTCGGTCGATGGCTCATGTGTTCACCGTACCGGCGGGGTGTGACGGTGCGTATCCGCCCGGGGACGAGGGCGGCGCAGGTCTCGGGACCTAGGTCGAAGTGCCCTCGGCGGTCCGGGCCCGGGGACGAGGCGGGGGGCGGGGGTGCGGCCGGAGGCTTGGACCGTCAACAGGGAAGAGGGGATGGACGTCATGGCTGTCGCGATCATCACGGGTGCGTCGAGGGGTCTGGGGCGGGCACTGGCCACGGCGCTCGCCGGGCAGGGGTGGGACCTGGTGCTCGACGCCCGTAAGGCGGACGTACTGGAGGAGAGCGCGGAGGCGGCACGCGCGCGTGGCGCCAGGGTGGTGGCGCTGGCCGGGGACGTGACGGACGCGGTGCACCGGCGGGACCTCGTGGCGGCGGCGCGGGAGCTCGGCGGGCTCGATCTGCTGGTGAACAACGCGGGGATCCTGGGCGCCGAGCCGCTCGTGCCGCTCGACCGCCACTCGCTGGACGGCTTCCGGGCCGCCCTGGAGGTCAACGTGGTGGCCCCGCTGGGGCTCCTGCAGGAGGCGCTGCCCCTGCTGCGTACCTCTCCGGCCGGTGCGGTGATCAACCTGAGTTCGGACGCGGCGGCGGAGGCGTACCGGACCTGGGGCGCGTACGGGGCGACGAAGGCGGCGCTCGACCAGCTGTCGGCGGTCCTGGCGGTCGAGGAGCCGGGGCTGCGGGTCTGGTGGGTGGACCCGGGCGGGATGCGCACGGACATGCTGGCGGCCGCGGAGCCCGGCGAGGACCTGTCGGGGACGCCGGCGCCGGACGAGGTGGCCCCGGTCTTCCTGCGGCTGCTCGCCGAGCGGCCGGCGAGCGGGCGGTACTCGGCGCCGGCGTTCCTGGAATCACGATGAGCCTCGCCGTACGGGTGCCGGCGGAGCTGTCGGCGCGGGTGCCGGCCGAGCAGCGGGGGCCGGGGCGGGGCCGGGACGACGTGCGGCTGCTGGTGTCGCGGGGCGAGGCGGTGTCGCACCACTCCTTCCGGGAGCTGCCGGGACTGCTGCGGGCCGGGGACGTGCTCGTCGTCAACACGTCGACGACGCTGGCGGCGGCCGTGGACGGGCGGCTCGGGCCCGCCGGGGAGGCGGTGGTGGTGCACTTCTCGACCCGTGGGGACGACGGGCGGTGGGCCGTGGAGCTGCGGACGCCGGACGGGGCGGGCAGTACGCGCCCGCGTGGAGGCGGTCCGGCGGGGGCGGTCGTGCGGCTGGCCGGAGGGGCGCGCCTTCTGCTCGGGGAGCCGCTGGTGCCCGGGAGCGGGCGGCTGTGGTGGGCACGGGCGGACGCGGACGTGCCGGGGGTGCTCGCGCGGTACGGGCGGCCGATCCGGTACGGGTACACGGAGCGGGACCAGCCGCTGTCGGCGTACCGGACGGTCTTCGCGCGCCCCTCCCCCGACGGGGCGGGTTCGGCCGAGATGCCGAGCGCGGGGCGGCCCTTCACGGCCCGGCTGGTGGCGGAGCTGGTCGACCGGGGCGTACGGATCGCTCCGCTGTCCCTTCATACGGGGGTGTCGTCGGCGGAGGCGCACGAGCCGCCCTACCCGGAACGCTTCGAGGTCCCGGCGGCGACGGCTGCCCTGGTGAACGCGGCCCGGGCCGAAGGCGGCCGGGTGATCGCGGTGGGGACGACTGTGGTGCGGGCGCTGGAGTCGGCTGTCGTCGGCCCGCCCCGGCGGACGGAGTCCGGCGCAGCGGCCCGATGCCCGGGAGGCCCCCCGGGGCCGAGCGGTGCGAGGGACGCGTCGGGCGACCGGTCGGTGGTGCGGGCGCTGGAGTCGGCTGCCGGGCCCGACGGGGTCGTGCGGGCCGTTCGGGGGTGGACGGATCTGGTCGTGACGCCCGCCCGGGGGGTGCTGGCCGTGGACGGGCTGCTCACCGGGCTGCACGAGCCCGAGGCCTCGCATCTGCTGATGCTGGAGGCGGTGGCCGGGCGGCCCGCGCTGCGGAGCGCGTACGACGCCGCCGTACGGGGCCGGTACCTCTGGCACGAGTTCGGGGACGTCCATCTCCTCCTCCCGGAAGAGGGGCCTCACGCTGCGCATTGCTCACGCAACGCCCGGTGAGTTTGTTACGTGCCCGATGTGAGGCCGCGCATAGGACGCACATCACTTACGAAGCCCCCTAGTGGACCCCATGACGTCGGATATCGACGGAGGAAATGGGGCACAGGGGGCTTTGCGCAGCCCGTCCGCAGGCCCCTGATCCACTACCCGGGTTCGTACGTCACACCTTTGCCACAGGATTTTGCTGCCGCTAAGAATTGCCCCCGTCGCCGCCGAGCAGGCGCAGCGCCGCCCCGGCCGAGCGACCCCCAGCGATTCGAAGAGGTAGTCCTGCATGTCTGCGAACACCCCTGGCCACTATCGTGGTCTGAAGAAGACCCACAAGGCCACGATCGCCGGCGTCGCCGCCCTTGGCGCCGCAGCTCTCACCCTCTCCCTCGTCCCGGGCAACGGCTCGACCGAGACCGAGCCGCAGGCTCTGGCCGGTACGCAGCAGGTCGCCTGGGCGTACGACGCGCACAGCCCGCAGGCGAAGGCGCTGGCCGCCAGCCTGGACGAGCAGCAGGACGCGATCAGCCTGAAGGCGAAGCAGGAGGCGGAGGCGAAGGCCAAGGCCGCCGCCGCCGCCAAGGCGAAGGCCGCCGCCAAGGCCAAGGCCGAGGCCCAGGCGAAGGCCGAGGCCCGCGCGAAGGCCGCCGCCAAGGCGAAGGCCGAGGCGAAGAAGCGCGCCGCCGAGAAGGCCGCCGCGAACCGTTCCGTCGCCCGCAAGCCGGTCTTCGCGAACAACCTCGACGGCTGGATCCGCGAGGCGCTCTACATCATGGACAAGCACAACATCCCGGGCACCTACAACGGCCTGCACCGGAACATCATGCGCGAGTCCAGCGGCAACCCGTACGCCATCAACAACTGGGACATCAACGCCATCAACGGCGTCCCGTCCAAGGGCCTGCTCCAGGTGATCTACCCGACCTTCAAGGCGTACCACATCCCCGGCACCAAGTTCGACCAGTACGACCCGGTCGCCAACATCGTCGCCGCCGCCAACTACGCGGCCGACCGCTACGGCTCGATCGACAACGTCAACAGCGCGTACTGACACGCGGAAGGGCGGCACCCCGGAGAGGGATGCCGCCCTTGGGCGTGGTGCCGCGAGGTTACTTGCGCATGACCTCGGGCTCGTGGCGGCGCAGCAGCCGCGCCACGAGGACGCAGCAGACGGTCGCCATGATCAGCTGGATGCCGAGGTCGAGGCTCCACTGGCCGACCGTGTGCTCCCACAGCGGGTCGGTGTTGGTCGGGTCCTTGTGGTCCCACGGCGGCATCAGGTGCGCCAGGTCGAGCGTGGTGCCGGCGCCGGCGATGCCCCAGCGGGAGGGCATGAGCCAGGCGAACTGCTCCAGGCCGGGCGAGCCGTACACCTGGAAGAGGATGCCGGTGAACACGACCTGGATGATCGCGAACATGACGAGCAGCGGCATGGTCTTCTCGGCGGTCTTCACCAGGGCGGAGATGACCAGGCCGACCATCATCGAGGTCAGGCCGAGCGCGATGACCTGGATGCACAGCTCGGCGGCCGGCGGCATGAACAGGCCCTCTTCGGGCAGCGCGCGGGTGGAGAAGCCGATGCCGCAGATGATCACGCCCTGGAAGGCGGTGATCAGGCCGAGGACGATGACCTTGGACATGAGGTACGCGGAGCGGGACAGGCCGACGGCGCGCTCCCGCTCGTAGATGACCCGTTCCTTGATCAGCTCTCGCACGGAGTTGGCCGCGCCGGAGAAGCACATGCCGACCGCGAGGATCAGCATGATCGTGCCGGCGTCGCCGTTGAAGCGGGACGGCGGCGTGGGCTTGCCCAGGCCGAAGTCGGCGGGGATGACGACGGACACCGCGCCGAGGACGGCCGGCAGGATCACCATGAGGGCCATGAAGCCCTTGTCGGAGGCGATCACCGACACGTAGCGGCGGATCAGGGTCCACAGCTGCGAGCCCCAGCCCTGCGGCTTCGGCGGCCTCGCCATGGCCTGCTGCGGCATCTGGACGGGCTGCGCGGCGACGGCGTCGATGTCCGCGGCGTACATCTGGTAGTGCTGCGAGCCCTTCCAGCGGCCCGCCCAGTCGTAGTCGCGGTAGTTCTCGAAGGCGGAGAAGACGTCGGCCCAGGTGGAGTAGCCGAAGAAGTTCAGCGCCTCCTCCGGCGGGCCGAAGTACGCCACGGAGCCGCCGGGCGCCATCACGAGCAGCTTGTCGCAGAGGCCCAGCTCGGCCACCGAGTGGGTGACGACCAGGACCGTGCGGCCGTCGTCCGCGAGGCCGCGGAGCAGCTGCATGACGTCGCGGTCCATGCCCGGGTCGAGGCCGGAGGTCGGCTCGTCCAGGAAGATCAGCGAGGGCTTGGTGAGGAGCTCCAGGGCGACGGAGACGCGCTTGCGCTGGCCACCGGAGAGGGAGGTGACCTTCTTCTCCTTGTGGATGTCGAGCTTGAGCTCGCGCAGCACCTCGTCGATGCGGGCCTCGCGCTCGGCGGTGGCGGTGTCACCGGGGAAGCGGAGCTTGGCCGCGTAGCGCAGCGCCTTCACGACGGTCAGCTCCTTGTGCAGGATGTCGTCCTGCGGGACCAGACCGATGCGCTGGCGCAGCTCGGCGAACTGCTTGTAGAGGCTGCGGTTGTCGTAGAGGACGTCGCCCTCGTTGGCCGGGCGGTAGCCGGTCAGCGCCTTGAGCAGGGTGGACTTGCCGGAGCCGGACGGGCCGATGACGCCGATCAGCGACTTCTCCGGGACGCCGAAGGTGACGTCCTTGAGGATCTGCTTGCCGCCGTCGACCGTGACCGTCAGGTGGCGGGCCGAGAAGGAGACCGAGCCGGTGTCGACGAACTCTTCCAGCTGGCCGCCGACGATGCGGAAGGTCGAGTGGCCGACGCCGACGATGTCCTGCGGGCCGAGGAGGGCGGTGCCGCCCTTCGGGATCGGCTGGCCGTTGACGTACGTGCCGTTGTGCGAGCCGAGGTCCCGGATCTCGAAGCGCCCGTCGGGCGTCGCGTGGAACTCGGCGTGGTGCCGCGAGACCTGGAGGTCGGAGACGACCAGTTCGTTCTCGAGGGCACGGCCGATGCGCATCACGCGGCCGAGGTCCAGCTGGTAGAAGGTCGTCGGGCTGCGGTGGTCGCCGTAGGGCGACGCCGCCCCCGCTGCCCCACCGGGGTGCCCCTGGGCGGGCCCCTGCTGGTGCGGGACCTGCTGATGCGGGGCCTGCTGCTGGGCCGGCGGCTGCTGGGCCTGCTGCCAGCCCTGCTGCTGCGGCGGTGCCTGGTGCGTGGCCCAGTCGGCCTGCGCGGCAGCCCCGGCCGCCTGGTGCGCGGGGGCCTGGTGCGCCGGAGCCTGCTGCTGAGGCACCTGATGGTGCGGCGCCTGCTGCTGGGGCGCCTGCTGCTGCGCGGCGGCCGCGCCTGCGGCGGCGAGATTCAGCCGCGGGCCGTCGGTCGCGTTGCCGAGGTGGACGGCCGAGCCGGGGCCGATCTCCACCTGGTGGATCCTCTGGCCCTGCAGGAAGGTGCCGTTCGTGGAGCCGTGGTCCTCGATGACCCAGCTCCGGCCGCCCCAGCTGATGGTGGCGTGGCGCCACGAGACCCTTGCGTCGTCGATGACCAGGTCACCCTGAGGGTCCCTGCCCAGGGTGTACGACCGGGACGAATCGAGCGTCCAGGTCCTGCCGTTCAATTCCAGTACGAGTTCTGGCACTCCATGCCCCACTACTTGTCCCCCGATGTACCCCCGTCTTCGGGAGTCCAGGGATGGCGAATCATCCTGGGGAACTATTTCAGGCCCGGTCCCGTCCAGGAAAGTCGGGCCGCGTGAAGACCTTCGGGGCGAGTCGCGGGCAAGCCCTGGACCACTCGGGTGTCCGCAGGGCGGGACGGGGGGTCGGGTGACACACGGTGCCCGATACGGTGGAAGCACCATGAGCGCATCGCAGACCTCAGACGTTCCCACCCTTCTCGTCAAGATCTTCGGGAAGGACCGTCCCGGGATCACCGCGGGACTCTTCGACACCCTCGCCGCCTACTCCGTCGACGTCGTGGACATCGAACAGGTGGTCTCCCGCGGCCGCCTCGTCCTGTGCGCGCTCGTCACCGAGCCGACCGTCGCCTCGCAGGGCGAGCTCCGGGCCACCATCCACAGCTGGGCCGAGTCGCTGAAGCTCCAGGCCGAGATCATCTCCGGCACGGGCGACAACCGTCCCCGTGGTGAGGGACGCTCGCACGTCACCGTGCTCGGCCACCCGCTCACCGCCGAGCAGACGGCGGCCATAGCGGCCAGGATCGCGGAGACCGGCGGCAACATCGACCGCATCTTCCGCCTCGCGAAGTACCCGGTGACGGCGGTCGAGTTCGCCGTCTCGGGCTGCGGGACCGAGCCGTTGCGGACCGCCCTCGCCACCGAGGCGCACAGCGTCGGCGTCGACGTGGCCGTGGTCTCCGCCGGTCTGCACCGGCGGGCCCAGCGTCTGGTGGTCATGGACGTCGACTCGACCCTGATCCAGGACGAGGTGATCGAGCTCTTCGCCGCGCACGCGGGCTGCGAGGACAAGGTCGCCGAGGTGACGGCCGCGGCGATGCGCGGCGAGCTGGACTTCGAGCAGTCGCTGCACGCGCGCGTGGCGCTGCTCGCGGGTCTCGACGCCTCGGTGGTCGACAAGGTCCGCGCCGAGGTGCGGCTGACGCCCGGCGCCCGCACCCTGATCCGTACGCTCAAGCGGCTCGGCTACCAGGTGGGCGTCGTCTCCGGCGGGTTCACGCAGGTCACCGACGATCTCAAGGAGCGGCTGGGGCTCGACTTCGCCTCGGCCAACACCCTGGAGATCGTGGACGGGAAGCTCACGGGCCGGGTGACCGGCGAGATCGTCGACCGGGCGGGCAAGGCGCGGCTGCTGCGCCGGTTCGCCGCGGAGGCCGGGGTGCCGCTGGCGCAGACCGTGGCGATCGGCGACGGGGCCAACGATCTGGACATGCTGAATGCGGCCGGGCTCGGTGTGGCGTTCAACGCGAAGCCCGTGGTGCGTCAGGCGGCCCACACGGCGGTGAACGTGCCGTTCCTGGACACCGTGCTGTATCTGCTGGGCATTACGCGCGAAGAGGTCGAGGCCGCGGACGTCGGCGAGGAGGACCTGCCGCACTGAGCGGCGGGGGTACGGAGAAGGGCCCGGGTGTCGGTCGACGCCCGGGCCCTTCCGCGTACGGGCTCAGGCGTGCGGGGTCCAGAAGTCGACGAGCTTGCCGACGCCGTGCTCCACGGACTTCCAGGAGCCGTCGAAGGTGACGACGGCGAAGGCGGAGGTCGGGAAGCCGCTGCGGTTCATCCGGGCGAGGGCGTCGCCCTCGGTCTCGCCGGCCAGGGCGTCGGCGAGGGCGTGCATGCCGGGGTTGTGGCCGATGAGCAGAAGGTTGTTCACGGTGTCCGGGGTCTCGTTGACCAGGGCGATGAGCTCGCCGAGGGAGGCCTCGTACATCCGCTCCTCGTACACCGTCTTGGGGCGCACCGGCAGCTCGTGGACGGCCAGCTTCCAGGTCTCGCGGGTGCGGAGGGCGGTCGAACAGAGGGCCAGGTCGAAGGCGATGCCGCTGTCGGCGAGCTTGCGGCCGGCCACCGGGGCGTCCGTGCGGCCTCGGTCGGCCAGCGGTCGCTCATGGTCGGACGAGTCGTTCCAGTCTGCCTTCGCGTGCCGGAGCACCACGATGCTGCGGGGTGTGTCGACGCTCATGGTCCACAGCTTCGCACGAAACAGGCCACTCCGACTCAGAGAGAGAGCGTTTGCCAGACGTGCTCCAGGACCCGGCCCACCGCCCCGTCTCCCGTGGTCGCCCGGGCCTCACCCGGCCCGGCCATGAGGACCAGGAGGGCGAGGAAGGCGGCTGCCGGGAGGGCCAGGGCCCACCAGGGCAGCCGGGTGTCGACACCGGTGGTCGTGGTCCGGATGCCGGGGTGCGTGGGGGCCGACATGGCCGCCTCCGTGGGTGAGTTCCGCGCTTTCGCCGTTGTCACCAACGTACGGAGCGCGCCTCCCCCGGCCCATCCGGTGATCCACCCACTTCACCCTGAGACCCGCCCCCTAGGGGATGCGGGGGCTAGCCCCACCTCCGGGGGCCGCCCCTCGGCTCACGGGGAGGCGAAGGTGGCGATGACGGCGATGACGACCGTGATGCCGAGCATCGCGCCGAGCACGACGAGCAGCTTCTTCTGGCCGTTCTGGGGGTTGGGTTCGAGGACTGGCATGGGAACAGTCTTACATCTCAGCATTCGTCCTCGACCGTCCGGTCCCTGCCCGCCAGGGTTCCGACGATCATCTGCGGCACCATCAGTCCGCCCATGAGGGCGACCGGCAGTCCCCAGCCGCCGCTGTGCTGGTAGAGCACGCCGACGAGGAGGGGGCCGGGGATCGAGATGAGGTAGCCGACGCTCTGCGCGAAGGCGGAGAGCCGGACGACGCCGGCGCCGGTGCGCGAGCGCATGCCGATCATCGTGAGGGCGAGCGGGAAGGAGCAGTTGGAGATGCCGAGGAGCACCGCCCAGACCCAGGCTCCGGCGGCGGGGGCCAGGAAGAGTCCGGTGTAGCCGGTGAGCCCGCACAGGCCGAGGGCGACGACGATCGGTCCCTGGTTCTTCATCCGGGTCGCGAGGCGGGGGATGACGAAGGCGAGCGGCACGCCCATGACCATGGTGACGGCGAGGAGCACGCCCGCGGTGGTGGCGGGGACGCCGGCGTCGCGGAAGATCTGCGGCATCCAGCCCATGGTGATGTAGGCGCCGGTGGCCTGGAGACCGAAGAAGACGCCGAGCGCCCAGGCGGTACGGCTGCGGGTGATGCGCGGGGCGGGGGTCTGCGCGGGGGCGTTCCGCGACGCGGAGGCCTGCGGGGCCGAGGCCGGGGTGTCCGTTGCCGCTGCCGCCCGGGGCGCCGGCTCGGTGTCCCGGTCGCGCAGGAGCGGGAGCCAGGGCAGTACGGCGAGCGCGGCGAGGACGGCCCAGACGCCCAGGCCCAGGCGCCAGCCGCCGCCGAGGGCGTCGGTCATGGGGACGGTCGCGGCCGCGGCGACGGAGGTGCCCAGGGCGAGCGCCATGGAGTAGAGGCCGGTCATGCTGCCGACGCGGTCGGGGAAGTACCGCTTGACGATGACGGGCATCAGGACGTTGCTGACGGCGATGCCCATGAGGGCGAGGGCGCTGGCGGCGAGGAAGGCGGCCGTGCCGGTCGCGAAGGGCCGCAGGACGAGGCCGGTGAAGATCGCGGCCATGCCCGCGCAGACGACGGCGGCGGGGCCGAAGCGGCGGGCGAGGCGGGGGGCGGTGATGCCGAAGACCGCGAAGCAGAGCGGGGGCACCGAGGTGAGGACGCCGGCGACGCTGCCGCTCATGTGGAGGTCGGCGCTGACCTCTTCGAGGAGGGCGCCGAGGCTGGTGATGGCGGGGCGCAGGTTGAGGGCGGCGAGGACGAGTCCGACGGCGACGAGTCCGAAGGCCCAGCGGCGGGCCGGGGCGGCACGGTCCGGTGCGGGAGAATCGCCGGCGGTGGCGCGGGCTCCGGACGGCGTGGTCGCGGCGGGGTCGAGGGTCTTCTGCTCGTCAGCCATGAAGCCATCATAGAATCATAGGATGATTGGTTGTCCAATCTTGAACGGTCTAGGCTCGAACCAGTGGAAAGGCGTTCCATGGCCCTCGGTCACCCCCGGCGCACCGGTCTCTCCGATCAGGTGATCGCCGAGCTGCGGAACCAGATCACCTCCGGCGAGTGGCCGGTGGGTTCGCGCATCCCGACCGAACCCGAACTGGTCGAGCAGCTGGGCGTCGCCCGGAACACGGTGCGCGAGGCGGTCCGCGCGCTCGCGCACAACGGCCTGCTCGACATCCGCCAGGGCTCGGGGACGTACGTCGTCGCCACCAGCGAACTGGCGGGGGTCATGCACCGGCGCTTCGCAGGCTCCGACCCCCGGCACGTCGCCGAGCTGCGCTCCACGCTCGAGTCGGCCGCGGCCCGGTTCGCGGCCGGGCGGCGCACGGAGCGGGACCTGAAGCAGCTGGACGCGCTCCTCGGGCGGCGCGAGGAGGCGTGGGAGTCCGGGGACGCGGAGCGGTTCGTGACGGCCGACGCGGCCTTCCACCACGCGGTCGTCGCCGCGTCGGGCAACGAGGTGCTGACGGAGCTCTACGCGGACCTGGGCGATCTCCTGCGGGAATGGCTGCGCGACGACGTGGGGCAGGAGCTGCGGCCGGAGAACCACATGGACCACGCGCGCCTGGTGGACGCGATCCGCGAGGGCGACGCCGAGCGGGCCGGCACGGAGGCGGCCGGCTACCCCTTCATGTGCCTCAGGAGCCCCGTACCGGAGGAGAGTCGGGGACAGGAGCCGGATCCGCGGGCTCGTGCGTGATCCAGGCGGACCGGACCTCCTTCCAGCAGCGGCCGGTGACCTGGGCGTAGTCGGCGGGTTCGACCGCCACCGGGGCGCTGTCGGTGTCGAGGTCCCACCAGCGCTCGCACTCGACGTGGAGGCGGATCCGGTCGGTGCGGGGGTACGGGTTGCTGCAGTGCGCGGTGACGCGCGAGCCGTCGACGACGGTGCGGCAGGAGGCCCCGAAGTGCTCCGGCTCCTCAGCCGCCGGGGCGGCCGCCGGGAGCTCCTCGGCCGGGGCGGGAGCGGCCCGCAGCTCGGTGGCCACGAACGTCCCGGTGATCAGAACGGCGACGGAGGCGAACGCCCCGAAGCCCTGGCGTATCCCGCGCATGCCCGTACCTCCTCCCCGTCAGCAGCAGAACATCACGCTCTGCCCCAGTCTGGGGTCATTCGGGCTACTTTTCGACCCGTGCAGGAGTTGCGGAACGACGAGGGCCGTGTGTCCGCCACTCGGGCGGACACACGGCCCCTGCCTGCGGTCCTGAGCGGTTACGCGCCGATGGCGTGCAGACCGCCGTCCACGTGGATGATCTCGCCCGTGGTCTTCGGGAACCAGTCCGAGAGCAGCGCGACGATGCCGCGGCCGGCCGGCTCCGGGTCCGAGAGGTCCCACTCCAGCGGGGAACGGGTGTCCCAGACCGAGGCCAGCTCACCGAAGCCCGGGATGGACTTCGCGGCCATGGAGCCGAGCGGGCCCGCCGAGATCAGGTTGCAGCGGATGTTCTGCTTGCCGAGGTCGCGCGCCATGTAGCGGCTGGTGGCCTCCAGGGCGGCCTTGGCGGGGCCCATCCAGTCGTACTGCGGCCAGGCGAACTGCGCGTCGAAGGTGAGGCCGACGACCGAACCACCCTCGGACATCAGCGGCAGCAGCGCCATCGTCAGCGACTTCAGCGAGAAGGCGGAGACGTGCATGGCGGTGGCGACGGACTCGAACGGCGTGTTCAGGAAGTTGCCGCCGAGCGCGTCCTGCGGCGCGAAGCCGATGGAGTGGACGATGCCGTCGATGCGGTCGCCCAGGTGCTCGCGGACCTGGCCCTCCAGGCGGGCGAGGTGCTCGTCGTTGGAGACGTCGAGCTCAAGGACCTTGACCTTGTCGGGCTGGGGCAGCTTCTTGGCGATGCGCTCGGTCAGCGTCGGCCGGGGCCAGGCGGTGAGGATGATCTCCGCACCCTGCTCCTGGGCCAGCTTCGCGGCGTGGAAGGCGATGGAGGACTCCATCAGCACACCGGTGATGAGGATGCGCTTGCCCTCGAGAATTCCGCTCATGGTGATCAGTGACCCATGCCCAATCCGCCGTCAACCGGGATGACGGCTCCAGTGATGTACGAGGCGTCGTCGGAGGCGAGGAACTTCACCGCCGCGGCGATCTCCTCCGGCTGCGCGTAACGGCCCAGCGGCACCTGCGACACGATGCCCGCGCGCTGTTCGTCGGTGAGCACCGCGGTCATGTCGGTGTCGACGAAGCCGGGAGCGACGACGTTGAAGGTGATGTTGCGCGAGCCCAGCTCACGCGCGAGGGAGCGGGCGAAGCCGACCAGGCCGGCCTTGGAGGCGGCGTAGTTGGCCTGGCCCGCGGAGCCCAGCAGACCGACGACCGAGGAGATCAGGACGACGCGGCCCTTCTTGGCGCGCAGCATCCCGCGGTTGGCGCGCTTGACCACCCGGAAGGTGCCGGTGAGGTTGGTGTCGAGGACGGACGTGAAGTCCTCCTCGGTCATGCGCATGAGGAGCTGGTCCTTCGTCACGCCGGCGTTGGCCACGAGGACCTCCACCGGACCGTGCTTCTCCTCGATCTCCTTGTAGGCCGTCTCCACCTGCTCGGAGTCGGTGATGTCGCACTTGACAGCGAGGAAACCGTGCTTCTCGAGCTCCGCCGGGTCGCCCGAGCGGTACGTGATCGCGACCTTGTCGCCGGCCTCGGCGAACGCGCGGGCGATGGCGAGGCCGATGCCCCGGTTTCCTCCGGTGACGAGAACCGAGCGGCTCAACGGATCACCCTTTCGATAGCGGTCTGGTAGCCGAAAACCTATCGGTATCGCTCCCGACATGAGGAATCGACCTCCGACAGTGGCGTAGGGGCGTCACTGTCGGATCCCTACAGCTCGGGAGTGGTACGGCGGGACCGCGGGGGTGGCCGCTAGGCGCGCAGGTCGGCCTGGGAGAGTGCGGCGCACAACTCGTCGAGCGTCCGGTCGTACAGCACCGAACGGTGTGCGAGTACGTTGCGCGCCTTGACGAGGAGCCGCAGCAGCCGGGCGTCGTCCTGGGGCAGGGCGAGGGCTCCGCTGATGTGGGCGCGCAGGAGTTCGCCCACCTGGAGCTCCAGAAACGCCGACTCGGCGTCGCCGCCGGGGTGCGCGGGCGGACGGTCGGCATAGTCGGCGACGACGGTGGCCGGCGGTCGGTGGAGATGGCCGAGCGCCCGCGCGGCGAGGCGCTGCCGTGCCTCTTCGATCCAGGGGATCAGGACGCGTTGCTGGGCCTGGGATACGTGGGCGGCGAGACGGGCCCGGACGTCTCCGTCGCGGGCGGGCGCGGGCCTCCCGTCCGCCGGGTGCCAGACGGCCACGTGGGGGCGGAGCCGTCCCTCCCACGAGACGACGGCGCCACGCGCCCAGGCCTGGCGCAGCTCGGCGCCCGGCCACAGGAGAGCGCTCAGTCGGCGCAGCTTCGGGCAATCGGCGGGCACGGGTCCCGTCAGCGACGCGAGGCAGTTTCCGAGGGCGGCGCCGAGGGTGTGCTGGGCGCCGTCCCACTCCCGGGCGAGCAGCCGCGCGAGCTCCAGGTCGGGGCCGCAGACCTCGACGACGGTCTCGGCGCGCACCGCGCGACGGATCCGCTCCTTCAACGGGTCGCGGCCGGTCGTCGCGGGCGCGTGATCGAGGATCGGCGCGATCGCGGTGGCGGTGTCGAGCCTGCCGAGCGCGCCCCACCACCAGTGCACGGCCGTGTCGCCGAGACCGTGCCGCAGCTCGTCCGGCAGCGTCTCCGGCAGGTCGCCCAGCCGGGCGACGACCAGCAGCCGGGGACGCTCCCCCGGCGGAAGGCCGGCGGTCTTCACGGCGACGGCGAGCGCCCGGAAGAGCTGTTCCACGGCGGCACCACGCGGGCGCGTGGAGGAGGGTTCGCGGCGGGGACCGAGACCGGCGCCGATGCGGGTGCCGGCGTGTGCGCCGGGGCCGGGGGCGGCGCTCGTGCCCGTACCGCCGTCCTGTTCCGTCCAGGCGCGGATGCCGACGATCGGGCGGCGTAAGCGGCCCGGGGCGATGAGGGTGGCGACGGCCTCATCGGCGTCGACCGAGAGCGCCTTGCCGAGCCGGGCCAGCAGGCCGTGCGGATCGTGCCGGCCGATGCCCGGTTCCCGGCGGGGCGCCGGTACGCGCGGGCGGCTCTCCAGGGCCCAGCCGAGGTCGAGGTCGAAGCCGTCGTCGGGCAGGTCCAGGTACGGCAGCTCGTCGGCGTCGTCCGCGTGCCAGGGTTCCTCCGGGTCGGGTTCCGGCTCACGCGGGCGCGTGGGCGCCGGGTCCGGAGCCGGCACGTCGATGCGTACCGGTCCGGTGTACAGCGCGCCGCGGTACAGCTCCTCGGCGAGTCCCGTCTCGACCAGGGTGTCGGGGACCAGCCAGAGGCAGTTCAGCCCGGCCGCGAGGTCTGCGGCGACGGCGCGCAGCCGCGCCCGTACGCCCGGCAGGTCGCCGGGGTGTACGGACTGCGGGGCCGCCCGGTCGGCAGGAGGCGCGGCAGCTGCCAGGAGGCTGCTGCCCGGTGCCTGGCGGTCCGTGCTCGGGGCGGGCACCTCGGCCGACCCTGCCGGCCCCGGTGCGGCGGGCCGGGTCCCGGCGTGGGGCGCCGCCGCCCGCACGGCCCGCGCCCGTGCGTCCGTCACGTCACTTCTCCCCGGCGGTCGCCCGGAACCGCACCGCGCGGTACGTGACCGGTTCCACCGCGAAGCCCTCGGGTGTCTCGTCGAGGACGCCGAGCTGGTCCAGGTGGTGGAGCCACGCGTCGGTGTCGGGGTCGGAGAGTTCGACCGCGGCCGCCACGTCGTCGCGGGGCACCCCTTGGCCCTCCTCCACGTATCCCGTCCAGGCGGCGAGGAGCTGCAGGTCGCGGGCGACGAGCCCGGACAGGCGCAGGTGCTCCTCGAGGTTGCGGGGGTTGGCGATGAGGGCGCGTATCCGCTCGACGGCGTTGTCCAGGGTCGCGCCGTGCACGGACACGTCCGCGACCGCGGCCTCCATCCAGCGGGGCCAGCCGCCGGTCGCGGCGACGAGCCGGTCGCGGTCCTCCCGGGAGACGAAGGGGCATTCCGACCAGGCGCGCAGGGCGTCGGTGGTCCACCGCTCGGGGCGCAGCCACCGCACGGCGAGCTCCTCGTGGCCGTCGTCGGCGGCGAGTTCGGCGAGGGCGGCCGCGTCGGCGACGACCACGACGGAGCGGTTCTCGTTGCCGCCGCTGCGCTGCTCGGTCTGCCGCACGAGCCGGTCGGCGGCGGGCCCGGCGTGGACGAGCATCGAGCGGACGGCCTCGCGCAGCTCTTCGAGGGCGGCGCCGCGCAGGTCGGCCATGATCACGTGCGCCTTGCGGCGGCGGCTCTTGAGGAGGGCTGTGAGGTCCTCGCCGTGGGTGTACGGGACGACGTCGACGCCCCGGTTCTCGGCGAACGCGGTGACGGCCCGCTGGACCAGCGGGGGCCGGTGAAGGGCGGTGGTGCCGATGAGGCTGACACCGGACTGCGCAGTCTCGTGCAGCTGTTCCTCGGTGAGCGGGCTGTAGGTCTGCACGTTGCGGGCGTCGCGGCCCAGGAGGCGCCGGGCGGCGTGCGGGTTGTAGTCGTACGGCAGGCCGAACTCGGTCTCGCGGAGTTCGAGTTCGAGCTCCTCGCGGGTGCCGAGCATGTTGACCACGTTGGGGCTGCGGACGGCGAAGCGGGAGCGGTCGCCGAGCTGGATGAGCAGGCCGAGGCCGACCATCTCGGTGAGGAAGATCTGCGCCTGCTTGGCGCTGAGCATCTCGAAGCCCTCGGGCCAGGCCTCGCGAGCCTCCTGGAGGAGTTCGCCCGCGGAGTAGTCGCCGCGGTATCCGTCGGCGAGGCTGCGCAGGGCGATGACGAGGGCGAGGACCCGGTAGCGGTCCTCCAGGTTGATGGTGAAGCGCAGCCGCTCGGCGATCTGCTGGCGCACGGTCTCCGAGGCGGCGACCTTCTGGACGTCGGCCTCGGTGATGCGGACCGGGCCGCCGGCGAAGGTGTACGGGCGGTCGTGGAGGACGCGGACGAGTTCACGGCAGAAGATCTGCACCAGGTTGGCCTGGTAGTTGGTGATGGCGAGGATGCGCCAGACCAGCTCGGGGCGCTCGAAGAAGTGGCCGAGGGCGGACATGGGCTCGGTGACGAGCCGTACGGCCGCCTGGGTGCCGAGCGGGCCGACCAGGACGTCGGGGCCGCCGTGGACGGTGGAGACGTTGGAGAGGTGTCCGAACCGCTGGACCTGGTGGAGACCGGCGAACACGATCTTGAAGCGGCGTTCGGTGTGCTCCATGAGCCGCTGGAAGTGCATGACGTTGGGGAAGGTGGACTCGCTGCCGACGCGGTAGGCGCGGCGCGAGTCGGTGTTGAGGAAGGCGTCGGCCTCGTCCGCGAGGACCAGGATCCGGCGCGTGTCGTCCTGGTCGAGCCAGGCGCGGATGTTGCGTACGACGACGTCGGGGCCGGCCTGTTCGGACATCTTGTTGTTGAAGACGCCCTTGCGCTTGAGGTCCTCGACCAGGCGGCTCCAGATCCGGTCGGGGGCCTCGGCGTGGCCGATCTCGGCCTTGAGGAGGTCGAGGTAGACGGCCACGTGCGTGTCGGTGCGGCTGGGGAAGATCTCCGCGACCCGGCGCAGCAGGGCCGACTTGCCGAGCTGACGGCCGCCGTAGAGGAACATGCCGCCCTCGCGGCCCATCACCTCCCGCATCTCCTCGTCGCGGCCGTAGAAGACCTCGGGCGGCACGAGCCCCGCCACGAACGGCGTGTACGGGTTGTACGCGGCCCAGGGCAGCGTCACGCGCTGGAGCGAGCGGAACGCGCCGGGCGCGCGCGCCGCCATCCACCCCATCACCGCGGAGTCGACGACCAGGGCCTGCTGGGCGAAGGAACGGGCGGACTCGGCGAGGCCGCGCCGCCCCTCCAGGCCGAGCGGGTGCAGGTAGAGCACGATGTTGGCGCCCACGTCGGCGTCCTCCAGGTGGGCGAGCGGGCCGTCGGCCGGCTGCTCCTCCCAGACGAGGAGGACGGTGTACGAGGACGCCCGGGAGCCGAGCGCCGCGACGTAGCCGGGCCGTTCGGCGACCCGTGCGCGCACCTTGAAGCGGCGCATGCCCTGGCCGAGGGCCGCCCGCTCGGCGACGACCTGGTTCGTGGAGAGTTCGAGGCCGAGCAGCCGCAGCACCCGGGGGATGTGCTGCTGCCACTCGCCGCGCCGGCCCTGCGAGGTGCACAGGGCCGCCCACGACTCCAGGCCGTTGCCGGCGGCGGGGGTGAGCGAGGAGGCGGGGTCGCCGTAGTGCTCGGCCCACCACTCGGCGTCGACGCCCTCCCCGCCGGCCTTCGGCGCGTCGGGAGCGGTCACGCCGCTGAGGAAGGCGGCGAGTTCCGAACCGTCGTCGTACCGGGCGCCCTGCTCGGGCAGCGGCGTGTGGCTGGTCGCGAGGGCGAGGAACTCCTGCGCGGTGACGGTGTCGCCCTCGTCGATGAGGCGGGCGATCCGGTCGTGGTCCCCGGCGGAAAGCGGCTGGTCCGGGCGGGCCCGCAGCTGGGCCAGGTTCTCCCGCAGCTGCGCCGTGTAGTCCTCGACGAGGGTGACGAGCTCGGCCTCGAGGGCGCGCAGCGACTCCACGGCGAAGCGGTAGCGGCCCGACTCCTCGCCGTCCGCGAACTCCTGGAGCCGGCCCACGAACTCGCGTTCCTGGTCTGCGGCGAGCTGGTTGAGCGTCCGCATCTGGGCGAGCAGTCCGGCGGCCGCGCGGTGGTGCTCGGCGATCTCCCGCCGCCAGTCCTCGTGTCCCTGGGCGAGCCGCCGGGCCGCCGTCTCGCCCCACTCGGGGTCGGTACAGCCGTACTCCTCCGGCGCGTTCTCGACCGCGGCGATCAGCGCCCGGGCGAGGTGCAGGTCGCCGTCGTCCAGGTAGCGCGCGAGGGCGTACTCGGCGTCGGCGGGGACCAGCAGGGCGGCGATCCGGCGGGCCGCCCGGGGGTCGGCGAGGTCCGGGTCCCCGAGGGTGTCCCGGGGCAGGTCGGGCAGTCGGAGGAGGGCGTCGGCGGGCGGTACGGGGCCGCCGTCCTCCCGCAGGAGGTCGGCGGCGGTGCCCGCGGGCCGTACGTGCTCACCGGTGAGCCAGGCGCGCAGCAGGCCGAGTGCCGCGCCGCCCGTCCCGGCCGGGGCGGGCTCGTCGGCGACGTCCCGCAGGACCGAGGCGAGCTCGGGGATTCCCCGGTCGCTGACGCCCTGGTGCGGGCGGGCGGAGGCGTGGGCGGCCTCGGCGCGCATGAGGAGTTCGCCGACGGAACGGCAGGCGGCGTGCAGCTGCCGGAGTGCGCCGGCGGTGATCGGCTCCTTGGCCTGCTTCGACGTGCGGAAGAGGGCGTCCGTGTCCTCGATGAGCCGGTCGATGTCCTCGGCCCGCCACAGCTCCTCGCCGAGGGCGCGGAAGCCGAGCGCACCGGTGTACTCCGCCGGACTCTGGCCGGACCACTCGATGACCTCGTTCAGCGCATGGCGCACGGCGCCCGAGGGGCCGACGAGGTACTGGAGCACCTTGGACGCCCGCTGGTACTTCATCTTGCGGCGCGGCAGGTCGTCGAGCAGCTGCCGAGCGGTCAGGCCGATCTCCTCACGGGTGGCGGCCTCCAGGCCCTCCGCGCTGCCCTGGAGCATGCCGGGCTCGAAGGCGCGGCCGTCCCGGACGGCGGCCACGAGCACGTTCAGCAGGTGCTGCCAGGGGCCGGTGAGCCCGGACGGCATGACGAACCCGCTGACCAGGCCGTGCGGCCAGCGCGCGGTGAGGCCGGTGCGCAGGGCGGCTGCCAGGGCCACGAGGTGGGCCTCGCGGTCCTGGGCGGCGAGCGCGGCGTCGAACTCGTGCGCCATCTGGACGGGGGTGGCCTCGCTGTCCGAGACGCAGCCGAACGCGGCGGCGGCGAAGGCGAGCGTCCGCGCCCGGACGTCGCTCTCGTGGGACGCGACGGTCATCCAGTACGCCTCCGCCAGCCGCCCCGTCCGCAGCAGCCGCCCGACGGGGGGTTCGCTGCCGGTCTCCCAGGGCGCGTACGGATCCCAGTCGGGTGCCTCGACTCCACTGGGCCACGGCTCTTCCTCGACGGGCGCGGGCCGGGCGGCGGCAGGCGCGGACGCGAGCGGGGGTACGGCGGCGGCCGGGGCGGGCACGGCGGCCCGCGTCGGCTCGACGGCCGGGGCGGGCGCCGAGGATGCCACGGCGGACGCCGGGGCCTGGGCGGGCACGGCCGCGGCGGCCGGGGCGGGCTCGCGTCCCGGCGCGTCGGCGGCGGACGGCAGGGGCGCGGCGGCCGCGGTCGGCCCGTCGGTCGCGGTCGGCTCGTCGGCCGCGGTCGGCTCGGGCGCGGTCGGCTCGGGCGCGGTCGGCTCGGGCGCGGTCGGCTCGGGCGCGGTCCGCCCGTCCGCCGCGGTCCACCCGTCGGTCGCGGTCGGCTCGGGCGCGGGCAGGGCGGGGGCCGGGGGCGTGGCGGGCTTCTGGGGCGTCGGCAGGGGGGCCGCCTGGGTCGGCAGGAGGGCCGGGGGCCGGGGTTCCACCGCGCGGCGAACGGCCTCGATCGCGGAGGCGCCCGCCCGGACCCGGTCGGCGGCCCTGGCCGTGAGCGCGGTCGTGTCCCCGGTGCCGTGCTCGGTCGGCCCGTCCGGGGAGGCGGCGGGGTCGGCACGAGGCTCGGGTTCGCTTTCCTGGGTCGCCTCCTCCGCCGACCCGAGTTCACGCAACTGCGCCTCGATGCGTTCCAGGTGGCGGCTGAGGTCGGAGGCCTCTTCCTCGTCTTCGGCCAGTTCGAGGAGCTCGGCGTACCGGCCGGCCTTGCGCCGCAGGGCGTCGGCCTGTTCGGCACGTGCCTCCCGCAGCCGCGTCAAGCCGGCCTCGGCGTCGGCGTATCCGAGTTCGGGACCCCATGTGAAGCCCTCGGCAGCGAGTGCGGAGCCGAGCCGCTCGCGCTCCTCGATCCATGCGGTGATCGCCTCGGCGGGGGCGTCCGCGGGGAGGCACCCGGTCTCGACGGCGTCCGCCGCCGCGCGCAGGGCGGCGGCCAGCCGCTCGCCGGAGCGCTGGAGGCGTACGAGCGCTGATTCGGTTCCGGGCAAGGGAGCGGCATCCTCACACTCGAAGGGCGTCGTCGGGGTTTCGGGCGGGGCGTCGAAGCCCGGGCCTATCTCGTACGCGTCGGACGGCGGAGTGCTGTCGGCCGCCGCCTGTAACGCGGCCCGATGCTCGCGTGCCAGCGGCCCGACCGGCAGCCGGCTCGTGCCGGGCAGGAGCATGCCGTAGAGGGCGCACCGCGCGAGGGGCGGGTCGAGCACCCGGAGCATGGCGAGGAGTTCTTCGAGGCTGGGGTCCGCGAGGGCGCGCTCCGGGAAGCCGTACTCCGTGCGGAGCGCCTTCGCGGCCCACACGAGCCCGCAGGCGGCGAAGCTCGTGAGCTGTCCCTGCTGCGCCTTGGCGAGCCGCACGCGGGCGGCGTGGAGTTCCCGGCGGGTGGGGGGCGTCCGGCGCGCGGGCCGGTCAGGCGTGTGGGCGTGCCGGTCTCCGCGTAAGCACTGATGCCAGGTCAGCAGGGATCTGAGTGCGTCCTCGTCAAGGGACGACAGCCAGGACCTGACCCCGTTCACTCACCCGTGCATGGCGTCGATCATCTCATCCGATCGATCGCCAGGCTATGCCAATGCCCTATTCCGATCCCTCAATGCCCGGCGGGCGATGACCTGTTGGGGTAGCGGGCGCCGAAGGTACGCCGCAATGCGCCGACTCTGCCGCCCGTCCCGTGATTGACTTCCCGGACAGTTCAACCGCCGTCTTCCGATCGCCGAGAGCGAGGCCGCTCGTGGTCCATCAGATCGACCCTTCGTTCGTCGCGCTGCCCCTGCGGGCGCTCGCCGACGCGGCGCTCGCCCGAGCGCGCGCGCTCGGTGCCGAGCACGCCGACTTCCGTCTGGAGCGGGTGCGCAGCGCCTCGTGGCGGCTGCGCGACGCCAAACCGTCCGGGTCCTCCGACACCACGGACCTCGGCTACGCGGTGCGGGTGGTGCACGGCGGGGCCTGGGGCTTCGCGTCCGGCGTCGACCTGACGATGGACGGGGCCGCGCGGGTCGCCTCGCAGGCGGTCGCCATGGCCAAGCTGTCGGCGAAGGTGATCGCGGCGGCCGGCTCCGACGAGCGCGTGGAGCTGGCCGAGGAGCCGGTGCACGCCGAGAAGACGTGGATCTCCTCGTACGAGATCGACCCGTTCTCCGTGCCCGCCGAGGAGAAGAGCGCGCTGCTCGCCGACTGGAGCGCGCGGCTGCTCGGGGCGGAGGGCGTGGCGCACGTGGACGCCTCACTGCTCACCGTCCACGAGAACAAGTTCTACGCGGACACGGCGGGCACCGTGACCACCCAGCAGCGCGTCCGGCTGCACCCGCAGCTCACGGCCGTCGCCGTGGACGAGACGACCGGCGAGTTCGACTCGATGCGGACGATCGCGCCGCCGGTCGGGCGGGGCTGGGAGTACCTGACGGGGACCGGCTGGGACTGGGACAAGGAGCTCGACGAGATCCCGGCGCTGCTCGCCGAGAAGATGCGGGCGCCGAGCGTGGAGGCGGGCCGGTACGACCTGGTCGTGGACCCGTCGAACCTGTGGCTGACGATCCACGAGTCCATCGGGCACGCCACCGAACTGGACCGGGCGCTCGGCTACGAGGCGGCGTACGCGGGCACCTCGTTCGCCACCTTCGACCAGCTGGGCAAGCTGGCGTACGGCTCCTCGATCATGAACGTGACGGGTGACCGGACCGCCGAGCACGGTCTCGCCACCGTCGGCTTCGACGACGAGGGCGTCGAGGCGCAGAGCTGGGACCTGGTGAAGGACGGCACGCTCGTCGGCTACCAGCTGGACCGGCGGATCGCGAAGCTCACGGGCCTCGGCCGGTCGAACGGCTGCGCCTTCGCCGACTCCCCCGCGCACGTGCCGGTGCAGCGGATGGCGAACGTCTCGCTGCAGCCGGATCCGGGCGGTCTGTCGACGGAGGACCTGATCGGGGGCGTGGAGCGGGGCATCTACGTGGTCGGCGACCGGTCCTGGTCGATCGACATGCAGCGCTACAACTTCCAGTTCACCGGCCAGCGCTTCTTCCGCATCGAGAACGGCCGGCTCGCCGGGCAGCTGCGGGACGTGGCGTACCAGGCGACGACCACCGACTTCTGGGGCTCGATGGAGCAGGTCGGCGGCCCGCAGACGTACGTGCTCGGTGGCGCCTTCAACTGCGGCAAGGCCCAGCCGGGCCAGGTCGCCGCCGTCTCGCACGGCTGCCCGTCCGCCCTCTTCCGGGGCGTCAACATCCTGAACACGACGCAGGAGGCCGGTCGATGAGCCGCGTCAGCAAGCCGTACGAGATCGTCGAGCGGGCCCTGGAGCTGTCCCGCGCCGACGGGTGTGTCGTCATCGCCGACGAGGAGTCCTCGGCCAATCTGCGCTGGGCCGGGAACGCGCTCACCACGAACGGGGTGACCCGGGGCCGTACCCTCACCGTCATCGCGACCGTCGACGGCGCCCAGGGCACCGCCTCCGGTGTCGTCTCGCGGTCCGCCGTGACCGTCGACGACCTGGAGCCCCTGGTCCGGGCCGCCGAGGCCGCCGCCCGCGCCGCCGGGCCCGCCGAGGACGCCCAGCCGCTCGTGGAGGGCGTGCCCGCCTCGCCCGACTTCACGGACGCGCCGGCGGAGACCTCCTCCGCCGTCTTCACCGACTTCGCGCCCGCGCTCGGCGAGGCCTTCGCACGCGCGCGTGCCGGCGGCCGTGAGCTGTACGGCTTCGCCAACCACGAGCTGACCTCCACCTACCTGGGCACCTCCACGGGGCTGCGGCTCCGCCACGACCAGCCCAACGGGACCCTGGAGCTCAACGCCAAGTCCCCGGACCGCTCGCGCTCCGCCTGGGCCGGGCGCGCGACCCGGGACTTCAAGGACGTCGACCCGGCCGCGCTCGACGCCGAGCTGGCGACCCGCCTCGGCTGGGCCGAGCGCAGGATCGAGCTGCCCGCCGGCCGGTACGAGACGCTGCTGCCGCCGACCGCCGTGGCCGACCTGATGATCTACCAGCTGTGGTCCTCGGCCGCCCGGGACGCGGTGGAGGGCCGCACGGTCTTCTCCAAGCCCGGCGGCGGCACCCGGCTCGGCGAGACGCTCTCCCCACTGCCGCTCACGCTGCGCAGCGACCCGAACGAGCCGGGCCTGGAGTCCGCGCCGTTCGTGATCGCGCACTCCTCCGGCGACGACTCCTCCGTCTTCGACAACGGTCTGCCGGTCGGGCCGGTCGACTGGGTGAAGGCCGGCGCCCTGGCGCACCTGATCACCACCCGGCACACGGCGGGGCTTACTCGGTTGCCCGTGGCGCCGGGAGCGGGGAACCTGATCCTGGACGGCGGCGGCGAGCGCTCGCTGGAGGAGATGGTGGCCTCGACGGAGCGCGGCCTGCTGCTGACCTGCCTCTGGTACATCCGCGAGGTCGACCCGGCGACGCTGCTGCTGACCGGGCTGACCCGGGACGGCGTCTACCTCGTCGAGAACGGCGAGGTGGTCGGCGAGGTGAACAACTTCCGGTTCAACGAGTCGCCGGTGGACCTGCTGTCGCGGGCCTCCGAGGCGGGCCGTACGGAGAAGACGCTGCCGCGCGAGTGGAGCGACTGGTTCACCCGGGCCGCGATGCCCGCCCTGCGGGTGCCGGACTTCAACATGAGCTCGGTCAGCAAGGGGGTCTGACCCGCCTAGACTGAGCGCCGTAGCACTGACGACTTTCTGAGGAGACGGACGATCGTGACGGACATCGTCGACGAGCTGAAGTGGCGCGGGCTGTTCGCCCAGTCCACCGATGAGGACGCACTGCGCAAGGCTCTCGCGGACGGTCCCGTCACGTTCTATTGCGGTTTCGACCCGACCGCGGCCAGTCTCCACGTCGGCCACCTGGTCCAGGTCCTCACCGTCCGCCGGCTCCAGCAGGCCGGGCACCGGCCGCTGGCGCTGGTCGGCGGGGCCACCGGGCAGATCGGTGACCCGCGGCCGACGGCCGAGCGCACCCTGAACGACCCGGAGACGGTCGCGAACTGGGTGAACCGGCTGCGTTCGCAGATCGAGCCCTTCCTCTCCTTCGAGGGGGAGAACGCGGCGGTCATGGTGAACAACCTGGACTGGACCGCCGGGATGTCGGCGATCGAGTTCCTGCGGGACATCGGCAAGCACTTCCGGGTCAACAAGATGCTGACCAAGGACTCCGTCGCCCGGCGCCTGGAGTCCGAGCAGGGCATCAGCTACACCGAGTTCAGCTACCAGCTGCTCCAGGGCATGGACTTCCTCGAGCTGTACCGCCGCTACGGGTGCACGCTCCAGCAGGGCGGCTCGGACCAGTGGGGCAACCTGGTGGCAGGCCTCGACCTGATCCACCGCCTGGAGCCGGGCGCCGAGGTCCACGCGCTCGCGACCCCGCTGATGGTCAAGGCGGACGGCACCAAGTTCGGCAAGACCGAGAGCGGGGCCGTCTGGCTGGACCCGGAGATGACCACGCCGTACGCGTTCTACCAGTTCTGGCTGAACGTGGACGACCGGGACATCTCGACGTACATGCGGATCCTCTCCTTCAGGTCCCGCGAGGAGCTGGAGGAGCTGGAGGCGCAGACCGCCGAGCGGCCGCAGGCGCGCGCCGCCCAGCGGGCGCTCGCCGAGGAGCTCACCACCCTGGTGCACGGCGCCGAGCAGTGCGCGGCCGTCATCAACGCCTCCAAGGCGCTGTTCGGGCAGGGCGACCTGGCCGAGCTGGACGAGCCGACGCTCGCCGCCGCGCTGTCCGAGCTGCCGCACGCGCGCGTGTCGGAGCTCGGCCAGGTCGTGGACCTGTTCGCCGAGGTCGGTCTGGTGGCGAGCAAGTCGGCGGCGCGCCGCACGGTAAAGGAGGGCGGGGCCTACGTGAACAACGTGAAGGTGACCGCCGAGGACGCCGTGGTGGCGGCCGAGGAGCTGCTGCACGGCCGCTGGCTGGTGCTGCGGCGCGGCAAGAAGAACCTGGCCGCGATCGAGTTCGCCGGCTAGCGGGACCCATGGCAAGAGGCCCGGTACGTGCGCTGAGCGCCGTACCGGGCCTCTTGCCGTGTCTCAGGCGCGCTGTCTGCTGCCCCTGATCGAGGCCCACAGCATGTCGCCGACGCCGACGACGGCGACGGCGCCGATCAGCTGGAGCAGGTGCCGGGTCCAGTCGATGCCCCGGGTGTCGTTGACTCCGATCCAGGTCGCGACGGCGTTGCCGAGCACGCTGCCGAGAATGCCGAACACGGTCGTCAGCCACAGCGGGATCTGCTGCTTCCCGGGCAGGATCGCCTTCGCGATCAGACCGAGGACGAATCCCACGATGATCGCCCACAACCAACTCATCGTCGCCTCCTAGTACGCATGTGGGCCCAGTCTCGACCTATCGGTCATACGGCGCATGTCGGACAGCGCCGTACGTGCCCCGGTCTCGTCGGGCGGGGGCGGCGGGCGTACGGTGGGAACAGGTCCGGACCGGGGAGGGTCCGGCGCGGCCTGTGGGTGGTGAACGGCGATGTCGAAGCATGGCGGGACCGAGGTCTTCCGGATCACGGGAGCCCGGCAGGGGCTCGCCGATGACGTCCGGGGCAGGCAGCGGCGTTATGTCATCTCGATGACCGTGCGGACGCTCTCCGTGATCGCCGCGACGGTGCTGTGGAACGTGGAGCGGCATGTGGCCTTCGTGGCGCTGGGCCTGGGCCTCCTGCTCCCCTACATCGCCGTGGTGATCGCCAACGCGGGACGCGAGAGGGCTCCGTCCCTTCCCTCCACCTTCGTCCCCCCTCCGGAGCGACCCGCACTCGAGGCTCCCAACCTCAAGAAAACCTCAGATCAATCATGACGATCCGGTGCACCGCACCCCATGTGCCGTGACATACTGCCTACGCGCTCCGCATCCCCCGTCGGAGCGACGGACCGATGCCGGGCAGCTCCCCCCGTGGCTGCCCGGCATCGCTGTTGCTGGACAATGATCGCGTGACTGACGACAAGCCGATCTGTTCCGCGAAGGGCTGCAAGGCCGACGCCGTGTGGGTGCTCGCCTGGAACAACCCCAAGCTGCACACGCCCGAGCGGCGCAAGACCTGGCTCGCGTGCGAGGAGCACCGCGAGCACCTCTCCCAGTTCCTGGGGGTACGGGGCTTCCTGAAGGACGTCGTCCCGCTGGCCGACTGGGAGGCCGGGGAGACCCGCTGATCCGTCTCTTCCGGATCTTGCCGGAAGAGACGGCCGGGACCTCAGCCGCCGATCGCCGACATCGGGCGCTCGGGCTGGAGGAAGCTCGGGTCGTCGAGGCCCGAGCCCGCCTTCTTGCCCCACATTGCCTTCTTCCAGAGCTCCGCGACCGTCGCGTCCGACGCGGGCGACGGGTCCTCGGCGCGCAGCGCGGCCCGCAGGTCCGTCTCCTCGGTGGCGAAGAGACAGGTGCGCACCTGCCCGTCGGCGGTGAGCCGGGTGCGGTCGCAGGCCCGGCAGAACGGGCGGGTGACGGAGGCGATGACGCCGACCGTGTGCGGTCCGCCGTCGACGACCCAGCGCTCGGCGGGAGCCGAGCCTCGCTCCTCGGAGCCTTCGGGCGTCAGGGTGAAGCGGGTGCGCAGGGACTCCAGGATGTCCCCGGCGGTGATCATGCCGTCGCGCTTCCAGCCGTGCTGGGCATCCAGGGGCATCTGCTCGATGAAGCGGAGCTCGTACCCCTCCTCGATCGCCCAGGCGAGGAGGTCGGGGGCCTCGTCGGCGTTGAGCCCGGGCATCAGGACGGCGTTGACCTTGACCGGGGTGAGGCCGGCCTCGCGGGCGGCGGCCATGCCGTCGAGGACGTCCTGGTGGCGGTCGCGCCGGGTGAGGGTCTTGAAGACCTCGGGGCGCAGGGTGTCGAGCGAGACGTTGACCCGGTCGAGGCCGGCGGCCTTGAGGGCGGCGGCGGTGCGCTTGAGTCCGATGCCGTTGGTGGTCAGGGACATCCGGGGGCGGGGCTCCAGGGCGGCGCAGCGCTCGACGATCCCGACGAGGCCGGGGCGGAGCAGCGGCTCACCGCCGGTGAAGCGGACCTCGGTGACGCCGAGGTCGGTGACCGCGATGCGGATCAGCCGGACGATCTCGTCGTCGGTGAGGAGGTCCGGCTTGGCGAGCCACTGCAGACCCTCCTCGGGCATGCAGTACGTGCAGCGCAGATTGCACCGGTCCGTGAGCGAGACGCGCAGGTCAGTGGCCACACGGCCGTAGGTGTCGATGAGCACTGTGGCCCCCTCCCCGTTTTCCGGATGCGTGTGTTTCGAGCCTACGTGAGCGCACGGACAACGAGCAGGGCAGATTGTCACGAGGACCGACGCGGCCGCGTCGTAGAACTCTACGACGCGGCCGTCCTGCGGTGGCGGACCGTATACGGTTCAGTGCGCTCCGACTCCGGTGAGGGACTTGACCTCCAGCTCCGCGTACTTGCCCTTGTCCGGCTCCTCCTTGGAGAGGATCGAGCCGAGCCAGCCGAGCAGGAAGCCGAGCGGGATGGAGACGAGGCCGGGGTTCTCCAGCGGGAACCAGTAGAAGTCGGCCGTCTTGAACATCGACGTGGGCTTGCCGGAGACGACCGGCGAGAAGAGGACGAGGACGACGGCGGAGATCAGACCGCCGTAGATCGACCACAGCGCGCCCTGGGTGGTGAAGCGCTTCCAGAAGAGCGAGTAGAGGATCGTCGGCAGGTTGGCCGAGGCGGCGACCGCGAAGGCGAGGGCGACCAGGCCGGCGACGTTGAGGTCGCGGGCGAGGGCGCCGAGCGCGATGGAGACGATGCCGATGAAGACGGTCGCCCAGCGGGCGGCCTTCACCTCCTCCTTCTCGGTGGCCTGTCCGCGCCGGATGACGTTGGCGTAGATGTCGTGCGCGAAGGACGAGGAGGAGGCCAGGGTCAGACCGGCGACGACGGCGAGGATGGTCGCGAAGGCGACGGCGGAGATGACGGCGAGGAGGATCGCGCCGCCGGTGGAGTCGGCTCCGCCGCCGATCTCCAGGGCCGCGAGCGGGGCGGCCGTGTTGCCCGCCTTGTTGGAGGCGACGATGTCGCTGTTCTTGAGGAGGGCGGCGGCGCCGAAGCCGAGGACGATCGTCATCAGGTAGAAGGCGCCGATGATGCCGATGGCCCAGTTGACGGACTTCCGGGCGGCCTTGGCGGTCGGCACCGTGTAGAAGCGGATCAGGATGTGGGGCAGGCCGGCCGTGCCGAGGACGAGCGCGATGCCGAGCGAGAGGAAGTCCAGCTTGGAGGTGGCGGTGGCGCCGTACTTGAGGCCGGGCTGGAGGAAGGCGTCGCCCTTGCCGCTGTTGGTGGCGGCCGCGCCGAGCAGCTCCGAGATGTTGAAGTGGAACTTGAGGAGGATGAGGAAGGTGATCAGGAGCGTGCCCGCGATGAGCAGGACCGCCTTGACCATCTGCACCCAGGTGGTGCCCTTCATGCCGCCGATCGTCACGTACACGATCATCAGGAGGCCGACCAGGGCGACGATCGCGATCTTGCCGCCGTCGCTGGTGATGCCGAGCAGGAGCGAGACGAGGACGCCCGCGCCCGCCATCTGGGCGAGCAGGTAGAAGATCGAGACGACGATGGTCGAGGTGCCGGCGGCGGTGCGGACGGGCCGCTGGCGCATCCGGTAGGCGAGGACGTCGCCCATGGTGAACCGGCCGGAGTTGCGCAGCGGTTCGGCGACCAGGAGCAGGGCGACGAGCCAGGCGACGAGGAAGCCGATCGAGTACAGGAAGCCGTCGTAGCCGAAGAGGGCGATGGCTCCGGCGATGCCGAGGAAGGACGCGGCGGACATGTAGTCGCCGGAGATCGCGAGGCCGTTCTGGAAGCCGGTGAACTGGCGTCCGCCGGCGTAGAAGTCGGCGGCGCTGCGGGTCTGGCGGCCGGCCCAGACGGTGATGACGAGGGTGGCGACGACGAAGGCGCCGAACAGGGCGATGATCAGGGGCCGGTGCTCGGTGGTGGCGTTGCCCGCCGCGAGCAGGACGGGGGTGCTCATGCGTCGCCCTCCATACGGGTTCTGATGGCCTCGGCCTTGGGGTCGAGCCGGTTCGCCGCGTGCCGCGAGTAGAGCCAGGCGATGAGGAACGTGGTGAGGAACTGGCCGAGGCCGAGGACGAGGGCCACGTTGATGTTGCCGAAGAGCTTGGTGCCCATGAAGCCGCCCGCGTAGTTGGAGAGCAGCACGTACAGCAGGTACCAGGCGATGAAGGCGATGGTGAGGGGGAAGGCGAAGGAACGGTACGTACGGCGCAATTCGCCGAATTCCGCACCTTCCTGCACCTCGACGAACTGTTCCGTCGTGGGCGACCCGGGACCGCGGTCGGTCTCCGTGTCCTTTCTCGGCGGCGGCGGTGCTTCGGTAGCCACGGAATCTCCTCGTGACGCGGGGACGGACGGCGGCATGGTCAAGGGGGCCTCACCAGGGGTGCGGGAATCGGTGCTCCGACCGGAGCTCCTCCCCTGTCCAACGGCACGGAGCGGGAAGCGAAGTGGTTCACACGGGCGATTTCCTTGAACAGATCTTCATGAAGTCTTCTCAACTCATTGAAGCTTCGGGAAGATCAGCGATAGCTTCACTCGTCATGCACCTGTCCGCCCGTAAACCCGCGCGCGGACAGTACATACGGATGATGTGGAGAACCCATGGCTCATCTGGGATCGAGGCGCGGCCGAGCTCTTGCTCTGCCGGTCGGTCTCGCGCTCACGGCCTCGCTCGGCTTCCTTGCCCCCGGCGCCGCCTCCGCCGCGGAACTGAGTGACGCTCCGGCCACCGTCGCCTTCACCGGCCCGAAGCTTTCCTACGTCGTCAACGTCGAGGGCGGCCGCTGGACCGCCGCCTCGGTGAAGAAGGCGATCGCCGCCGCGGGTGGCGAGGTGGTCATCTCGTACGACCAGATAGGCGTGATAGTCGTCCACTCGCAGAACCCCGAGTTCGCGAAGACGATCCGTCAGGTCCCCGGTGTCGAGTCGGCCGGTTCGACCCGTACCGCCCCGCTCTCCGTCCAGTCCGACGACTCGGTCGACGAGGGCGCGCAGACCCTGTCCCCCGCCGAGGCGAAGGCTGCCGCGGCCGCCGCCACGGACGGCCAGGACCCGCTGGAGCCCCTGCAGTGGGACCTCCCGGCGATCAAGGCCGACAAGGCCCACGAGAAGACCCTCGGCAGCAGCCGGGTCACCGTCGGCATCATCGACACCGGTGTCGACGACACCCACCCGGACCTGGCGCCGAACTTCGACGCGGCCGCGTCCGCCAACTGCGTGTCCGGCAAGCCGGACACCACGGCCGGCTCCTGGCGTCCGCAGCCGGGCGAGAGCGACCACGGCACGCACGTCGCGGGCACCATCGGCGCCGCCAAGAACGGCATCGGCGTCACGGGTGTCGCGCCGGGCGTGAAGCTCGCCGGCATCAAGGTGTCCACCCCGGACGGCTTCTTCTACACCGAGGCCGTGGTCTGTGGCTTCGTGTGGGCGGCCGAGCACGGTGTCGACGTCACGAACAACAGCTACTACACCGACCCGTGGATGTTCGCCTGCAAGAACGACGAGGACCAGAAGGCCCTCATCGAGGCGGTCACCCGCGCGACCCGGTACGCGGAGAAGAAGGGCACGGTCAACGTCGCCGCGGCCGGCAACTCCAAGTTCGACCTGGCGGCCGAGTCGATCCTCGACAACAGCAGCCCGAACGACACCACGCCGGGCGACCGGGTCATCAACCCGAAGGAGTGCTTCGACTACCCGGCCATGCTGCCGGGCGTCGTGACGGTCTCCGCGACCGGCGCCAAGGGCCTGAAGGCGTCCTACTCCAACTACGGCATGGGCGTCATCGACATCGCCGCGCCCGGCGGTGACCGCACCGAGTACCAGACGCCGGACGCCCCGGCGGTCAACGGCCGCATCCTGTCGACCACGGTCAACGGCGGCTACAACTACAAGGCCGGTACGTCGATGGCCTCGCCGCACGCCGCCGGTGTGCTGGCGCTGCTGAAGTCGACGCACCCGTACGCGAGCCCGGCGGCGCTGAAGGCGCTGCTGTACGCGCAGGCCGACGAGCACGCGTGCACCAACCCGTACGACATCAACTCCGACGGTGTCGTCGACGCCGTCTGCCAGGACGGCGCGGACAAGAGGAACGGCTTCTACGGAGCCGGCATCGTGGACGCGCTGGCCGCCGTGAAGTAAGCGGTACGGCACGGTCGGAGGGCCCTGGTGTGGTGTGCCACACCAGGGCCCTTTGCGTGGCACTGAGTGCCACACTGCTGGTCATGAACAACACAGTGCGTACCGGTACGGAGTTGCTGTGGTCGGCCCTGGGCGGCGATCCCGCCCTCGTCGACCGGGTGGAGTACGGCGGGGTCTCCGGGCTGCTGCCCGCGCGGCTTCCGGTGATGGACCTGGCGCGCGGCGCGGTCGCCGCCTGCTCGCTCGCCGCGGTGGAGCACGCGGGGCTCCCGGGCCCGGTGCGGGTGGACGACGGGGCCGTCGCCACCGCCTTCGTGAGCGAGCGTCATCTGCGGGTCGACGGGCGGGCGCCGGTGAACTTCGCACCCCTCTCGCGGTTCTGGCGGGCGGCCGACGGTTGGGTCCGTACGCACGCCAACTACCCGCACCACCAGGCCGCGTTGCTCGCGGCGCTGGGCGTTCCCGACTCGGTCGAGGCCGTTGCCGCGGCGATCGGGGAGCGGAAGGCCGTCGAGGTCGAGACGGCGGTGTACGCGGCCGGGGGCCTGGCCGTCGCCCTGCGGACGCCCGGGGAGTGGGCGGCCGGCGAGCAGGGCCGCGAGGTGGCGGCGCGGCCGCTGCTGAGCCGGGAGCGGCTGGACGAGGCGGCGCCCCGGGCCGAGGCCGGACGGCCGCTGCGGGTCCTCGATCTGACCCGGGTGATCGCCGGGCCGGTCGCGACCCGGACGCTGGCGCTGCTCGGCGCGGACGTGCTGCGGATCGACCCGCCGGGCAACCCCGAACTGCCGGACCAGCACGCGGACACGGGCGTCGGCAAGCGGACGTCGGCGCTGGATCTGGACCGCCCCTCGGACCGGCGGACCTTCGACGAACTCCTCGACTCCGCCGACGTGCTGGTCACCGGCTTCCGGCCGGGCGCACTCGACCGCTTCGACCTGGAGCGGCCGGGTCTGGTGACCGCGCGGCTCTCCGCCTGGGGCGACTACGGGCCCTGGGGCGGCCGGCGTGGCTTCGACTCCCTGGTGCAGGTGGCGACGGGGATCGCGGCGGTGGAGGGCTCGGCGGCCGAGCCGGGCGCGCTGCCGGCGCAGGCCCTGGACCACGGCACGGGATATCTGCTCGCGGCGGCGGTGCTGCGGTCGCTGACGGAGCAGCGCGCGGAGGGCGGGAGCCGGCTCGTCCGTCTGGCCCTGGCCCAGACGGGGCACTGGCTGACTCACGCGCTGCCGCGGTACGAGCCGGAGCGGTACCTGACGGAGTCGGAGGGGCCGCTGGGGCGGCTGCGGCATGCGTTGTCGCCGGTGGCGTACGAGGGCGGGCCGAGGTCCTGGTCCCGGGCGCCGGGGATCGCGGGGGCGGACGCGCCGGAGTGGGCGGGGGCCTGACGGGGCTTGTACGGCCCGGGCGCCGGCACCGGGGGGGGTGCCCACCCTCCCCCAGAGTGGGCACCCCGTGGTCCTACGGCTTGACCAGCACCTTCAGGGCCGTGCGCTCGTCCATGGCCTTGTAGCCCGCCGGGACTCCCTCCAGGCCCACCGTCAGGTCGAAGACCGGGGACGGGTCGATGGCGCCGGAGAGGACGTCCGGGAGGAGTTCCGGGATGTAGGCGCGGACCGGGGCGACGCCGCCGCGGAGGGCGATGTTGCGGTCGAACATGACCGACAGGTCGAGGCCCGTGCCGCTGCCGTGCGGGACGCCGACGTAGCCGATGGAGCCGCCGTCGCGGGCGATCGCGACCGCCGTGCGCATCGACTGCTCGGTGCCGACGGCCTCGATGACGCCGTGGGCTCCCTGGCCGCCGGTGAGCTCGCGGACGGCGGCCTCGGCGGCCTCGCCGCGCTCGGCGACGACGTCCGTGGCGCCGAAGGCGCGGGCGATGTCGGTACGGGCCGTGTGCCGGCCCAGGGCGATGATCCGCTCCGCGCCGAGCCGCTTGGCGGCCAGGACGCCGCAGAGGCCGACCGCGCCGTCGCCGACGACGGCGACCGTGGAGCCCTTCGTGACGCCCGCGCCGAGAGCCGCGTGGTGGCCGGTGCCCAGGACGTCGGAGAGGGCGAGCAGCGCGGTCAGGAGCCGGTCGTCGGAGGCGGCCTCCGCCGGGAGCTTGACCAGGGTGCCGTCCGCGTACGGGACGCGGACGGCCTCGCCCTGGCCGCCGTCGGAGCCGACCGAGCCCCAGAAGCCGCCGCGCGGGCAGGAGGTCTGGAGGCCCTCGGCGCAGTAGTCGCAGGTGCCGTCGGACCAGACGAAGGGGGCGACGACGAGGTCGCCGGCGGCGAAGCCGGTGACGTCGGAGCCGGCGGCCTCGACGATGCCGAGGAACTCGTGGCCGATGCGCTGGCCGGGCTGCCGGGCGGACTCGCCGCGGTAGGCCCACAGGTCGCTGCCGCAGATGCAGGCGCGCAGGACCCGCAGGACGACGTCCGTGGGCTCCTGGATCACCGGGTCGGGCACGTCCTCCACGCGCATGTCGAACGGGGCGTGGATGGTGGTGGCGCGCATGGCGGACGGTCCTTGCTGTCAGATGGTTGTACGACGTTCACCGTACATCGCGTGGAGCGTTCCCGCCGTCAGCAGGTACCGCGCCGCGATGTAGGTCAGCATGACCCAGAAGCCGGGCGCCGGCAGCCGGGGAGGGTGACGGCGTACGCGGCGAGCAGGACGCGCTCGGCAGGCTTTGGCACCTTCCGACAAGGCCCTAGACGCCCGCCGCCCCCAGCAGCGACCCCGCCGCGTACGTCACGCCCATCGCCAGGGCCCCGCCCGCCGCGTTGCGGAGGATCGCCGGGCCCGTGGGGGCGGCGCCCAGGCGGGCGCTCCACCAGCCGGTGAGGGTGAGGGCGGCGAGGACGGAGAGGACCGTGACCCAGAGGCGGGCGGAGGGCGGCGGGAGGACGATCGCGAGGAGCGGGAGCAGGGCGCCGACGGTGAAGGCGAGGAAGCTGGCGCCGGCCGCGTGCCAGGGGTTGGTGAGGGCGTCGGGGTCGATGCCGAGCTCCACGCGCGCGTGGGCGCGGAGCGCGTCGCGGGCGGTGAGCTGTTCGGCGGCCTCGCGGGCCACCTCCGGGGAGAGGCCGCGGGCGGCGAGGAGGCCGGTCAGTTCGGCGAGTTCGGCCTCCGGCCGTTCGCGCAGTTCGCGCTTCTCCATGGCCAGCGCGGCCTTCTCCGAGTCGCGCTGGCTGGACACCGAGACGTACTCCCCCGCCGCCATCGACATCGAGCCGGCCAGCAGTCCCGAGAGGCCGGCCGTGAGCAGGGCTGCCTGGGACTCGGTGGCGCCGGCGACGCCGACGACGAGGCCGGCGGTGGAGACGACGCCGTCGTTGGCTCCGAGCACGGCCGCCCGGAGCCAGTTGAGGCGGGAGCCGAGGCCGCCGCCGTGGGCCTCGTCGTGTGCGGGGGCTTCAGTCACCCCAGGAGGGTCGCACCCGGTGCCTCACCACACGCGGACCGACCCGCCCGGGGCGAAGGCCGGGCTGGTGGCCCCCTCGGGGACCTTCTCCAGGGGGCGGGCGATCTCCTCGACGGACGGGCCGTGGACGGCGGCGAGGCGGTCGAGGAGGGCGAGGTCGAAGCCGTAGACGCGGGCGGCGTTCCCGCCCACCATGGCGGCGACCTCCTCCCTCGGGAGTCCCGCGTAGGCGATGCGGAGGCCCTCGCGGGAGTACGGGGTGGTGCCCTCGTCGTGCGGGTAGTCGCTGCCCCACATGATCTTGTCGAGGCCGATCCGGTCGCGCAGCGGCACCTCGTGGGGGCGCATGAAGCTCGCGCCGACGAAGCAGTTGTCCCGCCAGACCTCTCCGGGGCCCTTGCCCATGGACTCCGCCAGACCCGCGCCGAACTTGGACTCGGCGGTCGAGGCCTTCGTCGACGCCGCGACCAGGCGGTCGTGGTAGTAGTCCAGCATCTGGAGGACGCCCGGGATCCAGCCCGAGCCCTGTTCGGTGAGGACCAGCTTGAGCCCCGGGTGGCGCCGGAACGCGCCGCCGAAGATCAGGTGCCACAGGGCACGGTGGGAGAACCAGGTGGTCTCCACCATGAACACCGCCCGGGCCGCCGGTTCGTCGCCGAGCGGCGGCGACGCGGAGCCGCCGTGGTGGTTGACCGGTACGTCGAGCTCGGCACAGACGGCCCAGATCGGGTCGTACGCCTCCGAGTACAGCTCGGGCACGGGCGAGCCGGGCGGGACGCCGGGCAGCAGGATGCCGCCGGTCAGCCCGGCCTGGCGGGCGCGGCGGATCTCCGCGACCGCCGCGTCCACGTCGTTGAGGAGGATCTGCGCCACGCCCGCCCTGCGTCCCGGGGCGTCCGCGCAGAAGTCGGCCAGCCAGCGGTTGTGGGCCTGGAGCCCGGCCCAGCGCTGCTCGTACTCGGCGCGGCCGGGCGGCTGGGCCATGAGCGAGGCCTTGGGGAAGAACGGCGGGATGGTGTTGGGGAAGACGACCTCGGCGACGATGCCGTCCGCCTCCAGCTCCCGGAGCCGGCGCTGCGAGTTCCAGTTGCGGTCGGCGGTGTCGGCGAGGAGGTCCTCGTACGGGTTGACGTAGGTGGCCGCCCAGGCGTCGAAGTCGTCGTGGTGCTTCTTCTCCAGGTACGGCTTGTAGTCGAGGAGGTCGGCGCCGGCGTGGCAGTCGGCGGAGACGACGGTGTACCTGTCCATCAGCGCGCTCCGATGACCGGGAAGTCGTGGTCGGTGAGCCAGTGGCGGCCGACCTCGCGCGAGCGGGCCCAGGAGGCCTCCACGGCGGCCTGGTCGGCGGGCTGGCCGAGGTCGGCGGGGGTGGGGCCGATCCGACGGGCCGTCGGATCCAGTGCCTGGACGTCGAATCCGAAGACCTCCGCGGCGGCGAGACCGAGCATCCGCCGGGTCTCCTCGACCGGGATGTCGTGGAAGGTCTTCCGCAGCCACGCGCGCGTGTCGGGCCAGGTCCCCTCCGGGTGCGGGAAGTCCGAGCCCCACAGGATGTTGTCGACGCCGATCTCGTACCGCTGGGCGAGCTCGCGCCGCTTGGTGTTGGTGGCGCAGACGAAGACCTGCCGGTCCAGGTACTCGCTCGGCGGCCGCTTCAGCTCCGCGAACGGGGACAGCTTCTTGCCGCCGTGCGCGCCCAGGTAGAGCCGGTCCATGAACCACAGCAGGTTCGGCAGCCACCAGCAGCCGGACTCGGCGACGCCGAAGCGCAGGCCCGGGTGGCGCTCGAAGACGCCCGACCAGAGCAGGAACCACAGCGGCCTGGCCGGCCACCAGGTGACCTCGGAGACGTAGATCCCCAGGTGGTCGCCGTACTCCTCGCGAGGCGCCGCCCCCGAGTGGGTGACGACCGGCATGCCGGTCTCGGCGGCCGCCGCCCACACCGGGTCGTAACGCCGGTCGTGATAGGGCGCCTTGTCCACCCACATGGAAGGGATCATGAGCGCGCCGAGCCCGGACTCCTTGGCCCGGTGGATCTCGGCGACGACCTCGCGGACGTCGGCGGTGACCGGGAGGAGGGCGACTCCGCAGTGCCGGGCGGGGTGGGCGGAGACGAACTCGGCGAGCCAGCGGTTATGGGCCTTCGCGCCCGCCATGCCGAGCTCCGGGTCCTGGTCGCCGGAGAGCCCGAGGCCGACGCCGAAGGGCGCGGCGGTCTGGCTGTCGACGGCGTCCGCGTCGGGGAAGACGACCTCGGCGGCCACCCCGTCGCCGTCGAGCTCCTTGATCCGCTGCGCGGGGTCCCAGCCGCCGCGCAGGCCTTCCTCGTTGTCGCGGAACCACTTGTCCGCGAAGGCCTCGTTGCGCACCCCGAGCCGGGTCATGGCCTCGCGGCGGGCCTCGCGCCCGGCGAGGAACTCGTCGAAGTCACGGTGGAAGCGGGGGTCGAGATAGGGCCGGTACTCCTCGGTGGGCAGCCCGGCGTGACAGTCGGAGGAGATGATCAGATACGGGTCCTCATGGCTCATGGTGCAGCAGCCCCCTCAGGCGGGTCAGTCGAGGATGAAGCTCTCCAGGTAGGACGGGTTGGCGCGGTCGAGCATGGACCGTGAGCGCGCCTTGATCTGGCGGTCGCTGTGCTCGCTCTCCGGCAGCATCCAGAAGCGGTCGGCGCGGATGCCGTCGACGACGTGCTCGGCGACGTCCTCCACCGGGGTGAAGGTCACCTCGTGGCCGGCCTCCTTCATCGCGGCCTCGTACTGGTCGAGGCTGCGGTACGGGGTCCTGCGCGGCCGCTGCTTGGCGTACCGCTCGGGCCGGTTGCGGTGCGACTCCCACAGTCCGGTGCGCAGCATGTGCGGGCCCGGGAAGAGGACGGAGGCGCCCACGCGCGCGTGCTCGGCCTTCAGGTGCGCGTACAGCGACTCGGTCATGGTGACGACGGCCGCCTTGGTGACCGCGTACACGGAGGCGGTGGGCAGCGGGGCGATGCCGCCGTCGCCGGAGGAGGTGTTCACGACGTGGCCGGGTTCGCCGCCGGCGAGCATGCGCGGGACGAAGGCCTGGATGCCGTGGAAGACGCCCCAGACGTTGACGGAGAAGGCCCACTTCCAGTCGTTGGGCTCGTGCTCCCACATGCGGCCCTCGGCGCCGGAGCCGACGCCCGCGTTGTTGCAGAGGACGTGCACGGCGCCGAAGGTGTCGTACGCCGCGTCCGCGAAGGCCCGTACCTCGTCGGGGTCGGAGACGTCGACCGTCCGGGCGAGGACCTGCGCCCCGCTCGCCATCAGCTCGTCGGCGGCCTCCTCCAGGGCGGCCCGCTCGACGTCCCCGAGGACGACGGCGAGGCCCTCGGCGGCGAAGCGGCGGGCCATCGCGAGGCCGATGCCGCTCGCCGCGCCGGTGACGACGGCGACCTGTCCCTCACGCAGCTCCATCAGGCACTTCCTTCCGGCGGTCCGTCGAGGATCTGGAGCGGGTCGTCGTACCGCTGGTGGACGAAGGGCAGCAGGTCACGGGCGGAGACGCGCTCGGCGACCGTGCCCTTCTGGTCGGTGGTCTTCTCGCCGATGGTGATCTCGACGAGCCGGCGTACCGGCAGGTCGGCGACCGGGTCGTACATCGACTCGCGCAGGACCACGTCGCCGGTGATCCGCTCCAGCTTCCGCACCTTCTCGTTGCGGACGCAGTGCACGAGGACGGGGTCGGCGTCGAAACCGGTGCCCTCCACGCCCGGCAGGAACTTGAAGTAGAAGTCGGTCTTCTCGGCGGGCTCCGGCGGCGGCAGGGTCTCGGAGACCGCGCCGCGCACCTCCACGAACGCGATGCCGTGCCGGGCGAGGGCGGCGCGCACGACGAGCCCCTCGCGCTCGACCGTGACCTCGCCCAGCTTCTTCGGCTCGCCGAAGACCTCGCGCCCGCCGATCAGGGCCCGCTCGTGGGTCATCGGCATGACCAGCGGGTACCAGCCCTCGCGGTCGCCGTGGGCGGCGGCGACGGCCACCGAGCCGGCGCCGAGCGGATAGCCGGGCAGGTCGACCTTGCTGATGTTGGCGCGCACCAGGGGGCGCGCGGTGGGCTTCAGCGGGGGCGGCAGGACCGCCGCCACGACGTCCGGGTCGGTCTCCCAGACGGCGACCACACCGGTGGACCAGATGTCGGGGAGCCTGGCGGACCGCTCGCGGGCCGCCGCCGCCTCCGCGTCGCTGCGTGCCCCGTACCGTACTCGTGCCATGACGTACCACCCTTCGGGATCGTCGGCCTGTAACACAGTTACACCGCCGCCCCCGAAGGGTAAAGAGGTCTGCACGCAGAGGAGTTGGGGGAATCGATGACACGCTCCGCGCTGACCCGCGACGAGGTCCTGGACACCGCGGCCGCCCTGGTGAGGGAGCACGGTCCGGACGCGCTCACGATGCGCCGGCTCGCCGCCGAGCTCGGCACCGCGGTCACCTCGATCTACTGGCACGTCGGCAACCGCGAGTCCCTCCTCGACGCGCTCGTCGCCCGCACGGTCGCCGACCTCGGCACGATCCGGCCCCGGGGCGCGACCCCGGCCGAGCGGATCGTCTCGGTGGCCCGGGCGCTGCGCAGCGCGCTGCGCGAGCGGCCGCACCTGGTGGCGATGGTCCACGAACGGGGGCTGACGGAGCGGATGTTCCTGCCGGCCCAGCGCGCCCTGGTCCACGAGGCGCACGCGGCGGGGCTGCGCGGGGCGCGGGCCGCCCGGGCCGTGCGGGCCGTGCAGTTCCAGGTCGTGGGCTACGTCCTGGTGGAGCGCAACCGCGAGCGGGCCCCCGCCCAGTCCCCTGCCGAGGAGGAGCTGTGGCGCGGGGAGGACGCCGAGGCCGACGGGCCCCTCGCGCGCGCGCTGGCCGCGCCGATCGACACGGAGCGGCTCTTCGCCGACTCCGTACGGGCCCTGGTGGACGGCCTGCTCGCCGACGCCCCGAGGGGGATCGAGGACGCCGGGGACGGGAGTGTCGGTCGCGGGCCGTATTCTCAGTGACCGTGTTTGACGACCGTACGACAGCAGCGATGTGGCCGGCCGCCTACCCGCAGGGGTACGCGGTCGTCGACGTGGAGACCACCGGACTCGCCCGAGACGACCGGATAGTGTCGGCTGCCGTCTACCGGCTGGACGCCCGGGGGAACGTCGAGGACCACTGGTACACGCTCGTCAATCCCGAGCGCGATCCCGGCCCGGTCTGGATCCACGGGCTGACCAGCGACGTCCTCGAGGGCGCGCCGCTGTTCCCGGAGATCGCGGCGGAGTTCGCGGCCCGGCTCGACGGCCGGGTGCTCGTCGCGCACAACGCGATGTTCGACTGGCAGATGATCGCCCGGGAGTACGCGCGTGCGGAGTCCGCCGCGCCGGTGCGCCAGCGGCTGTGCACGATCGCGCTCGCCAAGGAGCTGTCGCTGCCGCTGCCCAACCACAAGCTGGAGTCGCTCGCGGCGCACTTCGGTGTCGTGCAGCAGCGCGCGCACAACGCGCTCGACGACGCGCGGGTGCTCGCCGAGGCGTTCCGGCCGAGCCTGCACGCGGCGGCCGAGCGGAACGTACGGCTGCCGCTCCTGGAGTGCCGGCCGCTGACCGAGTGGGCCTCGGGGCCGACACAGCCGCGGATCGGCCACCAGTCCTCCTACCGGGCGGGCAGCTGGCGTCCCTCGCGGAAGCGGCCGCCGTGCCCGTACCCCAACCCCGGGCGGTACGAGTCGGACAAACCGCTCAAGCAGGGCATGCGGGTGGCCTTCTCCGGCGACACCTCCGTCGACCGCGAGCTCCTGGAGGACCGCACGGTCGAGGCCGGTCTCCACGTCGCCACCAGCGTCTCCCGCCTGACCAGCCTGCTCGTCACCAACGACCCGGACGCGGCCACCTCCAAGACGGTGAAGGCGAAGTCCTTCGGCACCCCGGTCGTCGACGAGGCCGCCTACACCCAGCTGCTGCGGGACGTGACCCCGGCAGACGGGTGACACCCCCGGCCCTGCGGGCGCGCCGAGCTGCGCGCGCCCGCCGGGCGCTCCACCCTGTGGCGCATGGCACGTTGTGAGGTCTGCGGAAACGATTACGGCATGTCCTTCGAGGTGCACGCGCAGGGCGCGGTGCACGTCTTCGACTGCTTCGCCTGCGCCATCCACCGCATGGCGCCCATCTGCGAGCACTGCCGGGTCCAGATCATCGGACAGGGCGTCGAGGTCGAGGGCAGCTGGTACTGCGGCGGCCACTGCGCCCGCGCGGAGGGAAAGGTGGGCATCGTCGACAGGGTGTGAGGAAACGCTCCGGAGCGGTCGGGCGAACCGACCCGAACCCCCCGTGCGAGCACCCCGCGACCCGCGCTGTACGGTCGTGGGGTGTACCGCTTCCTGTTGTCCCGGCAGTGGGTGATCCTCACCCTCGTCGCCCTCGTCCTCGTCCCGACGATGATCGAGCTGGGCTTCTGGCAGTTCCACCGGCACGAGCGCCGGGTCGCCCAGAACGCCCTGATCGCGGACAACCTCAAGGCGAAGCCGCTGCCGGTCGAGGAGCTCACCTCCCCCGGTCACACCGTGCCGCGCGCCGACTACTGGCGGACGGTCACCGCCACCGGCACCTTCGACACCGCCCACGAGGTGGTCGTCCGCCGCCGCACCTCCTCCGACGACCGGGTCGGCGTGCACGTCCTGACCCCGCTGGTGCTCCGCGACGGAAAGACCGTCCTGGTCAACCGGGGCTGGATCCCGGCCGCCGCCGACCAGCACTCCTTCCCGCCGGTGCCGCCCGCCCCCAAGGGCGAGGTGACCGTCACCGGCCGGCTCAAGGCGGACGAGACGACGGGCGCGAGCGGCATCAAGGACCTCAAGGGCCTCCCGGACCGCCAGGTCATGCTCATCAGCAGCCGGCAGCAGGCCGAGCTCATCGGCCGGGAGGTGCTCGGCGGCTACCTGGAGCTGACCGCGCCCGAGCCGGCCGGCGGCACCCCCGAGACGATCGCCGAGCCGGACCACGACTCGATCGGCCCCCACATGGCGTACGCCGTCCAGTGGTGGCTCTTCACCGCCGGGGTGCCCGTCGGCTGGGTGATCCTGGTCCGCCGGGAGAAGCGCGACCGGGAGGCCCAGGACGCCGTTACCGACGTCCCCGCGTCCCCGGAACCCGCGACCGCCGAGGCGTAGGCCACTCCGTCCCTCTGATTGACCGTCGCCGCTTCCGGGAACAGCCCAAAGCGTGACGCAACGTATCGACGACTACGCCCTCATCGGGGATCTGCAGACCGCCGCGCTCATCGGCCGCGACGGGTCGGTCGACTGGCTGTGTCTGCCCCGCTTCGACTCCGCCGCCTGCTTCGCCGCCATCCTCGGCGACGAGAACAACGGCCACTGGCGGATCGCCCCCACCGGCGCGAAGACCTGCACCGACCGCCGGTACGCGGAGGACTCCCTGGTCCTGGAGACCTACTGGGAGACGCGTACCGGCACCGTCAAGGTCGTCGACTTCATGCCCCAGCGGGACAAGGCCCCCGACCTGATGCGGATCGTGGAGGGGGTCAGCGGCAGCGTCGAGATGAGCGCCGTCCTGCGGCTGCGCTTCGACTACGGCTCGATCGTGCCGTGGGTGCGCAAGGCGGAGGGCCACCACCGCGTGGCGATCGCGGGCCCCGACTCGGTCTGGCTGCGCAGCGAGCCGCGCGTGAAGACCTGGGGCCAGCAGTTCTCCACCCAGTCCTCCTTCACCGTCGCCGCCGGCGAGAAGGTGGCCTTCGTCCTCACCTGGCACCCCTCGCACGAGCCGCGCCCCAAGCTCGTCGACCCCTTCAAGGCCCTGGAGCACTGCCTGGAGGACTGGCGCGAGTGGACCGCCCGCTGCACCTACCGGGGCCCCTACCGGGAGGCGGTGCTGCGCTCCCTGATCACCCTCAAGGCGCTCACGTACGCCCCCACCGGCGGGATCGTCGCCGCCCCCACCACCTCCCTGCCGGAGGAGCTCGGCGGCGTGCGGAACTGGGACTACCGCGCCTGCTGGCTGCGCGACTCCTCGCTCACCCTCGGCGCGCTGCTGGCCGCCGGGTACGACGAGGAGGCGGCCGCCTGGCGGGACTGGCTGCTGCGCTCGGTCGCGGGCGACCCCGCCGACCTGCAGATCATGTACGGGCCCGCCGGGGAGCGCCGGCTGCCGGAGACGAGCCTGCCGTGGCTGCGCGGCTACGCCGACTCGGCGCCGGTACGGACCGGGAACGCGGCGGTGGACCAGTTCCAGCTCGACGTGTACGGCGAGGTCATGGACTCCCTCCACCGCGCGCGTGAGGCCGGGATGCCTCCCGAGCGGCACGCCTGGAACCTCCAGCTGAGCCTGCTCGGCTTCCTGGAGTCCACCTGGCGGGAGCCCGACGAGGGCCTGTGGGAGGTCCGCGGGCCGCGCCGCCACTTCACCCACTCCAAGGTGATGGCCTGGGTCGCCGCCGACCGCGCGGTCCGCACCCTGGAGGCCGACCCCTCGCTGCCGGGGGACGCGGCCCGCTGGCGGGCGATGCGGGACGAGATCCACGCCCAGGTGTGCACGCGGGCGTACGACCCGGTGCGGAACACCTTCACCCAGGCGTACGGCTCGGCCGAGCTGGACGCCGCGACCCTCCTCATCCCGCAGGTCGGCTTCCTGCCGCCGGACGACCCCCGGGTGGTGGGCACCGTGGACGCCGTACGGGAGGAGCTGATGCACGGCGGCTTCCTGCGCCGGTACAGCCCCGCCGGCGGCACCGGCGCAGCGGCCGTGGACGGGCTGCCGGGCCAGGAGGGCACCTTCCTGGTCTGCTCGTTCTGGCTGGCGGACGCGCTGCGGCTGACCGGGCGCGTCGAGGAGGCCCGCGAGCTCTTCGAGCGGCTCGTCTCGCTCACCAACGACGTGGGGCTGCTGGCCGAGGAGTACGACCCGGTGGCGGGACGTCAGCTGGGCAACTTCCCGCAGGCGTTCAGCCACATCGGTCTCGTCGGGACCGCCTTGGCGCTCGCCGTGGAGGAGACGGCAGGATAGGGCCCATGGATCTGGGACTGAAGGACCGTGTGTACGTGGTGACCGGCGCGACGCGGGGGCTCGGCCGGGCCTCCGCCGAGGCGCTGCTCGCGGAGGGCGCGAAGGTGCTGATCACCGGGCGCGAGGAGAAGACGGTCGCCGACGCGGTGGCCGAGCTGGGTGACGGCGCGGCCGGGATCGCCGCCGACAACGCCGACCCGGGGACCCCGGCCCGGCTGATCGCCGAGGCGCGGGCCCGGTTCGGCGGCTTCGACGGCATCCTGATCAGCGTCGGCGGTCCGGTGCCCGGCTTCGCGGCCGACAACACGGACGAGGAGTGGGCGGCCGCCTTCGACACGGTCTTCCTGGGTGCGGTACGGCTGGCCCGCGCGGCCGCCGAGACGCTCACCGAGGGCGGCGTCATCGGCTTCGTCCTGTCCGGCTCCGTCCACGAGCCGATCCCGGGCCTGACCATCTCCAACGGACTGCGGCCCGGGCTCGCCGGCTTCGCCAAGTCGCTCTCCAACGACCTGGGCCCGCGCGGGATCCGCGTCATCGGCCTGCTGCCGAGCCGCATCGACACCGACCGGGTCCGCTCCCTGGACGCGCTCTCGGGCGACGCGGACGCGGCCCGCGCGGCGAACGAGCTCACGATCCCGCTGCGCCGCTACGGCACCCCGGAGGAGTTCGGGCGCACGGCGGCCTTCCTGCTCTCGCCGGCCGCGTCGTACCTGACGGGCCTGATGCTGCCGGTGGACGGCGGGGCGCGCGCCGAGTTCTGACGCTCAGGCGACCCGGCGGGCGCGGTGCTTCACCGCGCGCAGGCGTGCCTCGGTGGGCAGCTTCGGCAGGCCCGTCGACGTACGGGCGTGGGCGAGGGCCTCGGTGCTGAGGACGGTCAGGGCGTCGCCCGGCGAGGCGTGCGGCTCCAGGAGGAGCCGGATCCGGGTCCTGGGGGCGGCACGGCGGCCCGTGAGGGCGACCTTGGCCCGGGCCACGCCCTCCTGCGCGGCCGCGTCCGCCTCCAGGACGCTCTCCAGGGCACGGCCGCGCAGCACCGCCTCCTCGCCGTCGCCGGTGTCCACGAGGACCTCGGCGAGCCGGGCCCGGCGGAACTGGGCGAGCAGCCACCACAGGGCGAGCAGGACGATGACCCCGAGGGCGGCGATGACCACCGGCCACCACCAGCCCTCGTCCCGCCAGCGCTGCCGCTGTGCGGTGGTGAGCAGCACGTCGTCGGGGCCGGACCAGGGCCACCAGGACGGTACGGAAAGGTCGAGGGCGGCCGCGAGGACGGCGCCGCCGACGACGACGAGGAGCAGCCCGGCGAGCCCGAGCAGGACGCGGTTGACGCGCCGGAGGACCACGGTCACTTGGGCTTCCCTTCCTTCCGGGGCGGCCGGGCCACCCGTACCGTCATGGCGGGCGGACGGGCGAGGCCGAGTTCCTCGACGGCGCCGGCGAGCGCCGTCTCCACATCGGCCTGCACCTCGTCGAGGGCCCGGAAGTGGGACACCGCGCGGACGGCGACCTTGGCGCGGCCGACGCGGACCCGGACGGACTGCACCCCGGAGACCTCCATGACGCGGTCCCGCAGGGTGAGGGCGGCCGCCTCGCGGTCGAGGCCGGCCCGGACGTCGGTGTGTTCGCGGCGCATCGGGAGGACGGCGCGCAGCCCGGGGGTGGCGGCCAGGACGAGGAGCCAGATGCCGAGCAGGACGGCGACGGCGGCGCCGGCGACGATGGCCACGTCGTCGAGCGGCCGGGTCGCGAGGGCGTCGGCGAGTTCGCGCCGCCAGGCCATGGCGGACCGGTCGGCCCGGACGGCCGCGACGTCGTAGAGCAGCAGCCCGGTACCGCCGAGGACGACGGCCGCGAGCAGGGCTGCGGGGATGCGGCGGACGGCCCAGAAACGGCGGACGTGCGCCGCGGGATCGGGCGCGCCGGGGTCGGCGGCGCCCTCGCGGGGTGCGGGTTCCCTGGGTGTGGTCATGCGAGGCGACCCCTCGGCGTGGCGTGGCGGGTGTGCGCGGAGTGGAGGCGCTCGACGTGCACGGTCACCTCGTGGACCTCCAGGCCGACGAGCTGCTCCACGCGCGTGCGTACCCGGCTACGGACCGCGCCGCACTGGCGGCCCACGTCGGAGGGGTAGTCGAGGTCGAGGCTCACCGAGACGCGGGCGGTCTCCCGGTGGACGACCACCTGGGCGTGCGGCTTCGATCCCCCTCGGGGGACGGCGTCGAGCGCCTCCCTGGCCGCCTGGGCGGCGACCTTCGCGACGACCCGGTCGGCGACGGTGGTCGCCCCCCGGTGCCGCACCCCGTCCCGTACCGGGTCGTCTGCCAGATCCGTCCCCACTCCGCGTCACCGCCGCCGGTCGCCGCGTTCGCGGCCGCGGAACAGATCGCCGGGTTCGAGGTCCCCTTCGAGGAACCGGCCGGCCACGAAACCGATCGCCCCGAGGGCCGCGACCAGTACGAACGCTCCGAAGCCGCCGAAGTATCCGGCGAAGCCGAGAGCCATGCCGGCCACCAGGCCGACCACCGCCATGCTCATTCCGAGCCCCTTTCCTGGCCGCTGTCGCCGGGGTTCCGACGACTACTGGAGCCTGGGCTCCGGCTCCTCTTCCTCGTCCTCGGGCAGCTTCACGTCGCTGACCGCGATGTTGACCTCGACGACTTCCAGGCCCGTCATCCGCTCCACGGCGGCGATGACGTTCTCCCGGACGTCGCCGGCGACGTCGGCGATGGACACGCCGTAGTCGACGACGATCTCCAGGTCGAGCGCGGTCTGCACCTCGCCGACCTCGGCCTTCACCCCGCGGGTGACGTTCGCCTTGCCGCCGCCGGTGCCGGGGACGCGGTCGCGGACGGCGCCGAAGGTGCGGGAGAGCCCGCTGCCCATGGCGTGGACGCCGTCGACGTCGCGTGCCGCGAGACCGGCGATCTTCTCGACGACCCCGTCGGCGATCGTCGTCCGGCCCCGGGAAGCCGGTGCGCCGCCGCCCCGTTTGGTCACGGAGGTGCGGCGTGACTCGCGCGGATCGTCCGTCGCGGTGTCTCCGGTCTGAGTGGTGTCCGTCATCATCAAGCCCCTTCTGTCATATTTCGGGGTTCCTCGCCCACATTAAGGGCGCTTGCCCCGATTCGCTCCGGGAATGCGGCAGGCTGGGGGAATGACGACGGGTGACGGTTGGACGACTGCGGTACGGGACCGCCTCGCGCCGGGCAGGCTGCTGCCGCTCGGGGAGGCCGGAGACGGCGCGTGGATCACCGAGCGCGCCGCGCGGGGGGTTCTCGCCCCGGCCGCCGCGGCGGTACGGGGGGTGGTGCCGGGCAGGCTGCGGATCGGGCCCGACCCGGACGAGGAGGAGACGGGCGCCGGTCCGCTTCCGGTGCCGCCGGGCGGGCTCGCGCCGGGCGAGCTGCGGATCACCGCGGACTTCGGGGCGGTCGCGGGCCGTCCGCTGCCGGAGCTGGCCGAGGAGCTGCGGGCGGCCCTGCTCGGGGCGGCCCGCGACGGTCTCGGGCTGCGGGTGACGGCCGTGGACCTGCGGGTGACGGAGCTGCTCGACACGGAGCCGCCGGCGGCGGATCCGGCCGCTCCCCCGCCGGGGCGGCCCGCTCCGGCGACGGACGATCCGGTGGCCCTCGCGGTCCTGCGGGTCGAGGGCGTGGCGGGCGTGACGGACCTGTGGGGCCCGCCGGTGCACCGGGGCCCCGACCAGGTGCGGGTGGAACTGGCGGTGACGGCCGGCCACCGGCCCCTGGACGTGGCGCGCGCCGCCCGAAGCGCCGCGACCACGGCCGCCGATGGGGCGCCCGCGGTCACGGTGCTGGTGTCGGAACTGCGCTGAACGCGCTCATGCGCGGGGCCCGTACGCGCGCGTGAGACAGGGCCTCCGCGTCAGCCATAGGCGCGCGGGGGCCGGGCGTCGTCAGTCGCCCAGGCCCGCCAGGTCGCGCAGGCGGCGGGCCTGGGCGGCGCGTTCGGCGGTGCGCTGCTCCTCGTAGGAGCGGCCGGAGACGCCCTGGAGCAGCGCCTTGGTCTCGTTGACCGCGTCGCGGGGCGCCGCGAGCAGGGCGGCACTGAGGTCCCGTACGGCCGCGTCGAGCTCCTCGGCGGGCACGGACAGGTTGGCGAGACCGATGCGCTCGGCCTCCTCCGCGTGCACGAAGCGGCCGGTGGCGCAGATCTCCAGCGCGCGGGCGTAGCCGACGAGCGAGACGAGGGGGTGCGTCCCGGTCAGGTCCGGGACGAGGCCCAGGCTGGTCTCGCGCATGGCGAACTGCACGTCCTCGGCGACGACCCGCAGGTCGCAGGCGAGGGCGAGCTGGAAGCCCGCGCCGATGGCGTGGCCCTGGACGGCCGCGATCGACACGAGGTCGCTGCGGCGCCACCAGGTGAACGCCTCCTGGTACTCGGCGATGACCGCGTCGAGGTCCGCGTCGGAACCGCGCGCGAGGTCGAGGAAGGACGGCTCGCCGTCGAAGCCCTCGGGCGTGAACGCCTGCCGGTCGAGTCCGGCGGAGAAGGACTTGCCCTCGCCGCGCAGCACGACGACCCGCACGCTGCCGGGCAACGACCGGCCGGCTTCCGTCAACGCCCGCCACAGAGCGGGAGACTGGGCGTTGCGCTTCGCCGGGTTGGTCAGGGTCACCGTGGCAACGGCGTCCTCGACGGTGAGCCGTACACCGTCCTTGTCGAATACGAGCTCAGAGTCGTCGAGCGTAGCCATGGGGCGCCTCCGGTTCCGGTGCAGCACTGCATAACGGGATGCTAAGTGACTGCACAGTAACCACCCGGCCGACCGCAGGGCCGACCGGGTGCCCACCGGGAGGTCCCGGTGGACCGGTCGAGCCGCCCCGATGTCAGGCCGAGGCCGCCTTCTTGCCCCGTGTCGCTCCGCCGCGTCCACGCAGCGTGACTCCGGACTCGCTCAGCATCCGGTGGACGAATCCGTAGGAGCGGCCGGTTTCCTCGGCCAGCGCCCGGATGCTCGCACCGGAGTCGTACTTCTTCTTCAGGTCTGCCGCGAGCTTGTCGCGCGCGGCGCCGGTCACCCGGCTGCCCTTCTTCAGAGTCTCGGCCACCCGTGCCTCCTCATGGGAAGTGCGCTCTGGACTTCTCATGATCACCCCTCCCGTGCGTCCTGGCCACCCATTCGACAAGGTCCGTGCCGCCGGGTTTGTGGACGAGTACGCCGTCATCACGAACGGAAGCAATGATTCCGCGCGACGAAAGAGGCGCCTCCTGACCGCCCGGTACGGGAAGCGCCAGGTCAGCGGGGCATGAGGAACAAACGTTCGACGCGGGTCTGCCGGAAGGATTCGGCAGAGCACCGCGCCGGGGTGTACCAGAGACCCTCACTCAGATGAAGGATCACCCATGAGCCGAATGATCCAGCCCGAGATGATCACCCGGCGGCCCGGGGGCCGCCCCGGGGGTCAGGCGAGGGCCACCAGGTCCGCGTAGTCCGCGCCCCACAGGTCCTCGACGCCGTCCGGGAGCAGGATGATCCGCTCCGGGTCGAGCGCCTCCACGGCGCCCTCGTCGTGGGTGACGAGGACGACGGCGCCCTTGTACGTGCGCAGCGCGCCGAGGATCTCCTCGCGGCTGGCCGGGTCCAGGTTGTTGGTGGGCTCGTCGAGCAGCAGCACGTTCGCCGAGGAGACGACGAGGGTCGCGAGCGCGAGCCGGGTCTTCTCGCCGCCGGAGAGCACGCCCGCCGGCTTGTCGACGTCGTCGCCGGAGAAGAGGAAGGAGCCGAGCGTCTTGCGCACGTCGACGAGGTCGAGGTCGGGCGCGGCCGAGCGCATGTTCTCCAGGACGGTCCGCTCGGGGTCGAGCGTCTCGTGCTCCTGGGCGTAGTAGCCGAGCTTCAGGCCGTGGCCGGGGGTGACCTCGCCGGTGTCGGGCTGCTCGACGCCGCCGAGCAGGCGCAGCAGGGTCGTCTTGCCCGCGCCGTTGAGGCCGAGGATGACGACGCGCGAGCCCTTGTCGATCGCGAGGCTCACATCGGTGAAGATCTCGAGCGAGCCGTAGGACTTGGAGAGCCCCTCGGCGGTGAGCGGGGTCCTGCCGCAGGGCGCCGGCTCCGGGAAGCGGAGCTTGGCGACCTTGTCGGAGGCGCGCACGGCCTCCAGGCCGGAGAGCAGCCGCTCGGCGCGCTTGGCCATGTTCTGCGCGGCGACGGTCTTGGTCGCCTTGGCGCGCATCTTGTCGGCCTGCGAGTTGAGCGCGGCGGCCTTCTTCTCGGCGTTCTGGCGCTCGCGCTTGCGGCGCTTCTCGTCGGCCTCGCGCTGCTGCTGGTAGAGCTTCCAGCCCATGTTGTAGACGTCGATCGTGGAGCGGTTGGCGTCCAGGTAGAAGACCTTGTTCACCACGGTCTCGACGAGGTCGACGTCGTGGGAGATGACGATGAAGCCGCCGCGGTAGGTCTTCAGGTAGTCGCGCAGCCAGACGATGGAGTCGGCGTCGAGGTGGTTGGTGGGCTCGTCGAGGAGCAGGGTGTCGGCGTCCGAGAAGAGGATCCGGGCGAGCTCGACGCGGCGGCGCTGACCGCCGGAGAGGGTGTGCAGCGGCTGGCCCATGACGCGGTCGGGCAGGCCGAGGGCGGCGGCGATGGTGGAGGCCTCGGCCTCGGCCGCGTACCCGCCCTTGGTCAGGAACTCGGTCTCCTGGCGCTCGTACTGGCGCAGCGCCTTGTCGCGGGTGGCGCCGGAGCCGGTGGCGATGCGCTCCTCGTTCATCCGCATCTTCTTGAGGAGGACGTCGAGGCCGCGGGCGGACAGGATGCGGTCGCGGGCCAGGACGTCGAGGTCGCCGGTGCGCGGGTCCTGCGGGAGGTAGCCGACCTCGCCGGAGCGGGCGATGGTGCCGGCGGCCGGCTGACCCTCGCCCGCGAGGCACTTGGTGAGGGTGGTCTTGCCCGCTCCGTTGCGGCCGACCAGACCGATGCGGTCACCCTTGGCGACGCGGAAGGAGGCGGACTCGATGAGGATGCGGGCGCCTGCGCGCAGCTCGATTCCGGAAGCGGTGATCACGGACAGACTCCAGGGCGGTGGGAAAACGGCGGAAGGACGGCTGGTGGCGGGCTTCGACGCCGCTAATGCACCCGAAGGAGAATGGCCATGCGGCCAGTCTAACGGGCGTCTGCAACTGGTTTTCGGCCATGCGGGGGACGAGGACGCTTCCGGACTTTTCTCACATTCCCGCTGATGCCGCTCAAAAGGGGCGGGTGGTTCGAGATCATCTGATACTCGGCGCAGGGCGGCGGCCATGGCCGCGCAAGCGACGCGGAGGGTGGTGGACCGTGCAGTTCGACGACGACGCCGATCTGGACACCTCGGAGGTACGGGACGTCCGGAACAGCCGCATCCCGGGCGGCAGGGCGACCGTCGGCGGCGGCATCATCGGCCTCATCGCGCTGGTCCTCGGCGTGCTCTTCGGGGTGGGTCCCGACCAGCTCGGGCTCTCCTCCGGCGGGGACGAGCCGGTCGCGTCCTCCTCGTCCGCGGCGCAGGTGAACCAGAGCTGCAGGAAGGGCTCGGACGCCAACACGCGCCAGGACTGCCGGATCGTCGCCGTCGTCAACAGCGTCCAGGACTACTGGCGGAGCGAGTACCCGCGGCGGGGCGGCACCTACGGGAGCGCCGCCACCGTGATGTTCAGCCGGCGGGTCGGCACCGCGTGCGGCTCGGCGAGCTCGGCGGTCGGCCCCTTCTACTGCCCCGGCGACCGGCAGGTCTATCTGGACCTGGGCTTCTTCGACGAGCTGCGGACCAAGTTCGGGTCGAGCGGCGGCCCCTTCGCCCAGGCGTACGTCGTGGCGCACGAGTACGGCCACCACGTCCAGAACCTGATGGGCACCCTGAGCCGCGCCCAGGACGGGCGGACCGGCGCGAACTCCAACGCCGTGCGGGTCGAGCTCCAGGCCGACTGCTACGCCGGGGTCTGGGCCCGGCACGCGACGACCACCCCGGACGAGAAGACCGGCCGGCTGCTGCTGACCCGGCTCACCGACGAAGACATCCGGGACGGGCTCGACGCGGCGGCGGCCGTGGGCGACGACCGGATCCAGGAGAGGTTCCAGGGCCGGGTGACGCCGGAGAACTGGACGCACGGCTCGGCGGCGCAGCGCCGGCAGTGGTTCTACGAGGGCTACCGGACGGGCGACATGGCCCGCTGCAACACCTTCCGCTGAGTTGTCGGTGGCGGCTGCCAGACTGAGATCCGGGTCACATCGAGAGGAAGTGATCGGGATGGCTGGGACACCCGACATCTGTCCGGCGCTGCGGTACGCGGACGCGAAGGCCGCGATCAGGCAGCTCACGGAGGGCTTCGGTTTCGGCGAGCACGCCGTGTACGAGGGCGAGGACGGCCGTGTCGTGCACGCCGAGCTCACCTGCGGGAACGGCATGGTGATGCTGGGCAGCAAGGGCAGCGGCAGCGCCTTCGACAAGCTGATGGCCGACGGCGGACCGACCGCGGTGTACGTGCGCGTGGACGACGTCGACGAGCACCACGCGCGGGCGGTGGCGTACGGCATCGAGGTCGTGATGCCGCCGACGGACCAGGAGTACGGCTCCCGGGACTACACGGCCCGGGACGCCGAGGGCAACGTGTGGAGCTTCGGCACGTACGCCCCCGGCGGGGCCGGGTAGGCCCTGCGGAGAAGGTCAGGCTCCCCCGGTGTGGACCTGGAAGGCGGCCCGGCGGACCGCCTTGGCCAGGGCCGGGTCCGGGTGGGCGGCGGCCAGGGCGACCAGGACCTGGACCGTACGGGGATGGCCGACGGCGCGGACCTCGTCGAGCAGCGCCGGGACGGTGCCCTGCACGGCCGAGTCGAGGTGGCGGACGAGCAGCTCGCTCTCCCCGTGGTCGGCGACGGCGGCCGCGGTGTCGACCCAGAGCCAGGTCGACTCCTCGCGGGTCAGCACCTCCTGGGCGTCGTCGGGGTCGGCCCCCTCGTACTCGGCGAGCCAGAGCAGCGCGTACGGGCGGAGCGAGGGCTCGGCGACGGTGGCCCGCACCTCGGCCTCGGCGGGCGCGCCGACGACGCGGAGCGCCTCGAAGGCGAGCCCGCGCAGGAGGGCGTCCTCGCCGCGGGCGACGGCGAGGAGTTCGCCGACGGCGCTGGACAGGGTGCGGGCGGCGAGCCAGGCGCGGTACTCGTCGCGGGCCGGTCCCGGGGTGAGCCGGGCGCAGCCGCGGAGCATGTCCTCGGCGGACTGCTCGATGTTGCCCGCGGGGCTCTGCGCGGCGACGCAGATCTGCTCCAGCTTGACCCAGACCGCCCAGTTGCCGAGCGGGGTCAGGGTGGCGTGACGCCCGTCGGTGCCGGGGTCCAGGGTGAGCGCGCCGACGGCGGCCAGACCGTCGAGGGCCCAGTCGAGGAGGGCGGGCAGCCCGTCGGCGGCGGGGCCGGCGGGGGCGTCCGCGGCCTCGGGCGCCGGCTCGGCCGCGGGGACCTCGCAGCGCTCCTCGCGGAGCTCCTCGACGCGCTGGCCGAGGAGGTCGAGGAGGACGGGGACGAGGACCGGGCCCTGGGAGAGCTGGAGCAGCGAGAGCACCTGCGGGACGGCCTCGACGACCTCGGCGACGGCGCTCGTCGCGACCCCCTCGGGGGCCGGGTGCACCAGGGACCAGGCGTCGAAGAGGGCGACCCAGCCGCGCAGGACGGCGGAGTCGTCGCGGTCCCAGGCATGCAGCCGCCAGCCGGGGCGGGCGGTGTCGCCGTGCAGTTCGACGAGTCCGGCGAGCCGGGCGCGGTCCCAGCCGGCCCGGACCTGGCCGGGCGTCAGGTCCAGTGCGGCCGCCGCCCGTTCCTGGGCGCGGCCGGTGCGGGGTGCCGTGTCGGCGCCGTGCTCGACGGCGGCCCAGCGGGCGATCCGTACGGCGTCGGCGAGGACGTGCCGGGCCTGGCGGGCCAGTTCCGCGCGGGGCGGAGTGCCCTCGGGCGGCCGCGGCGCCGGCCGGGTGCGCCGGGTCGTCACGGCCCGTCGGGCGGTGGCCAGCGCCCGCGGGCGGACGAGTCGGAGTCTGGAGTTGCGCGCCAATGGTTCATCGGGCTTTCGAGACGTCACGGGGGCAGTCTTCCCGCTGACGGCCCGAAAGCCCAATCGGAATCGGACGCCCCGTCGGATCAGGGCCCGGAAGGGCCCGCGGCGACCGGCCGGAGGGCCTCAGAACAGCGGGGTGAGGAAGCGGCGCATGGACTCCTCGTAGCGGAGGGGGTCGGCGTTCCACATCGCGGCGTGCGGGGCCTGCCGCACGGTCTGCAGGCTGACCCGGTCGGGACGGCGGGCGGCGAGTTCGACGGAGGGTTCCCAGGGGGCGATCGTGTCGTCGGGGCCGTGGAAGAGGAGGACGGGGACGCGCAGGGCGTCCGGCTCCGAGGCCTCCTGGAGGAGGTCCTCGCGCGGGGCGGTCCTGCCCTGGGCGGCGCGGACGGCGAGCGGCAGCAGGACGCCGGGGACGTGGCGGGCCGCCGCGAGGTTGCGGAAGGTGGCCGCCCAGTCGAGGACCGGTGAGTCGAGGACGAGGCCGGCGATCCGGTCGCGCACGCCCGATTCGGCGGCGGCGCGCAGGGCCATCGAGGCGCCGGTCCCCCAGCCGTGCAGGACGACCTTGCGGGCGCCGCGGCGGACGGCGTAGCGGATGGCGGCGTCGACGTCCCGCCACTCGGAGTCGCCGAGGTGGGCGAGGCCGTCCGGGGAGGCGGGGGCTCCTTCGTCGCCGCGGTAGGCGGGGACGAGGACGGGGATCTTGCGGCGGTGGAAGAAGGGGACGAGGTTCAGCGGGTGCTCGCGGGTGGTGCCGAGGCCGTGCAGGGCGATCACCCAGGTGGTGCGGTGGCCCGCCACGAGCCAGGCGGGCAGGGGGCCGAGTTCGCCGGGGATCTCGACGTCCTCGTGGGCGAGCCCGAGGGCGCTGATCGGGGTGCCGATGTGCAGCTGGGGGGTGAGCCGGACCCGGGCGCCGGGCCCGAGGACGCCGAGCTCGACCCGCTCCAGGCGGCGGACGACGGTGTCGGCGGTGTGCGGGACCCGGTCGAGGACGGGGCCGAGGACGGCGTGCAGTCCGGGGGCCTCCATCCCGTACGTGCCGGGGCGCAGCGAGGCGAGGCTGCGGGTGAGGGTGATCCGCTCGGGTCCCGTGGCGTGCACGGTGAGCCGGGGGTCTCCGGGCAGTGGTCGTCCGGACGGCGCCTTGAGGGCGACGTCGCTGGCGTACCGGCCGGCCGCGATCGCGGCCGCGCCGACACCGATCAGGGTGGTGACGGCCGCTGCCGTCGCTGTAGCCGGGCGCACGGTCCCAGTCTCGGCAGGACGGGGTGGGGCTGCCACCGGACGGACCCGGACGGGCCCGGACCCGGCCACGGCACCGCCGAACCGGAAGGGTCACCCCGGGGAGTGACATGGGTCTCGTTCGAGGGGTCCCCCGGTCGGATGGCCCCGTCCAGGGAGCGGAACCGGTCGGCCGGGGAGGAACCGGGGCAGGCCGTATGTGCCCCGTGGGGACCGGGATTACCCGTGGTTCCCCGCTGACCGCATCGTGGACAGCTCTCACTCCGGGACCACAAGCGGAACCTCTTGACACCGGATAGGGACACCACGCCGCCCGCCCCAGTTCACCTTCCGTTCACCCAGGTTGCCTACGTTCGACGAGCCACTGACGTCAAACGATTGCCTGGGTAAATGGAACACATCACGCTGCTGCTCGCCATTGTGGTCGTGACAGCTCTCGTGTTCGATTTCACGAACGGTTTCCACGACACCGCCAACGCGATGGCCACGACCATCTCGACCGGTGCTCTCAAGCCCAAGACGGCGGTGGCCATGTCCGCCGTGCTGAACCTCGTCGGCGCGTTCCTGTCCGTGGAGGTCGCCAAGACGATCTCCAAGGGACTCGTCAACGAAGAAGGCATCCAGCCCGAAGTCATCCTCGCCGCACTCGTCGGCGCGATCCTCTGGAACCTGGTGACCTGGCTGGTCGGACTCCCGTCCAGCTCCTCGCACGCCCTGATGGGCGGCCTCATCGGCGCCACCGTCGCCTCGATCGGCATCAGCGGCGTCAACGGCGAGGTCGTCGTCACCAAGGTGCTCATCCCGGCCGTCGCCGCGCCCATCGTCGCGGGCATCGCCGCGATGCTGGCCACGAAGCTGACGTACCGGATCGGCGCCAAGACCGACGAGAAGCACACCGCCAAGGGCTACCGCGTCGGCCAGATCGCCTCCGCCGGTCTCGTCTCCCTCGCCCACGGCACCAACGACGCCCAGAAGACGATGGGCATCATCACCCTGGCCCTGGTCGCCGGCGGCTCCCTCCCCTCCGGCGCCAACCCGCCGGTCTGGGTCATCGTCTCCGCCGGCACCGCGATCGCGCTCGGCACGTACCTCGGCGGCTGGCGCATCATCCGCACCATGGGCAAGGGCCTCACGGACCTCCAGCCGCAGCAGGGCTTCGCCGCCCAGACCAGCGCGGCCACGGTCATCCTGGCCTCCTCGCACCTCGGCTTCTCCCTCTCGACCACGCACTCCGTCTCCGGCGCCGTCATGGGCGCGGGCATGGGCCGCAAGGGCGGTGTCGTCCGCTGGTCGACCGCCACCCGGATGTTCGTCGCCTGGGGCCTGACCCTGCCGGCCGCGGCCCTGGTCGCCGCGGGAGCCGAGTTCGTCGCCCGCCAGGGCGCCTGGGGCGTCTACGTCGTCGCCGCCTTCCTGGTGGCCTCCTGCATCGGCATCTGGCTGGTCTCCCGCCGCGAGGTGGTCGACCACACCAACGTCAACGAGGTCGAGGCCGAGAGCGCGGGTGTCGTGACCACCGCGATGGCCGCCGTCACCCCGCCGCCGGCCGGTTCCGTCGCCGCCGTCGCGGACGAGGACCTGAAGACCACCATCCCCGCGCCGGCCCCCACGGACCCGGCCGCTCCCCCGGCCACCGCCGCGGTCTAAGGAACTGGAACCAAGCATGAAGATCGACTGGGCAGCTCTCGGCTCCGTCTTCGGAGTCAGCCTCGTGGCGACCGTCGCCCTCGTGGGCCTCTTCACCCTCGGTGTCGTCGGCCTCTCCAAGCAGGAGGAGGCCGCCGCCCAGGGAGGCTCCGCCACCCTGGCCCGCACCGGCGCCTACGCCTGCTTCGCCCTGTGCGTCGCGGCCGTGGGGTACGGCATCTACATGATCGTCGCCTGACGCGTCGGGCGTGACCGGCGGGGCGGTCCGCACCTTCGGGTGCGGACCGCCCCGCCGTCGTGTTTGTGGTGCTTCGCACAGTGACGCGGTGCAGGTCAAGGGTGAGTTGACGGCTGTTCTCGGGCCGTGGTGGACTGCCGAGGCCATTACGGCGGCAGTAGAGGAAGTCCGGTGCGATTCCGGCGCGGTCCCGCCACTGTGACCGGATCCCAAGGGTCCGGGAGTCAGGAACTCTCGCCGCCGGTCACGTCGATCCAGGGCGCGGACCCTGAGTGAGGACACAGCGCCATGCCCGGCCGCAGCCCCATCCGCTCCAGAGCCAGCCGCCTCGCCCCGGACGGATTCGCGTACGGCGCGGCCGCCGGTCTCGCCGTCGACCTGCTCCTCGGCGATCCCCGCCGCGGACACCCCGTCGCCGCCTTCGGCCGGGCCGCGAGCCGGGTCGAGAAGGCCCTCTGGCACGACCACCGCGGCTGGGGCGCCCTGCACACCGCCGTGTGCGCCGGTGCCACCGTCACGGCCGGCGCCCTCGCCGCCCGTGCGGTACGGGGCAGCCGCGCCGCCTCCGTCGCCCTCACAGCCGCCTCGGTCTGGGCCGTCGTCGGCGGTACGACCCTGGGGCGCGAGGCCCGCGCGATCGGCGGCGCCCTCGCCGCCGGGGACCTGGAGGTCGCCCGGGAACGGCTCCCGCACCTGTGCGGCCGCGACCCGCAGTCCCTCGACGGTCCCGCGATGGCCCGCGCGGTCGTCGAGTCCGTCGCCGAGAACACCTCCGACGCCGTCGTGGGCGCCCTCTTCTGGGGAGCGGTCGCGGGCGTGCCGGGGCTGGTCGGCTTCCGCGCGGTGAACACCCTCGACGCGATGGTCGGCCACAAGTCCCCCCGGTACCGCCGGTACGGCTGGGCCTCTGCCCGCCTCGACGACGTGGCCGGCTGGCCCGGGGCCCGGCTGACGGCCGCCCTGGCGACGGTCGCCGGCGGCGATCCGCGCGGAGCCGTACGGGCCTGGCGGGCGGACGCCGCCAAGCACCCGAGCCCCAACGCCGGACCGGTCGAGGCCTCCTTCGCGGGCGCCCTCGGCGTGCGGCTCGGGGGCACCCTCTCGTACGCCGGACGGGTCGAGCACCGGCCCGTCCTCAACGGCGAGGGGCGGCCCGTCGAGGTCGCCGACATCGACCGCGCGGTCCGGCTCTCCCGCCGGATCACCGGACTGACCCTGGCCGCCTGCGTCGGCGGCCGCATGATCGCGAGCGCGCTGAAGCGGAGGAACGCATGAGGGGTGGGGGGCTGCTCGTCGCCGGGACCACGTCCGACGCGGGCAAGAGCGTCGTCACGGCCGGCATCTGCCGCTGGCTGGTCCGGCAGGGCATCAAGGTCGCACCGTTCAAGGGACAGAACATGTCCCTCAACTCCTTCGTCACGCGGGAGGGCGCCGAGATCGGCCGCGCGCAGGCCATGCAGGCGCAGGCGGCCCGGGTGGAACCCACCGCCCTGATGAACCCGGTGCTGCTCAAGCCCGGCAGCGACCGCTCCAGCCAGGTCGTCCTCATGGGCAGGCCGGTCGGCGAGATGAGCGCCCGCGGCTACCACGGGGGCCGGCAGCAGACGCTCTTCGAACCGGTGATGGCGTGCCTGGAGGAGCTCCGGGGCACGTATGACGCCGTGATCTGCGAGGGGGCGGGAAGTCCGGCCGAGATCAACCTGCGGCGCACGGACATCGTGAACATGGGCATCGCGCGCGCCGCGAAGCTGCCCGTCGTCGTGGTCGGGGACATCGACCGGGGCGGGGTCTTCGCCCAGTTCTTCGGGACGACGGCGCTCCTCGCGCCCGAGGACCAGGCGCTCGTGGCGGGGTATCTGGTGAACAAGTTCCGGGGCGACGTGTCCTTGCTCGAACCCGGGCTCGACATGCTGCACGGGCTCACCGGACGCCGGACCTTCGGTGTCCTGCCGTACGCGCACGGGCTCGGCATCGACGAGGAGGACGGCCTGCGGGTCTCCCTGCGCGGCACCGTCCGCGAGTCGGTCGTCGCGCCGCCGGTCGGCGCGGACGTGCTGCGGGTCGCCGTCTGCGCCGTACCGCTGATGTCCAACTTCACGGACGTCGACGCGCTCGCCGCCGAACCCGGCGTCGTCGTCCGCTTCGTGGACCGGCCCGAGGAAGTCGTCGACGCCGACCTCGTCGTCGTGCCGGGCACCCGGGGCACGGTCAAGGCGCTGGCGTGGCTGCGGGAGCGGGGGCTCGCCGACGCCCTCGTCCGGCGCGCGGCCGAGGGCCGGCCGGTGCTCGGCATCTGCGGCGGCTTCCAGGCCCTGGCCGAGCGCATCGAGGACGAGGTCGAGTCGAAGGCGGGTGTCGTCGACGGTCTCGGGCTGCTGCCCGTACGGGTGCGGTTCGGGGTCGAGAAGACCCTCGCCCGGCCGGTCGGCGAGGCGCTCGGCGAGCGGGTCGAGGGGTACGAGATCCACCACGGCGTCGCCACCGTGGACGGCGGTGAACCGTTCCTCGACGGGTGCCGGGTCGGCTCCGTGTGGGGTACCCACTGGCACGGCTCGCTGGAGAGCGACGGCTTCCGCCGGGCGTTCCTGCGGGAGGTCGCGGCGGCGGCGGGACGCCGGTTCGTCCCGGCGCCCGACACGTCGTTCGGCGCGCTGCGGGAGGAACAGCTCGACCGCCTCGGCGACCTCATCGAGGAACACGCGGACACGGACGCGCTGCTGCGGCTGATCGAGAACGGCGCGCCGGAGGGGCTGCCGTTCGTGCCGCCGGGTGCGCCGTGAGCGCCCCCTCCTCCCCCACTCCCGTACCTATCGAAGGAGCGACCACCCGATGAGCACCCGGTATCCGTTCACCGCCGTCGTCGGCATGGACGATCTGCGGCTCGCCCTGCTGCTGAACGCCGTCAGCCCGGCCGTGGGCGGGGTGCTCGTGCGCGGCGAGAAGGGGACCGCCAAGTCCACCGCCGTCCGGGCGCTCGCCGAGCTGCTGCCGGAGGTTCCGGTGGTCGCGGGGTGCCGGTTCAGCTGTGACCCGGCCTCCCCCGACCCCGGCTGCCCGGACGGGCCGCACGGCGACGCACCCGGCACCACGCGTGCCGCGCGGATGGTCGAGCTGCCCGTCGGCGCCTCCGAGGACCGGCTCGTCGGCTCGCTCGACATCGAGAAGGCCCTCGCCGAGGGCGTGAAGGCCTTCGAGCCGGGGCTCCTCGCCGCCGCGCACCGGGGCATCCTGTACGTCGACGAGGTCAACCTGCTCAGCGACCACCTCATCGACCACCTGCTCGACGCAGCCGCCATGGGCGCCTCCCACGTCGAGCGCGAAGGCGTCTCCGTGCGGCACGCCGCCCGCTTCCTGCTCGTCGGGACCATGAACCCCGAGGAGGGCGAGCTCCGGCCCCAGCTCCTCGACCGCTTCGGTCTCACCGTCGAGGTCGCCGCCTCGCGGGACCCCGAGCAGCGCGTCGAGGTCGTCCGTCGGCGGCTCGCGTTCGAGGACGACCCGGCCGCCTTCGCCGCCCGCTGGGCCGCCGAGGAGGCCGCCCTGCGCGAACGGATCGTCGCCGCCCGGGCCTTGCTGCCGCAGGTGACCCTCACCGACGCCGTGCTGCTCCAGATCGCCGCGACCTGCGCCGCGTTCGAGGTGGACGGCATGCGCGCCGACATCGTGATGGCCCGGACCGCGACCGCGCTGGCCGCCTGGGCGGGACGGACCGAGGTCACCTCGGAGGACGTCCGGCAGGCCGCGCTCCTGGCCCTCCCCCACCGCCGCCGGCGCTCGCCCTTCGACGCGCCCGGCCTCGACGAGGACAAGCTCGACGAGACCCTGGAGCAGTTCAAGGGGGACGCACCGGACGACGATCCCGAGCCGGACGGCCCGGGTGACGGCGGTCCGGGCGGGGGCGGCGGGGGCGTTCCGCCTCAGGGTGACGGGCCCGACGGTCCCGCGCCCGAGTCCGCCGAGGTCCCGGAGAGCGCGCCCTCCCCCGCCCCGCAGGGCCCCGGCTCCGGTGCCGGTGAGCGCGCCGCCGTGAAGGCCGGCGAGCCCTTCCGTACGAAGGTGCTGAGCGTGCCCGGTCTCGGCGAGGGTGCGGCCGGTCGCCGTTCCCGCGCCCGCACCGAGCACGGCCGTACGACCGGATCCACCCGGCCCCGGGGCGCGCTGACCAAGCTGCACCTGGCCGCGACCGTCCAGGCCGCCGCCCCGCACCAGCGGGCGCGCGGCCGGTCCGGGCCCGGGCTCGTCGTCCGGCGGGACGACCTGCGGCAGGCGACCCGGGAGGGGCGCGAGGGGAACCTGGTGCTCTTCGCCGTGGACGCCTCCGGGTCGATGGCCGCCCGGCAGCGGATGAGCGCCGTCAAGGGCGCCGTGCTCTCGCTGCTGCTCGACGCCTACCAGCGGCGCGACAAGGTCGGTCTCGTCACCTTCCGGGGGCGGGACGCCGAGGTCGCGCTGCCGCCGACCTCGTCCGTGGACGCGGCCGCCGCCCGCCTGGAGAAGCTGCCGACCGGAGGCCGTACGCCGCTCGCCGCCGGGCTCCTCAAGGCCCATGACGTGCTGCGGGTCGAACGGCTCCGGGACCCCTCGCGCCGACCGCTGCTCGTCGTCGTGACCGACGGACGGGCGACCGGCGGCGGCGCCGACCCCGTGGCGCTCGCGGCCCGGGCCGCGCGGCTGCACGCCGCCGACGGCACGGCGAGCGTGGTCGTCGACTGCGAGACCGGGCCGGTGCGGCTCGGACTCGCGGGGACCCTGGCACGTGAACTCGGCGGCACCGCCGTCACCTTGGACGAGCTGCGCGCCGACTCGATCGCCGGCCTCGTCAGAGACGTACAAGCAGACAACGCCATCAGGAGGGCCGCTTAATGCCGCAGGGACAGCCGACCGTCGTACCCGACGACGGTCTCACCACCCGTCAGCGCCGCAACCGGGCCCTGGTGATGGTCCACACCGGCGTCGGCAAGGGGAAGTCGACCGCCGCGTTCGGCATGGCGCTGCGCGCCTGGAACCAGGGCTGGCCCATCGGGGTGTTCCAGTTCGTGAAGTCCGCCAAGTGGAAGGTCGGCGAGGAGAACGCCCTCAAGGCGCTCGGCGAGACCGGCAAGGGCGGCACGGTCACCTGGAACAAGATGGGCGAGGGCTGGTCCTGGATCCAGCGCGAGGTCGCCGAGGGCGAGCAGTCCCACGAGGACAAGGCCCGCGAGGGCTGGGAGCAGGTCAAGCGGGACCTCGCCGAGGAGAAGTACAAGTTCTACGTCCTCGACGAGTTCGCCTACCTGCTGCACTGGGGCTGGATCGACGTCAAGGAGGTCGTCGAGGTGCTGCGCGACCGTCCGGGTCAGCAGCACGTCGTCATCACCGGCCGCAACGCGCCGCAGGAGCTGCTCGACTTCGCGGATCTCGTCACCGACATGTCCAAGGTCAAGCACCCGATGGACGCCGGTCAGAAGGGCCAGCGGGGCATCGAGTGGTAGCACGTCTCGTCATCGCCGCGCCGTCCTCCGGCGCGGGCAAGACCACGGTCGCGACCGGCCTCATGGCCGCGTTCGCCGGCCGTGGTCTGGCCGTCTCCCCGCACAAGGTCGGCCCCGACTACATCGACCCGGGCTACCACGCGCTCGCGACCGGCCGTCCGGGCCGCAACCTCGACGCGTACATGTGCGGTACGGGGCAGATCGCGCCGCTCTTCCTGCACGGGTCGCGCGGCTGCGACCTGGCCGTGGTCGAGGGCGTCATGGGCCTGTACGACGGCGCCGCCGACCAGGGCGAGCTGGCGTCCACCGCGCAGGTGGCGAAGCTGCTCAAGGCGCCGGTGGTGCTGGTCGTCGACGCGTCCTCGCAGTCGCGGTCGGTGGCGGCGCTCGTGCACGGCTTCGCGTCCTGGGACCCGGAGGTGCGGATCGGGGGCGTGATCCTCAACAAGGTCGCGACGGACCGGCACGAGCACCTGCTGCGGGAGGCGCTCGGGGAGTCGGGGGTGCCGGTGCTTGGCGTCCTGCGGCGGGCACCTGCCGTGGCCACGCCTTCGCGGCACCTGGGGCTTGTGCCGGTGGCCGAGCGGCAGGCCGCCGCGGTTGCCGCTGTCGCGGCTCAGGCGGAGCAGGTGCGGCAGGGGTGCGACCTGGAGGCGCTGCTTGCGCTTGCGCGGTCGGCGCCGCCGTTGGGCGTCGAGCCGTGGGTGGCTGAGGTCGGGGAGCGGCTGCACGCCGGTGGTTCCGTTGTGCCCACCCGTTCCGCCCCGGCGGAACGAATGCCCACAACGCGGCCTGTCGTAGCCGTCGCCGGTGGGGCGGCGTTCACGTTCTCGTACGCCGAGCACACCGAGCTCCTGCGCGCCGCCGGCGCCGAGGTCGTCACCTTCGACCCGCTCCGGGACGAGGCCCTCCCCGAGGGGACCCGCGGGCTCGTCATCGGCGGCGGCTTCCCCGAGATGTACGGCGAGCAGCTCTCCGCCAACGAGCCGCTGCGCAAGGCCGTGGCGGAGCTCGCCGCGACGGGCGCGCCCGTCGCCGCCGAGTGCGCCGGCCTGCTGTACCTGGCGCGGTCGCTCGACGGGCACCCGATGTGCGGCGTGCTCGACGCCGACGCGCGCATGTCGGAGCGTCTGACGCTCGGCTACCGGGACGCGGTGGCCGTCAGCGACAGCGTCCTCGCGCCGGCCGGGGCGCGGCTGCGCGGGCACGAGTTCCACCGCACCGTGATCGAGCCGGGCGCCGGGCCGCTGGCGGCCTGGGGTCTGCGGCAGCCGGAGCGGCGCGTGGAGGGCTTCGTGCAGGGCGGGGTGCACGCCAGCTATGTGCACACCCACTGGGCGGGGTCCCCGGAGGTCGCCGCGCGGTTCGTGGAGCACTGCGCGTGAGTTCAGCCGCCCGAGACGCCCACCACGAGCCAGATGAAGGCCACGCCCGCCACCGTGCACAGCAGGGTGGAGCGGGCCGGATGCGCGTGGTGGGCCTCCGGCAGGATCTCGGCGGCGGCGAGGTAGAGCAGTGCGCCGCCGAAGAATCCGAGATAGCAGCCGAGCAGTTCCTCCGGAAGGGTGAACAGCGTGGCGAGTCCGGCGCCGACGAGCGGGGCGACGGCGTCCGCGACGAGCATCGCGAGGGCCTTGCGGCGGGCGTTTCCGTAGAGGCTCGTGATCGTGTACGTGTTGAAGCCGTCGGCGAAGTCGTGGGTGATGACGGCGAGGGCGACGGTGGCGCCCATGCCGCCGCCGACCTGGAAGGCGGCGCCGAGCGCGACGCCGTCCATGAGGCTGTGCAGGACCATCGCGGCGGCGGCCGTCAGGCCGACCTGCGGAACCCTTTCGTCCGCTCCGACGCCGTGGGCGGCGCGGCGGACGGCGAGCAGCCTCTCGACGACGTGGGCGAAGAGGAAGCCTCCGACGAAGAGCAGCAGGGCCTCGGGGACGCCGAAGACCTTCTTCCCGGCGGCCTCCAGGGCCTCCGGCAGGAGGTCGAGTCCGACAACGCCGAGCATGAGCCCGCCGGCGAGGCCGAGGACGAGGTGGCGGCGGTCGGTGACGCGCCCGGCGACCCAGCCGCCGAAGAGCGTCATCAGGAACGCGCCGAGCGCGACGACTACAGCCATGGGCCTTTGCTATCGGATGGGACGGCGTCCGCGCACCTCGGCGTCGGGGCCCGGTCGGGCGTGCCGGTGTCCGAGGTCCTCGCGCTCGTGGACGCGTGCCTGAGCGAGGCGGGTCTGACGCGCGCCGATGCCGGGTCGCTGGCCACGCTCGACGCGCGGGCTGCGGAGCCGGGGATCGTGGCGGCCGCCGCGGCGCTCGGGGTGCCGGTGCGCGGGTTCACGGCCGACGAGCTGGCGGCCGTTCCCGTACCGCATCCCTCGGCCCTGCCGCTGGCCGCGACGGGCACGGCGTCCGTGGCGGAGGCGGCGGCGCTGCTCGCGGCGGGTGCGGGTACGGAGACGGAGACGGCCACAGAGACGGCGGCCGGGGATGCGGAGGCGGGCACGCGCGCGTGTAGGGAACCGGCCACAGGCACGCACGCACGTACGGAACCGGCCACGGGCACGCCTGCGCGTACGGAAACGGAATCCGACCGTCGAGCCGGCCCCGTGCTGCTCGTGCCGAAGCGGAAATCTCGGCGCGTGACCTGCGCGATCGCCGGTTTCCTCCCGTTTCGTCCGAACGAAGTGACGTCCGTCGCACGGTTGTTGCCCTTGACGCACGGGTACATCGCTGGCGAGCCTGGCTCACCCCCCACCATCCCCACCCCCCACACGACGGCGGCCATGGACACCCACACGGACAGCGACGCCCACGACCTGCGCCACCACGGTGACGCCGAGGTCAGGGACGAGAAACTCATCGATCTGGCGGTCAACGTCCGGACGAACACGCCGCCGGACTGGCTGCGCGAGCGGATCGCCGACTCGCTGACCGGGCTGGCGGCCTATCCGGACGGCCGGGCCGCGCGGGCGGCGGTCGCCGAGCGGCACGACCTGCCGTCGAACCGGGTGCTGCTCACGGCGGGTGCGGCGGAGGCGTTCGTGCTGCTGGCGCGGGCGCTGCCGGTGCGGCGGCCGGTGGTGGTGCACCCCCAGTTCACCGAGCCGGAGGCGGCGCTGCGGGACGCCGGGCACGAGGTGGGCCGGGTGCTGCTGCGCAAGGAGGACGGTTTCCGGCTGGATCCGGCGGCGGTTCCCGAGGACGCCGACCTGGTGGTGATCGGGAACCCCACGAACCCGACCTCGGTGCTGCATCCGGCCGCCTCGATCGCGGCGCTCGCCCGGCCGGGGCGGGTGCTGGTGGTGGACGAGGCGTTCATGGACGCGGTGCCGGGCGAGCGGGAGTCGCTGGCCGGGCGGACGGACGTGCCGGGGCTCGTGGTGCTGCGGAGCCTCACCAAGACCTGGGGGCTCGCCGGCCTGCGGATCGGGTACGTGCTGGCCGAGCCGGAGACGATCGCGGCCCTGGAGCGGACGCAGCCGCTGTGGCCGGTGTCGACGCCGGCCCTGGTGGCGGCGGAGGCCTGCATGTCGCGGGCGGCGCTCGCGGAGGCGGAGCACGCGGCGCACCGGATCGGGGTGGAGCGGGCCCATCTGCTGGCCGGGCTCGCCGAGTTCGACGAGGTGCGGACGGTGGCGGGGGCGGAGGGGCCCTTCGTCCTGCTGCGGACCGACGGCGCGGACGTGGTGCGGGAGCGGCTGCGGGCCCTGGGGTTCGCGGTCCGCCGGGGCGACACGTTTCCGGGGCTCGACCGGCACTGGCTGCGGCTCGCGGTCCGGGACCGGGCGACGACGAACCGTTTCCTGCAGGCGCTCGACCAGGCACTGCTGATCTGCGGCTGAGCCGCACGGCCTGAGGTACGCGGAAGGGTCCGGGGAGGGCGGTGTCGTCACCGCCGCCCTCCCCGGACCCTGGTTTCCCTCCCCGCGCCCCCGGGCGCTTCCCCCTCGGGCCGTCAGCCGCGGTTGCGGGCGCGCGAGCGGGTCACGGCGAGGGCGCCTCCGCCGGCGACGAGGAGGGCGAGCGCTCCGGCCGCGATGTACGGGGTGGTGGAGCTGCCGCCGGTCTCGGCGAGGTTCTCGGTGGGCGTGGTGCCGCCGTTGTTGGTCTTGATGCCGCCGGCATCGCTCGGCTCGACCGAGGGCTGCTGCGTGGGCCGCTCGCTGGGCTGCTGGGTGGGCCGCTCGGTCGGCTTCTCGGTGGGCTTCTGCGTGGGCTTCTCGGTCGGGGTCGTGCCCTTGGGCGTCTCGCAGGTGGCCTCGGCGAGGGTCACGGTGCCGTTGACCTCGGCGACGCCGAGCTTCAGCGGGTTGACCTCCACCTTGAGTTCGAGGGCCGTGGCGGCGGCGGTGCGGGAGGTCGTGGACGTACGGGAGAGGTCAAGGGTGACCTGGCCGACGCCCGGCACGCTCACCTGGGTCCGGCCGGCCGCGGACAGGGTGGTCTTCTTGCCGAACACGGTGACGTGGCCGAGGACGTTGGACTGGGCGACCGGCTTCTTCCCCACCTCGCACAGCGCCTTGGAGGTGACCTTCTCGACCTCGATGAGGGAGAGCAGCGGGATGCCGGGGACGTGGACCCGGGCCTTGACGAGGTTGACGTACCCCTCGGCCTTCTTGTCGCCCACGGTGGCGTCCGCGGTGGCGACGTCGGCCTTGAGGAGGTCGACCGGCTTGCCGCCCTCGGCTCCCTGCACCTTCACGGAGAGCGCGGTCTCGTTCTCGGTCTCGGGCGCCTCGACCTCGTTGAGGGAGGCGCGCACCGGCACGTTCACGGTCTTGCCGAGCAGGGAGACGTCGAGGCCGGCCCGCAGCACGGCGGCGGTGGCGCGCCCTTCGCCGCCCGTGGCGTGCGCCGCGGGGGCCGCGAGGAGCACGGGGCCGACGGCCAGGGCGGCGACGGTCGCGGCGGCGGCGGAGCGACGTACGGGCATGCGGAAGGTGTTGCTGTTCAAGATGGTGGAACCCCCACAGGAGACATGGCGTCGCCGGCCGCTCACCACGGGGACGGTGGGTCGGCGCGGCCTCGGCGACTTGAGACACCGGAATCTTTACGCACGGAGAGTGAACCGGCAGTCGCCTGGCGTGAGTTCACTCCAAAGGGGGGTTTCCGTGTTCATTTTCGATTTTTCTCGACACAACCGTTCTCGGTTTTCCCGCGCGTTTCGTACGGCGCCGGGTGTGCGGGAGGGGTGAGAACGAGCCGCGTGGCTCCCGGGTCACGGATCGTCAACCTGGCGCGAGGAGCGAGGTCCGGACTCCTGTAGGCTAATTTAGGCCAGCCTAACCTAAGAAAGGGCTCCGTGAGCGTGAGCATCGAGGTCTACCGGGACGCCTGGGGCGTCCCCCATCTGCGCGCCGCGGACCCGGACGAACTCGCCTTCGCCCAGGGGCGGGTCACCGCCCGCGACCGCGCCTGGCAGCTGGAGGTCGAGCGCCACCGGGCGCAGGGCACCACCGCCGCCTTCCTCGGTGGCGCCGAGCTCGGCTGGGACACCTTCGCCCGCCGGGTCAGGATCGCCGACACCGCCCGCCGCTGCTTCGAGCGGCTGGACGCGACCGACGCGCCGACGGCCGCGTGGGTACGCGCGTACGTGGACGGGGTCAACGACGGTCTCGCCGAAGGCGCGGGCCGCGCACCCGAGTTCGCCGACACCGGCCTCGCGCCCGGCCGCTGGGAGCCCTGGACGCCGCTCGCCGTCTGGCTCTCCACCCACATCCTCTTCGCCGGCTTCCCCACCAAGCTGTGGCGGGACGAGGTCGCCCGGCGGCTCGGCGAGGAGTGGACGGAGCTCTTCGCCACCGACGGCCCCGGCACCGCCGGCTCCAACGGCTGGGTCGTGTCCGGCGGACGCACCGCGAGCGGGGCGGCCCTGGTGGCCGGCGACCCGCACCGGTTCATCGAGGCCCCCGGCGTCTACCAGCAGATCCGGCTCGCCTGCCCCGCGTACGACGTGGTCGGCCTCGCCGTGCCCGGCGTCCCCGGACTCGCCCACTTCGGCCACACCGGCCCGGTGGCCTGGGCGATCACCAACGCGATGGCCGACTACCAGGACCTCTACCGGGAACGGCTGCGCCGGCTCCCCGACGGCACCGTGGAGGCCCTCGGCCCGGACGGCTGGGCCCCGGCGGCCGCACATGCGGAGACGATCGAGGTCGCGGGCGCGGACCCGGTGGTCGTCGAGGTGATCGAAACCGCCCGCGGGCCGGTCATCATCGACGCGGAGGCGGACACGGGCGGGGACGCGACCGGCGTCCGGGAGGCGCTCGCCCTGCGGTACCCGCCGCGGGTCACCGGTGAGCTCGGCTTCGGGGTGCTGCCCGCGCTGCTTCGCGCCCGCACCGTCGCCGACGTGGACGCGGCCCTCGACGGCTGGGTCGAGCCCGTGAACGTCGTCCAGGCCGCCGACACCGCGGGCGGCCTCCTGCACCGGGTCGCAGGACACGTCCCCGTACGCCACCGGGCCAACTCCCTGCGCGTCGTGCCCGCCTGGGACCCGGCGCACGCCTGGGCCGACGCCCCGGCGCCGCTGCCCCGCGCCGAGGTCGACGGCCACGCCGTGATGGCCAACGCCCGAGGCCTGGCCGCCCCCCTGGGCGTCGAGTTCGCGCCGCCGCACCGGGCGGCCCGGATCGAGGCGCTGCTCGGCGCCTCGGCGGACTGGACGCCGGAGACGACGGCCGCGATCCACTCGGACACCGACACCCCCTCGGCGGCCCCCCTCCTGGACGCCGTACGCCGCACGGGCCCGGGCCTCTCCCCCGCCGGCGCGGGCGTCCGGGAACGGCTGCTCGCCTGGGACCGGCGGATGGACGCCGACAGTCCGGACGCCGGTCTGTACGCGGCCGTGCGCGGGGCCGTCGTCCGCCGCCTCACCGCGCACGAGGCCTTCGCGGCGCTGCGCGAACCCGCCCCGTACCCCGAGCTCTTCCGGCCCTGGCTCGGGCTCGGGGCGCGCGTCGCCTTCGCCCTGGAGACGCTGCTCGTCGCCGGGCCCGTGCCCGCCGGCGACGTCGACCGGATCGTGCGCGAGGCCCTCGAGGAGACGGCGGCCGGTGAGCCGCCCGCCGCCTGGGGCGTGACCCACCGGCTCGCGCCCTGGCAGGCGCTGCCCGATCCCGACGACGAGCAGTGGCCGGGCCTCGGCGGGGACCACGACTGCGTGTTCTCCACGTCCAGCGTGCCCGGCTGGACCGACCGCAGCGCCCGCGCCTCCGCCGCGCGCTACGTCTGGGACCTCGCCGACCGGCAGCGGAGCCGCTGGATCGTGCCGTTCGGCGCCTCCGGAGTCCCCGGCGACCCGCACCACCGCGACCAACTCCCCTTGTGGCTGCGGGGCGAGCTCGCCCCCGTCACCACCGACTGGCAGAACCTCACCAAGGAGCAGGGATGACCACCGCCGCCGTACACGTCCAGACCGTCGAGGGCTTCGGAACCGTCACGGTCCGGCCCGTCGACCCCGACGGCGACGCCCCGCTCCTGCACGGCTGGGTCAACGAGGAACGCGCCCGCTTCTGGGGCATGGCCGGGACCACCGTCGAGCAGGTCCGGGAGATCTACGCGCACCTCGACTCGCTGACCACGCACCACGGTTACCTGGTCAGCCGGGACGGGGAGCCGGTCGCCCTCTTCCAGACGTACGACCCCGAGGCCGACCGGGTGAGCGAGTGCTACGAGGTGCTTCCGGGCGACATCGGCGTGCACCTGCTCGTGGCGCCGGGGCTCGCTCCGGAGCCCGGCTTCACCGGCCTGCTGCTCGTCGCGCTCGTCGACTTCACGCTGACCGACCGCACCCGGATCGTCGTCGACCCGGACGCCGCCAACGAGAAGGCGCTCGCCCGGCTCGTGCGCGCCGGTTTCGAGCTGGGGCCCGAGGTCGTGCTCCCCGAGGTGGACCTGCCGGAGGTCTTCATCCCGGAGAAGCGGGCCCGGCTCGGATTCCTCAGCCGCTGACGGCCGGGGCCCGGCCCGGACCCGCCGGACGGCCGTGTGGGGGGCTCAGACCGCCCCCCGGCCGCTGACGCCCGGCGTCCGGCCCGGACCCGCCGGACGGCCGTGCGTGGGGCTCAGCCCACCACCCGGCCGTTGACGACGATCCGGCGCGGTGCCGCGAGGACGCGGACGTCCGCGCGCGGGTCCTCGCCGTAGACGACGAGGTCGGCCGGGGCGCCCTCCTCCAGGGAGGGGCGGCCCAGCCAGGCCCTCGCTCCCCAGGCGGTGGCCGCGAGCGCGTCGATCGGCGGGATACCGGCCTTGGTGAGCTCCTCGACCTCCTCGGCGACCAGGCCGTGGGCGAGCGAGCCGCCCGCGTCGGTGCCGACGAAGACCGGGACGCCCGCGTCGAAGGCGGCGCGGACCGTGTCGTACCGCCGCTCGTGGAGCCGGCGCATATGGGCCGACCAGCGGGGGAACTTCTCCTGGCCGCCGTCCGCGAGGTGCGGGAAGGTCGCGATGTTCACCAGGGTCGGGACGATGGCGACGCCCCGCTCCGCGAAGAGCGGGATCGTCTCCTCCGTGAGCCCGGTCGCGTGCTCGATGCAGTCGATGCCCGCCTCCACGAGGTCCCGCAGCGAGTCCTCGGCGAAGCAGTGCGCGGTGACGCGGGCGCCGAGCCGGTGCGCCTCCGCGATGGCCGCCTCGACCTCGGGGCGCGGCCAGCAGGCGGTGAGGTCGCCGGCCTCGCGGTCGATCCAGTCGCCCACGAGCTTGACCCAGCCGTCGCCGCGGCGGGCCTCCCGGCCGACGTACGCGACGAGGTCGGCGGGCTCGATCTCGTGGGCGTAGTTACGGATGTAACGGCGGGTGCGGGCGATGTGCCGGCCCGCCCGGATGACCTTCGGGAGGTCCTCGCGCTCGTCGATCCAGCGGGTGTCGGAGGGCGAGCCCGCGTCCCGGACGAGCAGGGTGCCGGCGTCCCGGTCGGTGAGGGCCTGCTTCTCGCTGGTGGCCTCGTCGACCGGCCCGTGCCGGTCGAGCCCGACGTGGCAGTGGGCGTCGACGAGGCCGGGGAGCACCCAGCCCTCGACGGTCACGGCCTCGGCGGCGGGCCGCTCGAAGGTGATCCGCCCGTCGACGCACCACAGTTCGTCGCGGACGTCCTCCGGGCCGACGAGCACCCGCCCCTTCACGTGCAGCACCTCGTGATCGCTCATACCCGCACTCTACGAGCCCTGTCGAGGGGGCCGGTCACGGGCGCCAGTCGGCCTCCAGGTCGTGCGAGGCGGTCTTGGTGAGCTGCTTCAGGCCGGTGCCGTCGGCCCGCACCAGGAAGAGGTGCTCGGGGTCCGCGTCGTCGGTGCCGCCGCGGGTGAAGACCAGGCGCCTGCCGTCCGGCGACCAGGAGGGGAACTTGTCGTGGGCCGCGGCCGAGGTGATGGGCAGCGCTCCGGTGCCGTCGGGGTTGATCACGTAGAGGTGGGCGAAGCCGGTTGCGTCCAGGCGGCTGAAGGCGATCCGGTTGCCGCGCGACCAGTCGGGCGTCCAGTCCTGGGAGCCCGCCGCGGTGATCGGCGTCTGGACCAGGGTGGACAGCTGGATCCGTACCAGCCGGCTGCCTCCGGACGTGTCCGTGCGGCTGAACGCCAGGTTCTTGCCGTCCGGGGACCAGGTCGGGTGGAACTCGTCCGCGGCGGTGGTGGTGAGCCGGGTGGCGGGGGTGCCGTCGATGTCGGCCACGTAGATCTCGCGCTGGGAGTCGACCGGCCGGGAGTAGGCGATCCGCGTGCCGTCCGGGGACCAGGCCGGGTCGGAGGCCCCCTTGGTGCCGGGCACGAGCTTCAGGTCGCCGCCCGCGGAGTTCATCGTCCAGATGCCGTCGATCGCGCCGTCGAGGCTCTGCCGGAGGAACGCCACCCGTTTGCCGTCAGGGGACCAGCTGGGCATCACGTCGCTGACGGTGGGCGTGTGGGTGAGCTGGACGGGCGGGGTGCCGAGCGGGGAGATCCCGTACAGGTCCTCGATGGAGTCCGTCGCGTCGTAGCGGGCGAAGACGATCGGGTGGCCGATCGCCGACCACGCGGCGATGGCCGCGGCCGCCGCCTCGGCCGCGCCGGACGTCACGGCCGTCCCCGAGTCCCCTGCCGCTCCTGCCGTCGCTGCCGCACCCGAGGCCGCTGCCGACCCCGACGCCACCGCCGTCCCCGAGACCACTGCCGTCCCCGAGACCACTGCCGACCCCGACGCCACCGCCGTCCGCGACGTCCCGGCCGCTCCCGCGTTTCCCGCCGCGCAGAGGGTCAGCGGTGCGGTGACGGCGAGGGCCGCGGCGGCGACCGCCGTCCGGCGCAGCAGCGCTCTGTCGTTCACGTTCGTTCTCCTGCTTCCGACCATGGTGTCCACCCCGTTCTCCCCGGCGGCATCGTGCGGCGCCGCTCCGGCCCGCAACATCCCACCGACGGGGCGCGGGGGGAAGAGTGCGGGCCCACCGGTACGAGCCCTGTGACAGCTTCCGCACACCGCCGTGACGGCGCACGGCCCTGACCCGCCCGGCGGCGGGCGGAGCGCTTACGCTGGCACGAGCCTCATCCCGATGCAGACGCCACGCATGCGACACCGAAGAAGGAACCCCCGTGACCGTGACACATCCGCTGCTGGACCTGGCCCCGCTGACCGCCGCGCACTTCGCGTCGATCGAGCGCCGGGTCGCCGCGCTGCTCTCCACGGAGCAGGACGTGGTGATCACCCAGGGCGAGGCGCTGCTGCCCCTCGAGGGGTGCATCCGCAGCGGTGCGCGGGCGGGTTCGACCGCGCTGAACGTCGTCACCGGGCCGTACGGGCAGACCTTCGGGAACTGGCTGCGGGACTGCGGGGCGAGCGTCGTCGACCTGGAGGTGCCCTTCCACACCGCCGTGACGGCGGAGCAGGTGGAGCGGGCGCTCGCCGAGCACCCGGAGATCGACTTCGTGTCGCTGGTGCACGCCGAGGCGGCCACCGGGAACACCAACCCGGTGGCGGAGATCGGCGAGGTCGTGCGGGCGCACGGCGCGCTGTTCTACCTGGACGCGGTGGCGTCGATCGGCGCCGAGCCGGTGCTGCCGGACGCCTGGGGCGTGGACATGTGCATCATCGGCGCGCAGAAGGCGATGGGCGGCCCCGCCGGTGTGTCGGCGGTGTCGGTGAGCGCGCGGGCCTGGGAGCGGTTCGCCGCCAACCCGGCCGCGCCGCGCCGCTCGTACCTCTCCCTCCTGGACTGGAAGGAGCGCTGGATCGACGGCGGCCGCAAGACCCTGCTGCACGCTCCGGCGCAGCTGGAGATGCTGGCCCTCGAGGCCTGCGTGGAGCGGATCGAGGCCGAGGGCCTGGACGCGCTGATGGCCCGGCACGCCTCGGCGGCGGCCGCGACCCGCGCGGGCGCGCTGGCCCTGGGCGGCGGTCTCGAGCCGTTCGTGTACGAGGCGAAGGACGCGGCCCCGGTGGCGACGACGCTGCGTGTGCCGGCGGGTCTCGACGCCTCGGAGCTGGTGGCGAAGGCCCTGGCGGCCGATCCGTCGCTGCCGCTGATCGCGGGCGGCGGGGCGCTGGCCAAGGAGATGATCCGGGTCAACCACTACGGGGTGGACGCCACGCCGGGGGCCGTGCAGTCCTCGCTCGCGGCCCTGGGCGCGGCGCTCGGCGAGTCGGGTCGCGCGGTGGACCTGGAGGGGGCGCGCCGGGCGGTCACGGAGGCCTGGTAGCGGTGCGTACGCGGGAGGGGCGGGGGTCCCGGGACCCCCGCCCCTCCCGCGTGTCCGCGACTTACAGCGCGGGGTAGTCGATGTAGCCCTCGGGGCCGCCGGCGTACATGGTGGCGGGGTCCGGGGTGGCGTAGGGGCCGTCGGTCTTGAGGCGGGCGGGCAGGTCGGGGTTGGCGATGAACAGCCTGCCGTACGCGACGAGGTCGGTGACGCCGTCCTCGATGAGGGCCAGGGACTCGGCGCCCGTCGGGTCGGTGCCGGTGGCCGGGTTGAGGATGAAGGTGCCGGCGAAGCGCTTGCGCAGGTCGAGGACGAGCGGGCGGCGCTCGGGGCCGGTCTCCAGGACGTGGAGGTAGGCGATGCCGACGGGCTCGATCGCGGTGAGGAGCCGGGTGTAGAGCTCCTCGGTGTCGGTCTCGCTGATGTCGTTGAGGGTGTTGGCCGGGGAGATGCGCAGGCCGGTGCGCTCCGGGCCGATCTCGGCGGCGACGGCCTTGACGACCTCGACGGCGAAGCGGATGCGGTTCTCGACGGGGCCGCCCCACTCGTCGGCGCGGTGGTTGGAGCCGGAGGCGAGGAACTGCTGGATCAGGTAGCCGTTGGCACCGTGGATCTCGACGCCGTCGAAGCCGGCCTCGACGGCGTTGCGGGCGGCGGAGGCGAAGCCGGCGATCGCCTCGCGCACCTGGTCGCCGGTGAGCTCGCGCGGGGCGACGAAGTCCTTGGGGCCCTCGTGGGTGTAGACCTGGCCGGCGGCGGCGATCGGAGAGGGGCCGACGGGGTGGAGGTCCCCGTCGAGGAGGTCGGGGTGGCCGATCCGGCCGGAGTGCATGAGCTGGGCGAAGATCCGGCCGCCGCGCTCGTGGACGGCGGTGGTGACCTGGCGCCAGGCGGCGATCTGCTCGCGGGTGTGGAGTCCGGGGGTGTCGGGGTAGCCCTGGCCCTCGGGGACGGGGTGGACGCCTTCGCTGATGATCAGGCCGGCGGAGGCGCGCTGGGCGTAGTACTCGGCGACGATCGCCGGCGGGGTGCGGTCCCGGCCGTTGGCGCGGCTGCGGGTCATGGGGGCCATCGCGATGCGGTTGGCGAGGCGGGTTCCGGCGAGGTCGATCGGGTCGAATGCAGTGGTCACGGCTGTCCCTCACATGAATATGTGGTCGGCCAACTAATTGGGCCGATTGCCACTGTAACCCATTCATTGGCCGACCAAGGTAATCTGTGGGGAGAGCCGTCCCGAGGAGTCCGCATGTCAGGAAACGACCCCGTCTGTACCGCCGCGTCCGCCGGGCCGCAGCCCTCCGGGGCCTGCGCCGGAACCGTCAGCCACACCCTCGCGCGGGTCGCCCGGCTCCATCGGATCGCCATGGCGCGGCGGCTGCGGGACCTGGGCCTCTACCCGGGCCAGGAGCTGATGATGATGCGCCTGTGGGACCGCGGGGCGGCCCGCCAGTCGGAGCTGATCCAGTCGCTCGAACTCGACCCGTCCACGGTGACGAAGATGCTCCAGCGCATGGAGCAGTGCGGCTATGTCCGCCGCAGCCCGGACCCGGCCGACCGGCGCGCGGTCCTCGTCGAGGCGACCGAGCAGGGCCTCGCCCTCCGCGCCGGGGTCGAGGGCGCGTGGGCGGACCTGGAGGAGAGCACCCTGGCCGGGCTCGCCCCGGCCGACCGGGCGGAACTCGCCCGGTTGCTGGGTCTCGTGGGCGAGAACCTGGCGAAGGAGGCGGGCGAGGCGGGCGCCGTCTGCTGAACGCCCGCCACGGACCGGGCCTTCCGGTGCCGGTCAGCCCGCCAGGACCTCCAGGACGCGGTCCACGTCGGCCGCCGTGTTGTACAGGTGGAAGGACGCCCGCAGATTCCCCGCGCGGGCCGAGAGCAGGACGTCCGCCTCGCGCAGGGCGTCCGCCCGGTCCCCCAGGCCCGGGACGGCGACGACCGTCGAGTCGTCCATGACCGGCGCGTGCCCGAGTGCGAGGAGCCCGGAGCGGAAGCGGGCCGCGAGCCCCTTGTCGTGGGCCTCGATCCGCTCGATGCCGATCTCCTCCAGGAGGGCGAGCGAACGGGCCGCCCCGTGGTACGAGAGGAACGCCGCCGGTTCGTCGAACCGGCGGGCGGTGCGGGCCAGTTCACGGACCGGGCCGTAGCTGTTCACCCACAGCTCCTCGCCCGTGACCCAGTTGGCGTGGATGGCGAGGAGCGAGTCCTGCGCCTCCTCGGTGACGGTGAGGAAGGAAGCGCCGCGCGGACAGAGCAGGTACTTGTAGCCGCCGGCGACGGTGTAGTCCCACTCCCCCGCGTTCAGCGGCAGCCAGCCCGCCGACTGGGTGGCGTCCAGGAGGGTGCGCGCGCCGTGGGCGGCGGCCGCGTCCCGTATCGCCGAGAAGTCGGCCGTGCGGCCGTCCGCCGACTGCACGGCGGAGAAGGCGACGAGCGCGGTCTCGGGGCGGACGGACTCGGCGAGCCGCTCCAGGGGCGCGAAGCGGGTCTTGAGGTCGCCGCGGATCGTGAACGGGGTGATGACGGAGGAGAAGTCGCCCTCGGGGAAGAGGATTTCCGACCCGGCGGGCAGCGACTGGGCGATCATCCCGCAGTGCACCGCGACCGAGCTGCCGACGGCGACGCGCTCGTGGGAGACGCCGGCGATCCGGCCGAAGGCGGCGCGGGCCTCGTCCACGATGCCGAAGCTGCCGGCGCCGTCTGGACGGCCGTCGGCGGTCTCCTCGGCGAGGAGGGTGACGGCCTCGATGGTCCGGCGGGGCAGCAGGCCGCAGGCGGAGGTGTTGAGGTAGGTCTTCTTGGGCGCGAACTCGGCGCCGCCGAGCGGCTGGTCAAGGGAATCCATGGCCCCACCCTGGATTCCCCGCGATCGCCCGTCAATGGCGTTTCGACCGCGGGCGAACCCCAGGCCGCGCTTGTCTCCGCAGGTGAGAAGCTGTACGGCGCCGAGGCCCGCGCGGGGCGGGTCTCAGAGCCGTACGGCGCCGAGACCCGCGAAGGGCCGGGCAGGTCCGGCCCGCCCTGCGGGGACGGGCGTCAGGCCTGCGGGACCTCGCACGTGCCGTCCGGGCCGCAGACCTCCGCGTCGGTGCCGACCGGCTGGAGGACGCGGCCCTGCCAGGCCTGCTCCAGGGCCTGGGTGAAGACCTCGGCGGGCTGGCCGCCGGAGACCCCGTAGCGGCGGTCCAGGACGAAGAACGGCACACCGTTGGCGCCGAGTTCGGCGGCCTCGCGCTCGTCCTCCCGTACGGCCTCGGCGTAGGCGGTCTCGTCGGCGAGGACCGCACGGACCTCGGCCTCGTCGAGACCGGCCTCCACACCGAGGGCCACCAGCGTCTCGGCGTCGAAGACCGAGCGCTCCTCGGCGAAATTGGCCCGGTAGGCCAGGTCCAGGAGCTCGTTCTGGCGGCCGCGCTCCTTCGCGAGGTGCAGCAGCCGGTGGATGTCGAAGGTGTTGCCGTGGTCGCGGCCGTCCGTCAGGTACGCGAGGCCCTCGGAGTGCGCGTTCGACGCGACGTGCGCCTCCATGGCGCGGGCCTCGTCGAGGGTGCGGCCGTACTTCTTCGCCAGCATCTCCAGGACCGGACCGGTGTCGCCCTTGGCGCGGTGCGGATCGAGCTCGAAGGAGCGGTGCACGACCTCGACGTCGTCGCGGTGGGCGAAGGCCGCGAGCCCCTTCTCGAAGCGGGCCTTGCCGATGTAGCACCAGGGACAGGCGATGTCGCTCCAGATCTCGACGCGCATGTGACTTCTCTCCGAGGGGTTGCCGGTGGGGTGTACGGGGGTGTGTACGCCCTGGGGAACGCGCCCGTCGGCCCGGTTCATTCCGTTTCCGGCCCCGGTGTGAGCCGGAGCACCCGGCCGTCAGCGCGTACCGGAGCTCGGCAGGCGGTTGAAGGAGGCCCGGTACGCGCTCGGGGTGAGCCCCGTGCGGCGCAGCAGGTGCTGGCGGAGTGAGTCCGCCGTGCCGAGGCCGCTCGCGCGGGCCAGCTGGTCCATGGGGAGTGAGGTGGCCTCCAGGAGTTCCTTCGCCCGCTCGACGCGCTGGTGGAGCAGCCACTGGAGGGGGCTGACGCCGGTCTCGGCGTGGAAGCGGCGGGAGAGCGTGCGGACCGAGACGCCGGCGTGCCGGGCGAGGTCGGTGAGGCCGAGGGGCTCGTCGAGGTGCTCCATCGCCCACGCGCGCGTGTCGGCGAAGGAGACCCCCCGCTCGGGCGGCAGCGGGGTCTGGGTGAACTGGGTCTGCCCGCCGGGCCGGACGGGCGCGACCAGGGCGAGCCGGGCGACGGCGTTGGCGACGGCGGCGCCGTGGTCGGTGCGGATGACGTGCAGGCAGAGGTCGATGCCCGCCGCGTACCCGGAGGAGGTGAGCACGGGACCGTCCTGGACGAAGAGGACGTCGTCCTGGAGGTCGACGGCCGGGTGCCGGGAGGCGAGCAGCGGACGGTACGCCCAGTACGTCGTCGCCGCCCGGCCGTCGAGCAGTCCGGCCTCGGCGAGCGCGAAGGCGCCGGTGCAGATGGAGGCGATCCGCTTGCCGCCGTCGGCGGAGGCGCGCAGGACGTCGAGGACGCGCGGGTCGGGGTCCTCGTACGCCCCGCTGCCCGCGAGGATCACCGTGTCGGCCCCCTCGACGGCTTCGAGTCCGCGCGGGACGACCAGGTCGAGGCCGCCGGTGGTGGTGACGGGCCCGGGGTCGGGCGCGCAGATGACCGTCTCGTACCCGGGTCCGCCGTCGACCTCGACCTTGCCGAAGAGCATCTCGGGGATGGCCAGGTTGAACATCGAGACGGGCGGTGCCGCGATCACGGCGACGCGCCGCAGTCGGGAGCCGGGGGACCCGGCAGACGTACCGGGCGCGGGTGTCGTCGACGACATGGCCAGAACCTCCGGTCGTATGGCATTCCAGCCACTACTGTACGGGCCCGCACCTCACGAAGCTGGGCGCATGTCCTCAACAGTCCTCTCCAAGGCCCCCGTTGTCCGTCGCGAAGCCCCCGGCGCCTCCCCCGGGCCCGCCCTCGCCGCCGCCATGCTCGGCTTCGCCCTCATCACCCTCGACACCTCCGTCGTGAACGTCGCCCTGCCCGCGATCGGCGCCGACCTGCGCGCCGGGATGACGGGTCTGCAATGGGTGGTCGACTCGTACACGCTGGCCTTCGCGGCGCTGCTGCTCTCCAGCGGGGCCCTCGCCGACCGGGTCGGCGCGAGCCGGGCGTACGGAGCGGGGGTCGTCGTCTTCACCCTCGCCTCGGCCGCCTGCGGTCTGGCCCCCGGCCCCCCCGGGCTCCTGGCCGCCCGGACGGTGCAGGGCGCGGCGGCGGCCGTGATGCTGCCCGCCTCCCTCGCCCTCGTACGGGAGGCCTACGGCGATCCGGCGCGGCGGGCCCGTGCGGTGTCGCTGTGGGCGGCGGGCGGCACGGTCGCGGTGGCCCTCGGCCCCGTCGCGGGCGGGGCGCTGACCACGGCCTGGAGCTGGCGCGGGATCTTCTTCATCAACCTGCCCCTGGGGCTCCTCGCGCTCGCCCTGCTGACCCGGGTCGCCCGCTCGGAGCGCCGGCCCGCCCCGCTCGACCTGCCGGGGCAGCTGACGGCGATGGCGGCGCTCGGGGCGCTGACCTTCGCCGCGATCGAGGGCGGCGCGGAGGCCTGGTGGGCGCTGGGGGTCGCGGTGGTGTCCTTCGCCGCGTTCCTGCTGATCGAGGCGCGGCGGCGGCATCCGATGGTGCCGCTCGGGCTGTTCCGGAACACGACGGTCGCGGTGGCGGTGGCGGCCGGTTCGGCGAACAGCGTGGCGTTCTACGGCATGGTCTTCGTGTTCGGCCTCTTCTTCCAGCAGGTCCTCGGGCTCTCGGCGCTCGGCGCGGGGCTGATGTTCCTGCCGATGACGGGACTGCTCGCCGGGGTGAACATCCTGTCGGCGCGGGTGGCCGCGCGGTACGGGGCGCGGCTGCCGATCGTCGTGGGCCAGACGGTCGCGGTGGCCGGGCTCCTCGGTCTGCTCACCGTGGACGCGGACTCCTCGCGGGTGGCGCAGGCCCTGCTCCTGGTACCGCTCGCGCTGGGCGCCGGGTTCTCCCTGCCGCCGCTGATCGCGGCGATGATGGAGGCCGTCCCGGCGGAGCGGGCGGGCACGGCGGCGGGCCTCCTGAACGCGATCCGGCAGACGGCGGGCGCGCTCGCCATCGCGGTCTTCGGCTCGCTCGCGGCCCAGGACATGGCGGGCGCGCTGCGCACGAGCCTCCTGATCAGCGCCGGGCTGCTCACGGTCACGACCCTGGTCTCGCTGCGGCTGCCGCGCCGTGAGCGGCGGGCGGCCGGGCACTGAGCGCCCTTCCGGTACGGGTCTGGACCCCCTTCCGGTACGGGCCTAGGCCCCCTTCCGGTACTGCCCCGGCGCCACCCCGTACTCCCGCTTGAAGGCCTTGGCGAAGGCGAACTCCGAGGAGTAACCGGAACGTTCGGCGACCGCGCGGAGGGGCAGGTCGTCGGAGCGGAGGAGGCGGCCCGCCGTGGTCATCCGCCACCAGGTGAGGTACGCGAGGGGCGGCCGTCCCACGAGGGCGGTGAAGCGGCGGGCGAACGCGGCGCGCGAGAGGCCCCCGAGCGCGCCGAGCTCCTCGACCGTCCACGCCCGGGCGGGGTCGCCGTGGAGGGCCCGCAGGGCGCCCGCGACGGCCGGGTCGCTGAGCGCGGCCGACCAGCCGGTGGAGCGGTCGCCGCGCTCGGTGAGCCACCAGGTGCGCAGCAGGTACAGGAGCAGCGTGTCGAGGAGGGCGGGGACGATCGCGTCGGATCCCGGCTGGGGTTCGGCGAGTTCGGCGCCGAGCAGGTCGACGGCGGCGCGCAGCCGGGGATGGGAGCCGATGCGCGCGGGGACGTGGACGAACGGCGGCAGGTCGGTCAGCAGGGGGTGGGCGCGGGCCCTGCTCAGCCGGTAGGCGCCGCAGAGCAGCACGATCTCCTCGGTGCCGACGGGCCCCCGGTCGGGCCGGGTGGGCCAGGAGCCGTCGGGGGCCGGGAGGACGTCGACGAGCGGGGTGCGGGGATCGTCGGCGAGGCCGTGGCCGGTGCCGTGGGCGAAGAGGACGACGTCGCCGGGGCCGAGCCGGACGGGTGCGGCGTCGTCCGGGGGCAGCAGCCAGGCGGTGCCCTGGAGGACGACGTGGAATCCGGCGCTGTCGCTCGACGGGTAGCGGACGCCCCAGGGGGCGAGCCGGACGGTGCGGGAGGAGTGCGGGAGCCCGGTGCGCATGGCGGCGATGGCATCGCTCAGTACGTCCATGACCCGAACGGTAGCGCGCGAGACGATCGGACATGAGAGGGAGTCGAAGGGACATGGATCGTCTTCCTCGCGACTCCTAACGTCGAGGCCATGACGACAACGGGCATGACGACGAAGGCAGTTCTGTTCCACGAGCTCGGCGGCCCCGAGGTGCTGACCGTCGAGGAGGTGCCGCTGCCGGACCCCGGTCCCGGGGAGGTGCTGATCCGGGTCGAGGCGATCGGACTCAACCGCGCCGAGGCGCTGTTCCGCGCCGGCACCTACTACTACCCGGCGACGCTGCCGGGTTCGCGGCTCGGTTACGAGGCGGCGGGCGTGGTCGAGGCGGTGGGCGCGGGGGTCACCGCGTACGCCCCGGGCGATCCGGTGATGGCGGCGGCCAACTTCGAGTTCGGGACGTACGGCGTGTACGCGGAGCGGGTGGTGCTCCCGGAGGAGTACGTGGTGGCCCGGCCGGAGGGCGTGGACGCGGTGACGGCGGCGGCCGTGTGGCTGAGCTACTTCACCGCGTACGGCGGGATGGTCGTGACCGGCGGGCTGCGCCCCGGCGACCACGTGGTGATCACGGGCGCGTCGAGCGGGGTGGGGACGGCCGCGGTCCAGACGGCGCTGCGGGTCGGGGCCGTACCGATCGCCACCACACGCGGCGAGGGAAAGCGGAAGCGGCTCCTCGCACTCGGGGCGGCGCATGTGGTCACCACCGACACCGAGGACCTGGTCGACGAGGTGCGGCGGATCACCGGCGGGAGGGGCGCGGACCTGGCGTTCGACGCGATCGGCGGGCCCGGCTTCGCCCGGCTCGGGGACGCGCTGCGGACCGGTGGTTCCGCCGTCCTGTACGGCTGGCTGGACCCGCGGCCGGTCGAGCTGTCGCGGAACTGGCCGCTGACCACGCACGCGTACGCGAACGGGGCGCTGGCCAGGACCGAGGAGGGGCGCCGGCTCGCGGCGGGGTTCATCGGCTCGGGGCTGCGGGACGGCTCCCTGGCGCCGGTGATCGCCGAGACCTTCGACGGTCTGGAGCGGATCACCGACGCCCATCGTCTGATGGAGACGAACGCGCACGTCGGGAAGATCGTGGTGCGGGTCGGTTCCTAACGCCGGGGCACTCCCAGCGGGTTGCCGTCGCGGAGTTCCGGCGGGAGGAGGTGCTGGGGCGTCGACTGGTAGGTGACCGGGCGCAGCCAGCGCTCGATCGCGGTCGCGCCGACCGAGGTGGAGGTGGAGGTGGTGGCCGGGTAGGGGCCGCCGTGGTGCTGGGCGGGGGCGACGGCGACGCCGGTGGGCCAGCCGTTGACGAGGACGCGGCCGGCCAGCGGGGTGAGCTCGGCGAGCAGCGGGGCGGCGGCCTCGTCCTCCTCGGCGATGTGGAGGGAGGCGGTGAGGTTGCCGGGCAGCAGGCCGAGGACGGCGGTCACCTCCTCCCGGGTGGAGTAGCGGGCGACGACGGTGACCGGTCCGAAGCACTCCTCCAGGAGGAGGTGGTGGCCGCCGTCGGCGAGCGCGGCGGCGTCGACGGCGAGGACGCCGGCGCTGACGGTGTGGGCGCCGCCCGCGCCGGGGGTGACGGGGGTGTCGACGCCGGTGAGCGCGGCGCGCTCGGCGACGCCGGCGACGAAGGCGTCCCGCATCCGGTGGTCGAGCATGACGGCCGGTTCGGTCTCGCTGACGGCGGCGGTGAGGGCGTCGAGGAAGCGGTCGCCGTCCTCTCCGCGGGGGGCGAGGACGAAGCCGGGCTTGGTGCAGAACTGGCCGGCGCCCAGGGTCATGGAGCCGGCGAGCCCGGCGCCGATCTCCTCGGCGCGCTCGGCGGCGGCGGCCTCGGTGACCACGACCGGGTTGAGGGAGCCGAGTTCGCCGTGGAAGGGGATGGGGACGGGCCGGGCGACGGCCGCGTCGAAGAGGGCCCGGCCGCCGCGGATCGAGCCGGTGAAGCCGGCCGCGGTGACGAGCGGGTGGCGGACGAGTTCGACGCCGGCGTCGAAGCCGTGGACGAGGACGACGACGTCCTCGGGCAGTCCGGCCTTGGCGGCGGCGCGGCGCAGCAGGGAGGCGCAGAGCTCCGAGGTGGCCGGGTGGTCGGGGTGGGCCTTGATCACCACGGGGCAGCCGGCCGCGAGGGCGCTCGCGGTGTCGCCGCCGGGGACGGAGAAGGCGAGCGGGAAGTTGCTGGCGGCGTAGACGGCGACGACGCCGAGCGGGATCTTCCAGCGGCGCATGTCGGGCCGCGGCGGGGTGGCCTCGGGATCGGGGAGGTCGATCCGGACGTCGAGGAACCAGCCGTCCTCGACGACCTCCGCGAAGGCCCGCAACTGGGCGGTGGTGCGGGCGAGTTCGCCGGTGAGGCGGACGGGCCCGAGGGCCGTCTCGGCGTCGGCCGCCTCGACGACGTGCTCGCCGGAGGCGTCGAGGAGGTCGGCGGCGGTACGGAGGAAGGCGGCCCGCACCGTCCGGTCGGCCAGGGCCTCGCGGGCGGCGTGCGCGGCCCGGACGGCTCGGTCGACCTCCTCCGCTGTGGCCTCCACCGCAACCTGCTCGCGCGGCTTCCCCGTCCGGGGGTCCACACTCCACACTGGTTCTGCCGCCACCGCCACGCCCCTGTTCGCTATTCTGAACACAGTTCCCGTAGATGAACGCATCTGGGCGGGACTCTATTGACGGCCCGGCCGTCTCCACAAGGGCCCCGTTCGGCCGGGGTGGCCGGTGGGCGGCCGGACAACGGAAAAGGGGCGAGGGCCATGGCGACTGCCGACGCGGGTGGGGCGCAGGTGAAGTCCGCGGTGCGGACCGTGGAACTGCTCGAGTACTTCGCGGGACGCCCCGGGATGCACTCGCTCGCCGCCGTCCAGGAGGCCGTCGGCTACCCCAAGTCCAGCCTGTACATGCTGCTGCGCACCCTCGTCGAGCTGGGCTGGGTGGAGACGGACGCGACGGGCACGCGGTACGGGATCGGGGTGCGGGCACTGCTCGTCGGCACCTCGTACATCGACGGCGACGAGGTGGTGGCCGCCTCCCGGCCCACCCTGGACCGGCTCTCCGACGACACCACCGAGACCATCCACCTGGCGCGCCTCGACGGCACCAACGTGGTGTACCTGGCGACCCGTCAGTCCCAGCACTATCTACGGCCGTTCACCCGGGTCGGCCGCCGGCTGCCCGCGCACTCGACCTCGCTCGGCAAGGCGCTGCTCGCCACCCACAGCGACGAGCAGGTGCGCAAGCTGCTCCCGGAGACGCTGCCGGCGCTGACCGAGCACACGATCACCGACCGCGAGAAGCTCATCGAGGAGCTGCACGTCATCCGCGAGCAGGGCTACTCGGTGGACCGCGAGGAGAACACCCTGGGGCTGCGCTGCTTCGGCGTCGCGATCCCCTACCGGACCCCGGCGCGGGACGCGATCAGCTGCTCGGTGCCGGTGGCGCGGCTCACCCCGGCCCATGAGCAGATGATCAAGGACGCGCTGTTCGACGCGCGGGACCGGCTGACCCTGGCGACCCGGCGCCTCTGACGGTCAGGCGCGGTCGGCGAGGGCCCGCTGCCACACCGGGCTGTCGACGTAGTGGTTGTCGTACTGCTCGGAGGAGTCCTTGATCTCCTCGAAGCTCGCCTCGCCCCGCATGACGCGGCCGAGGAGCCGCAGGTAGTCGAAGCGGGCCATGCCGGGCGTGAAGACGAACAGGACGTCGGCCTCGGCGCCGGGCGCCGCCGCGAAGGCGTGCGGGGTGTGCGGCGGGACGAGGAGGAAGTCGCCCTGGTCCAGGACGGTCAGCTCCTCGCCGACCAGGACCTGGAGCGAGCCGCCGAGCACGAAGAACATCTCGGACGCCCTGGTGTGGAAGTGCGCCGGGGCGCCGACCGCGCCCTTCGCGAACGAGGAGCGGTAGCTGGTGAGCTGCCCGCCGGTCGTGCCGGAGTCGGCGAGGAGGGTCATCACGCTGCTCGGGTCGGCGGTGGTCTCGGCGGTGGCGGCGCGGGTGAGGAGCGGGGCGAAGGGCGCGATCTCGGTCATGATCACCAGATTAGGAGCTCATTGACCGCGGATGGGGGTGCAATCCGACCCTGATTCGACGGGTCAATTCGGCCCGGCGGGCGGGGGGGGGACGGGTCGGAGACGCGCGGGTACGGGTCGGAGACGCGCGGGTACGGGTCGGAGGCGCGGGAGTACGGGTCGGAGGCGCGGGAGTACGGGTCGGAGGCGCGGGAGTACGGGTCGGAGGCGCGGGAGTACGGGTCGGAGGCGCGGGGGTACGGGTCGGAGGCGGCCTCCCCCGTGCGGCGGAGGTGGATCACCGCCGGGCAGGAGGTGGCGGGGCGGGCCCGCACGGGAGCGTGGAGCCCATGACAGAGACCCCGTCCCTCACCGCCCCGGCGCCCGCCGCCGACCGCCGCCCGAGCGCCGCCCGCCGGGCGCTGCGCGCCACCGCGATCCTCGCCTGCCTCCCGTACATCTCGCTCAAGGTCGCCTGGGTGGCGGGCAGCGAGCTCGGCATCCCGGCCGGGAGCGTGCTCCTGGAACGCCGGGAGCTGATGGCGGCCGTCAACGCGGTCTCGGTGGTCGCCGACGTCCTCGTCGTCGTCCTCGCCCTGCTGCTCACCCAGGCCTGGGGCCGCCGCTTCCCCGCCTGGCTGCTCGCCCTGCCCATGTGGGCGGCGACCGGGCTGCTCGCGCCGATCATGACCGGCTACCCGGGGCAGCTCGCGGTCGCCCTTCTCAGCGGCGACGAGAAGGCCGCCGCGCCCGCCGAACCGTTCCTGGACGAGTGGGTCTTCGGCGTCGTCTACGGCGGCTTCATCCTCCAGGGCCTCGCCCTCGGCACCCTCTTCACCCTGTACGCCCGGGACCGCTGGGGCCATCTGTGGCAGGGCCGGCTCGACGACCTCTCCGCCCGCACCTCCGGGCCCGGGGCGCGGGCCCTCGCCGTGGCCGGCGCGGTCGTCGCGCTCGTGCCCGCCACGCTCCATCTGCTGTGGGCCACCGGTTCGACGACGGGCCTGTCCGCCCGGCTGATCGCCGAACGCGACTCCGACGACTACGTCCTGGAGGCCCAGCGGTTCGGCTTCCTCGCCGTCGCCGTCGCCTTCACCCTCTTCCTGGTGCTGCGCCGGCCCACCCGGCTCCGGGTCCGCACGACGCTCGCCCTGACCTGGACGGCCTCGGGCGCCGCGGGCTGCTGGGGCGCCTATCTGTCGCTGGTCGCGCTGCTGCCGGATCCGGATCCGGCCAAGCAGGTCCCCGGGCTCGTACAGCTGTCCTACGCTGGCGACATGATCACCGGGTTCCTTCTCGCCGCGTGCGTGGCACTGTTCCTGCGGCGGCGGAGCGCCGGCGCGTGAGACCGGTGAGGGCCCTGTTCGGGCAGCGGGCCAGGCTGCGCTGGCTCCATCTGATCCTGGGCGGCGCGCTGTTCATGCCCTTCTGGATGGTCGGCACCCTCGTCATGGGGCCGTTCCTCGACGACGGCGGCCTCTTCACCGGCGGCCTCGGGGTGCAGTTCGGGGCGTACGCGGTGGGCCTGCCGCTCGCCGCGGTCGTCGCGCTCTTCCCGCTGGCCCGCCCGATGTCGGTGGCGGCGGCGCGGGCGCTGTGCGGGGTGGCGGCGGAGCGGTTCGCGGACGGTCCGGCGCGCGGCCGGGAGGCCAGGGCCCGGACGGCCGGCTGGTTCACGCTGCACCTGGGCGCCGGGGCGCTGATCAGCGGGGCGACGCTGGCCCTGCCGCCGTTCGCGGTCGCGGTGATGGCGCTGCCGTTCTCGCCGGGGCTCCGGGAGTCCGAACTCGGCCGGTTCTGGGGGCTCGACCGGCACGGGTGGGTGTGGGCCGCGCTCCCCGCCGGCCTCGGGATGCTGCTCGCGCTCGCCGCCGTCGCCGCCGCGACCGGGGCGCTGCTCGCCCGGCAGGCGCCCCGGCTGCTCGGGCCGAGCCCGGCGGACCGGCTCGCGGCGGCCGAACGGCGGGCCGCCGAGGCCGAGTCCCGCAACCGGCTCGCCCGCGAACTGCACGACTCCGTCGGCCACGCCCTGAGCGCCGTCACCCTGCAGGCGGGCGCGGTCCGCCGGGTCCTGGACGGAGAGGCGGCCGACCTGGAGTTCGTACGGGAGGCGCTGACCGCGATCGAGGAGACCACCCGGCGCACGGTCGGAGAACTCGACTGGGTCCTCGGCCTGCTGCGCCGTGGCGGGGAGGTCGAGGAGGGCGTGGGCCCGGGGCTCGACGCCCTGGACGCCCTGGTGCGGGGCGCCGGGCCGCGGGTCGCTCTGACGGTGGACGGCGCGCTGGGATCCGTGCCGGAGGCGCTGTCCCGGGAGGCGTACCGGATCGTCCAGGAAGGGCTGACGAACGCGGCCCGGCACGCGGGCGGCGCGCCCGTCACCGTACGGCTCGACGCCCGTACCGAGGAGTTGGAGATCAGCATGGAGAACCCCCTGCCCGACCGGCCTCCGGTCACCCGGCCCGACGGAGGGCGCGGCCTGCGCGGCATCGCCGAGCGGGCCCGGCTGCTCGGTGGCACCGCCGAGGCGGGCCCGGCGGGCGCCGTCTGGCGCCTCGCGGTCAGGATCCCCCGGTGACCGCCCCGATCCGGGTCGTCCTCGCCGACGACGAGCGGATGGTCCGCACCGCCCTCCGGGTCATCCTGGACGCGGAGCCGGGGATCGAGGTCGTCGGCGAGGCGGCCACGGGCGCCGAGGCGGTGTCGGTGGTGCGGGCGGAGCGGCCGGACGTCGTCCTCATGGACGTGCGGATGCCGGAGATCGACGGGATCCGGGCCACCGAGCAGATCCTCGCCGGGATGGCCGAGCCGCCGCGGGTCGTGGTCGTGACGACCTTCGAGAACGACGCGTACGTGTACGAGGCGCTGCGCGTCGGCGCGGCCGGGTTCCTGCTGAAGCGGGCGGCCGCGGAGGACCTGGTGGGCGCGGTCCGCCTCGTCGCGCGCAGCGATTCGCTGCTCTACCCGGCGGCGGTACGGGGCCTGGCCGCCGAACACGCCCGCCGCCGGCCGGAGGCGCCGCCGTGGGTGGCGCGGCTCACCGAACGGGAGGCGGAGGTGCTCCGCCTGGTGACGACGGGCCTCACGAACGCGGAGATCGCCTCCCGCATGGGGGTCGGCCCGGCGACGGTGAAGACGCATGTGGCGGCGGTGCTGTCGAAGCTGGGGGCGCGGGATCGGACGCAGGCGGTGATCCTGGCGTACGAATCAGGCTTCACACGAACAACCTGACCGGTCCCGGGCCACGCCGTCGTGGGCACGCCTTCCGCCGGGGCGGTGCCCACCCGCAACGGGACGGCGCCCACGCCCGTTGTGGGCATGCGTTCCGCCGGGGCGGAACGGGTGGGCACAACGGAACGGCGCCCTTGCCGGCGCCAGAGGCTCCCGAGCCTGAACCCGCACCCCATGCACAGTGCACTGCTGGTGCGGGTCAGGGCGCGGAACGCGGAGGCGCCGCTGAGGGCGCCGTCCCGTGTGCCCACCCGTCCCGCCCTGCGGGACGATTGCCCACACGGGCGGGGGCGTCTGGTTACGAGCGGGTTGCCGTGGCGCAGTCGGGGCGGGTTTCGGCGATGGGGGACGTGCGGTCGTACGGGTCGACCGTCTCGCCGGACGTCCCGGCAACCCCACCGCCCCCGAACTCCGGCCGGAAGTACCCGGTCGCGTCGCCGCAGCCCCCGTTCGTCATGTCCGTCTTGTACGACAGCAGGCTGAACGTCCCCTTCTCCGTCACCACCTTCGACGGATCGTCCCAGCTCACCACCGTCTCCCGCCGCACGATCACCCGCACCACCTCGTCACCGCCCCCGGCCGGCGCGACCGGGTACACGTACGTGACGTCGGCGGTCACCTCCAGGGCCCCGAGCCTCCCCTCCCGGAAGCTCAGCCGGCCGCGGGTCTTCACCACGTCCCCGACCGGCCGCGCCTGCGCCGGGTCGAAGCGGCTGAAGAGCAGCAGCGGGTCGTGGTCCTTGTCCGGGGTGCGAAGCGAGGCCGTCACGAGGGCCGTGACGTCCTTCTGGTGGGGGTTCATCAGGGCGATCGCCCTGTCCGGTCGTCCGCCCCGCAGCACCGCCGGGTCCAGGCCGGACGCGGCGAGGAAGTCGCGGGTCCGGGTGAGCGCCCGCTCGACCTCCGGCTTCGTCATCCAGCCGGTCGCCTTCGCGTCGGGGACGGTGATGCCGGCCGTGCCGGCCGCCCAGCGGGCCGCCGGGGAGCCCCGGAACGGCTCGTCGAGGGTGGGCCGGCCGCCCGGCTCGGCGGGCGGCGCCTGGTCGGGCCGCGCCGACTCCTGCGCGAGGGGCTTCCCGGACGTGTCCCCGTCGCCGGACCAGCCGACGATGCCGCCCGGGTCCACGGCCACGACCAGCAGCGCGAGCGAGGCCACGAGGCCCGCCACGTACCAGCCCTTCCTCCGCCGAGGCCGCCCGGGCCGCGCGGGCCGCGCGGGCCGCGCGGCAGGCGAGTGCGCGCGCCACGGCGTCGGTGCCGCGGCCTCACGGTCCCGCGCGGACGGCTCCTTGGGCGCGTCGCCCGCGCCCTCGACGGAGGTCCGCAGGAACTCCTCCCACACCTCGTCCGGCACGGACGAACCGTCCCGCTCCCCACCCGCAGTCACGCAGGCTCCTCCCCGTGTACGTCGTGGCCCTCGCCAGGGCCACCACATGATCACACGGCGCTCGGACATGAAGGTTCGCTGAGAAACGGGCCACATCCGGAACGTCCGGGACCGGCCCGTTCGTCCCCTGAAGTGCGATGAACAAGACGATCAGGCACACGTCGGTCTTCGTCCTGATCCTGGTGCTCGCCCTCCTCGGGCGGGCCACCTGGGTGCAGGCGTACGAAGGCAAGGCGCTCGCGGACGACTCGAAGAACCGGCGGAAGACCATCGCGCAGTACGCGCAGCCGCTCGGGAACATCGTCGTGGCCGGCTCCCCGGTCACCGGCTCGAAGAGGACGGAGGGCTCGGATCTCGCGTACAAGCGCACGTACACGGACGGCGAGCTGTACGCGGCGGTCACCGGCTACAGCTCGCAGGCGTACGGCGCGACCCAGCTGGAGGGCATCTACTCGCATGTCCTCGACGGCACCGACGACCGGCTGAAGAACCCCCTGGACGCCGTGACCCGCAAGCAGCAGGAGCCGGGCACGGTCGTCACCACGATCGACCCGGACGTGCAGAAGGCCGCCTACCGGGCGCTCGGGAGCAAGAAGGGCGCGGCCGTCGCGATCGACCCGGCGACCGGCCGGATCCTCGCGATGGTCTCCACCCCGTCCTACGACCCGTCGAAGATCGCGGGGACGAACGACGGCGACGTCTGGAAGGAGCTGACCACCGACGAGGACAAGCCGCTGGTGAACCGCGCGCTGCGGCAGCCGCTCCCGCCCGGCTCCACCTTCAAGCTGGTCGTCGCGGCCGCCGCCCTGGAGGACGGTCTGTACGGCTCCGTGGACACGGCGACGAAGAGCCCCGACCCGTACACCCTGCCGGGCACCCGGACGGTGCTGAGGAACGAGAACGCCTCCGCGCCCTGCGAGAACGCCACGATCCGCACCGCGCTCCAGTACTCCTGCAACAACGTCTTCGCCAAGATGGCCGCCGATCTGGGGCAGGACAAGGTGAAGGCGATGGCGGAGAAGTTCGGCTTCAACGACGCCGAGCTGGACGTCCCGGTCCGCGCCTACGCGAGCGTGTACCCCTCGGGCATGGACAAGGCGCAGACGGCGCTGACCGGCATCGGCCAGTTCGACGTGACCGCCACCCCGCTGCAGATGGCGATGGTGTCGGCGGTGATCGCCAACGACGGTCTGCTCGCCGCCCCGCACATGGTCTCGCAGGTCGTCGACTCCGACGGCGACGCGCTGACCTCGTACGAGGACGGGGACACCGAGCGGATCGTCTCCTCCTCGACCGCCGAGCAGCTGCGCAGCGCGATGGTGACGGTCGTGGAGGAGGGCACCGGCAGCAACGCGGCCGTGGACGGCGCCGAGGTCGGCGGCAAGACCGGCACCGCGCAGCACGGCGAGAACAACAGCAAGACGCCGTACGCCTGGTTCACCTCGTACGCCAAGGACGCGTCGACCGGGAAGCAGGTCGCGGTCGCGGTGATGATCGAGGACTCGGGCGCGGCCCGCTCCGAGGTCAGCGGCAACGGCCTGGCGGCCCCGGTGGCCCGGAAGATGATGGAGGCGGCGCTGAAGTGACAGGGGGCGGGGGCCGATTGGCCGTCGGGCCCCGCCACACGATATGCAGGGGCACGTCCCACGATCCGAGTGCGCATTCGAATCGTGGGGTGTGCCCCTGCATCCGTCCCGCGTGCGCGTCGTGGGGCGTGCCCCGCTCCCGTCCCACGGAGGACCGCCGTGCGCCTGCCCCGTTCCCTGTCCGGCTGGACCATGGCGGTCTTCGGCGTGCTCGCGGCCGTCCTGGGGGTGGTGGGCCTGGTCGCCCCGGACGCCCTGCTCACCGTCATGGGCTTCGAGCCGGTGCCCGAGGGCGGGCGCGCGGACGGGGACCACACCCTGGTCTTCCTGACGGCCTCCTCGATGGCGGCGCTCAACATGGGCGTCTACTACGTCCTGGCCGCCCTCGCCGACTGGAAGGCCTTCTTCCGCTGGACGGTCCCGTTCCGGCTGCTGACCTGCACCGTCTTCACCCTCGCGGTCGTCACGGGCCGCGCCCCTGCCGGCTTCATCGGCGTGGGCCTGTGGGAGGGGCTCGGCGCGGTGGTCACGGGGGTCGCGCTGCGGTACGAGAAGCGGGCGGCGGCGGTGCCGGCATGAACGACCGCCTCCTGGAGGGGACCGACCCGCTCGCCGGGCTCGACGACATCGACTGGGCGTCCCACCGTCACGCGTACGGACCGGCGGCGGACGTCCCGGACCTGCTCCGCGCCCTGTTCCGGCCGGACGAGGCCGCCGACGCGGCCGACACGCTCCTCGTGAACCTGCACCACCAGGGCGGCTGGGTCGCGTCCGCCTCCGTGGCCGCCCTCCCGTTCCTCGTCCGCGCCGCCACCGACCCCTCCGTCACGGCGGCGGTACGGATCGACCTCGTCGATCTGGTCGCCTGCGTCGCCGCCGAGGGCAACCGGGTCGAGCCCCGCTGGATCGCGCCCGGCTGGGCCGAGGCCTGGAACACGGCGGTCCCCGGCCTGCTGCCGCTGCTCGACGACCCCGAGCCCGAGGTGAGGACGGCCACCGTCAGCGCCCTCGAAGAGGCCCACGGGCGGGCCGACCAGGCCCTCGCCGCCCTGTGGGCGCGGCATGCCGGGGAGAGCGTGCCGGAGGTCCTGGGCGCCCTCGTGGCCGCGACCGGCGTCCTGGCCCGCCACGCGGACCGGGAGCGGGCGGCGACGCACGCCCGGCTCCTCGGACTGACGGCCCCGGACGCCGGCCCCGGGGAGCGGCTGCGGGCCGTGGCCGCCCTGCGGGCCTCCGGGTCCGAAGGCGGGAACCACGCGCGCGTGGTGGCCGAGGTCCTCGCGGGCGGTGACCTCGGCGGGTACCGGGTTCCCGATGCGGTGGAGCTGCTCGGCGGGGACCTCGCGGAGCGGGCCGGTCACCTCGCCGGGCTGCTGCGCAACCCGGCCGCGTCGACGCGCCACGAGGCCCTGGAGGCGGTCGCCGGGGAGCTGAGCCGCCGCCGCTCGGCCCTGCCGCTGCTGCTGTCCGCCGTGGCGGAACGGCTCGACGACCCCGAGCCCGACAACCGGCTCTTCGCCGCCCGGGTCCTCGGCATGTGCGGGACCGCCGCCCTGCCGTGGGCGGACCGGCTCGCCGCCATGGTCACCGACGAGGGCGAGTCGTACCTCCCCGCGCGGGACAGCGCCCTGTGGGCGCTGTCCCGGACCGGCGACCCGCGCTGCGCCGACCCGCTGGCCCGCCGCCTCACCGGGGAACGGCCGGGCTTCGCGTACTTCTCGGTCCACTCCGCGGGCTGGTGGACCCACGAGCTGAGCCTCAGTGAGACGCTCGGCCCGCTGGTCGCCCACGCGCGCGTGCTCCTTCCTCCGCTCCGGGCCCGGCTGCGGGACGCCCGGTCGGTCGACGAGGCGCGGGCGCTGTGCCAGTCCCTGACGCCCTGGGGCCCGGCGGCCGCGCCCGCGATCCCCGAGCTGTGCGCCCTCCTGGAGACCGACGCGGCCGTGTGGGCGGCCGACGCGCTCGCCGAGATCGGCCCGGAGGCGGCCGCGGTCGTGGACCGGGACCGGCTGCGGGCCCTGATCGACGCCCCGCCCGAGGGGCAGGCCTTCGCGCCGCGGGCCCTGGCCCGTGCGTACGGCAGGCTCACCGGCGACCGCGGGCCCGCGCTCGCCCTGTACCTGCCCCGGCTCGACGAGCCGTACGGGAACGACCACACGGCGATCGTGCTCGGCGAACTGGGCCCGGCCGGCGCCCCGTACACCGGCCGGCTGCGGGAGCTGCTGCGCGCCGAGGCGGCGGGATGGGTGCCGGTGCGGGTCGGCGAGGCTCTGTGGCGGATCACCGGGCGGTCCGAGGAGGTCGTGCCGGTGCTGGTGGCGGCGATCGAGCCGTACACAAGCGGAGGCGTCACCCGGGCGGTCACCGAGACGGTCCGGCTGCTCGGCGGCATCGGCCCGGCGGCCGCACCCGCCGTACCCGCGCTCCGTGCCTTCCTCGACGCGGACGAACGGCCGGTGGAGCACGGCAGCTGGCGGTCCGTACCGGACGACGACGAGCTGTGCGCGGCGGCGCGTAAGGCACTGCGCGCGATCTCGGGGGACGTGATCTAGGGCAACTGACCGATCCGGCCGGCCCGCCTCAGACGACAGCCTTCGGCCATGCGTTGGTCTTTGTATCTGACAGGTGTCGTCGTGTCCGGATTCGGCACGGTGGCGATGTGGCTCGTCTCCGGAATCTGGGTCAAGTCCCTCACCGGCTCCGACAGTCTGGCGGCCCTGGCCTCCTTCGCCCTCTGGGCGCCCGTGCTCCTCGGGCCGCTGCTCGGCACGCTCGCAGACCGGGTGCGGCGCAGGCCGCTGCTCGTCGTCCTGAACCTGGCGATGGCGGCCCTGCTGCCGGTCCTGCTGTGGGTGGAGTCGGCGGACCGGGTGTGGCTGCTCTTCGCGGTCCTCGTCCTGTACGGGGCGCAGGGCTCCGTCCACGACGCGGCGGAGCAGGCGCTGGTGGCGTCCGTGGTCGACGAGGGGCGGCGCGGCACGTTCAACGGGCTGCGGATGACGGCGAACGAGTCCATGAAACTGATCGCCCCGCTGGTCGCGGCGGGCCTCTTCGCCGCGTACGGGGGCGGGCCCGTCGCCCTCGTGGACGCGGCGAGCTTCGCGGTCGCCGCGGTCCTCTTCGCGCTCATGCCCGTCCGGGAGGAGCGGCCCGCCCGGCCGGAGGCCCGGAACTGGTGGCGGGAGACCGCCGAGGGCGTCCGGCTGCTCCGGGCCTCGCGGGTGCTGCGGCCGCTGGTGGCGACGGGCGCGTTCACGATGCTGCTCGCCGGGGTGAACGGCGCCGCGATCTACTCCGTGGTCGACCGGGGGCTCGGGCACGCGCCCGCGTACGCGGGGGTGCTGTACGCCGTCCAGGGCGTGGGCTCCGTCCTCGCCGGCCTCGTGACCGGCCCGCTGCTCCGCCGTGTCCCGGAGCGGACCCTGGCCGCCGTCGGCCTCGCGCTGTTCGCCCTCGCCATGGGGGTACGGGGAGCACTGCCGTACGACGCGACGGCGCTGGCCGCGAGCGCGGTGATCGGCCTGGGGATGCCGTGGGTCCTGATCGCGGTGATGACGGCGGTCCAGCGGGAGGCGCCGGCGGAGGCGGTCGGGCGGGTCGCGGCTACCGCGAACACGCTGGTCATGGCGCCGAACGCGGTGGCCATCGCGCTGGGGGCGGGGCTGATAGCGGTGACGGACGCGCGCGTGCTGCTGCCGGTGCTGGCGGTGGGGGGCGTGGCGTGGGCGACGACGCTGTCCCTGAGCCCCGGCCCGGCGGACGTCTCCCCGCAGGACGCCACCTGACGCCACGGCGTCGCCTGGAAGCCGCGCGAGCCCACGCCCGCCGCCCGTGGGGACCCGCGCCCGTGCTGGGCGGTGCCCACGCCCCGTGTGAGCCCGCGCCCGTGCTGGGCAGTGCCCACGCCCCGTGTGAGCCCGCGCCCGTGCTGGGCAGTGCCCACGCCCCGTGTGAGCCCGCGCCCGTGCTGGGCAGTGCCCACGCCCCGTGT
>NZ_JBEOVH010000016.1:105141-188549 GCF_040295385.1 Streptomyces sp. NPDC002825
CGTGGGCAATCGTCCCGCTGGGGCGGGACGGGTGGGCACACGGGACGGCGCCCTCTCGCGGCGCCTCCGCGTTCCGCGCCCTGGCCCGCACCACCAGTGCACTGCACACGGGGTGCGGGTTCAGGCTCGTATGCCTCTGGCGCCGGCAAGGGCGCCGTTCCGTTGTGCCCACCCTCCCCCAAGCTCTCGGCTTCGCTCGAGCAGGGGGGACCCCCATCGCCCCGGCGGAACGCATGCCCACAACGGGCGTGGGCGCCGTCCGGTTGCGGGTGGGCACCGCCCCGGCGGAACGCATGCCCACAACGGGGGGGTGGGCATCGCCCCGCGGAACGCATGCCCACGACGGGCGGGTGGGCTCGCGGTGCGGGGCGGGCGGTGGGCGGGGAGCATGGAAGCAGGCTCGCGGCGCGGCGGGAGGAGGGCAGTGTGACGGCCGGTTCGTTCCCGGGGACCGCGGGGCGGGTCGGCGTGCCCCTGGGCGGCAAGGGACTCCTCGACGTGCTCGGCGTCGCCGCCGTCGTCGTGGACGCCCGCGGCCGCATCGTGCTGTGGAGCCCCCAGGCGGAGAGCCTCTTCGGTTTCCGCGCCGACGAGGCCCTCGGCCGCTACGTGGCCCGGCTGATCGTCGGCGAGGAGCACCGCGAGGAGGCGAAGCGCCTCTTCGGCGAGGTGCTGCGCGGCGGCCCGGCCTGGGCCGGCACCTTCCCCGTACGGCACAAGGACGGTTCCGTCCGCCGGGTGGAGTTCCGGAACATGCGGCTCACCGACGACCTGGGCGACCTGTACGCCCTGGGGATCGCGGCCGACGCCTCCGCCGTCGAGCGGATCGAGACCGAGCTCGCGCTCTCCGACCGGCTGGTCTCCCAGTCGCCGATCGGTCTCGCCGTACTCGACACGGAGCTGCGCTACGTCCTGGTGAACCCCGCCCTGGAGAAGATCAACGGCATCCCGGCGTCGGAGCACCTCGGCCGGCGGATCGCCGACATGCTGCCGAAGGTGGACGCCGAGGCCCTGGAGGCGGCGCTGCGTGGGGTGCTGGCCACGGGGACGCCGGTGCTCGACCACCCCGCGGTGGGCAGGACCCCGGCGGATCCGGAGCACGAGCACAACTGGTCGCTCTCCTTCTACCGTCTGGAGGGGGCGGACGGCCGCGTCCAGGGCGTCGCGGCCTCGGTGATCGACGTGACCGAGCGCCACCGGGCGGACGCGGACGCCGACCGGTCCCGGCGGCGGCTCGCACTGATCGCGGACGCCTCGGCCCGGGTGGGCACGACCCTGGAGGTGGAGCGGACGGCCGACGAGCTGGCCTCGGTGGTGGTGCCGGCGCTCGCGGACATCGCCGCCGTCGACGTCCTCGACTCCGTCCTGGCGCTGCGCCGGCCGGGCGCGCCCGAGGAGGGTCCCGAGCTGTTCCGGGCGCTCGCGGTGAAGGCCGAGGGCCGTACGGACGCGCTGCCGGCGGCGGACCCTCCGGGGGAGGTCGCGATGTACGGCGCGGACCGGCTGGTCACCCGGTGCGTGCACACCGGTCTGCCGGTCCTGGTGGAGCACGTGGGCCCCGGCGACCTGTCGCGGATCGCCCGGAGCCCCGAGGCCGCGGAGCTCCTCGCGCGCGCGGGGGTCCACTCGTACCTGGCGGTGCCGCTGATCGCGCGCGGCGAGGTGCTGGGCGCGCTCGACCTCAAGCGGGACCGCAACGCGTTGCCCTTCGACGGCGACGACGTCCTGCTGGCGACGGAGCTGGCGGCCCGCGCGGCCGTCAGCATCGACAACGCCCGCTGGTACCAGAGCGTGCGGAACTCGGCGGTGACGCTCCAGCGCAGCCTGCTGCCGGGGTCTCCCCCGCCGCGGGCGGGCCTGGAGGTCGCGGCCCGCTACCAGCCGGCGCACGCGTCGAGCGAGGTCGGCGGCGACTGGTACGACGTGATCGCGCTGCCCGACGACAAGACGGCGCTGGTCGTCGGGGACGTGATGGGCAGTGGGATCGACGCGGCGGCGACGATGGGCCGGCTGCGGACGGCGACCTGCGCGTTCGCGGACCTCGATCTGTCCCCGGCGCAGGTCCTGCGGCATCTGGACCGGATCACGGCGGGTCTTGAGCACTACATCGCGACGTGTCTGTTCGCGGTGCACGACCCGGTGCGGCAGCGGTGCCGGATCGCGAACGCCGGACATCTGCCCCCGGTCCGGGTCCCCGCGGACGGACCGGCCGAGCTGGTGCGGCTGTCCACGGGGGTGCCGCTGGGGGTCGGGGGCGGCATCTTCCGGACGGCCCGGGTGCCGTTCCGGCCCGGGGACCTCCTCGTGCTGTACACGGACGGTCTGATCGAGACCCGCACGGAGTCGATCGACGAGCGGCTCGCCCTGCTCGTACGCCTCCTCGACGAGGAGCGCGGGCCCCTCGAGGAGACCTGCGACCGGCTCCTCCGGGCGCTGCGCCGGCCGGGCGCGCCGGACGACGTGGCGCTCCTGATCGCCCGGAGTACGGAATGACGGCGCGCGAGCGGGGCAGGGGGCGGCACCAGGCGCAGGGAAAGGGGCTGCGGCAGCGTGCGGGGGCGGGGCTGAAGAGCGTCGCCGGGCAGGTGTTCGCCCTGGAGGCGCTGATCGCGCTCCTGGTGATCGCGGCGGCCGTGTTCGTGACGTTCTTCCAGGCGCGCAACGACACCGAGCGGGACGCCCGGATCCGTTCGCTCGCGGTCGCGGAGTCCTTCGCCCACGCGCCCGGCGTCGACGACGCCCTGACCTCGTCCGATCCGACCGCGCAGCTCCAGAGCAGGGCGGAGGCGACCAGGCGGGCCACGGGCGTGGACTTCATCGCGGTCCTGAGCCCCTCCGGGGTGCGGTACACGGACTCGGAGCCGGAGCTGATCGGCCAGAAGGCGACCGGGGACCTCTCGCGGGCGACGGTGGACGGCGAGTCGTTCACGGAGCTCTTCCACGGTGCGCCGAACGACGCCGTACGGGCGGTGGTCCCGGTCTTCGACGACCGGGGCCGGCTCGTCGGCATGGTCAGCAGCGGCATCGAGGTGGAGAGCATCTCGCACGCGGTGCAGGGGCGCCTGCCGCTGCTGATCGGCGTGGCGGGCGGCGCGCTCGCGGCGGCCGTGGGCGGTGCGGCCCTGGTGAGCCGGCGGCTGCGGCGGCAGACCCACGGTCTCGGGCCGGCGGAGATGACCCGGATGAAGGAGCACCACGAGGCGGTGCTGCACGCGGTCCGGGAAGGGGTCCTGATCGTGGACGCCGACCACCGGCTGCTGCTCGCCAACGACGAGGCGCGCCGGCTGCTCGGTCTGACGGCGGAGGCGGAGCGGCGGCACGTCTCGGAACTCGGCCTGGACCCGCGGACGGTGGAGCTCCTGGAGTCGGGGCGTTCGGCGACGGACGAGGTGCACCGGGCGGGCGACCGGCTGCTCGCGGTGAGCGTGCGGCCCACGCTGCCGCACGGTGCGGAGTCCGGGTGCGTGATGACGATGCGGGACACCACCGAGCTGGCGGCCGTGACGGGCCGGGCGGCGGTGGCCCGGGGCCGGCTCCAGCTGCTGTACGAGGCGGGGGTGCGGATCGGGACCACGCTGGAGGTCGTACGGACGGCGGAGGAGCTGGCGGAGGTGGCGGTGCCACGGTTCGCGGACTTCGCGACGGTGGAGCTGCTCGAACCGGTGCTGCGCGGGGAGGAGCCGCCGGAGGCCGCGGCCACGTCCACGGAGATGCGGCGGACGGCGCTGAGCGGGCTGCGGCCCGACCAGCCGCTCCAGCCGGTCGGGGACACCGTCCGCTTCGACGTCCGCAGCACGCCGATGGCGAAGGCCCTGGGCGCGGGGCACGCGCTGGTGGAGCCGGAGCTGGCGGCGGCGGAGGGCTGGCGGGCGCAGGATCCGGAGGGGGCGGCGCAGGCCCTGGCGTACGGGATGCACTCGCTGCTCACGGTGCCGCTGCTGGCCCGTGGGGTGGTCCTCGGGATGGCCAACTTCTGGCGGGCGGACACCCCGGAGCCGTTCGGGGAGGAGGACCTGTCGTTCGCGGAGGAGCTGGCGGCGCGGGCGGCGGTCGCGATCGACAACGCGCGCCGGTTCACCCGGGAGCACGCGATGGCGGTGACGCTCCAGCGGAGCCTGCTGCCGCGGGTGCTGCCGGAGCAGAGCGCGGTGCAGGTGGCGTACCGCTATCTGCCGGCGAAGGCCGGGGTCGGCGGCGACTGGTTCGACGTGATCCCGCTGCCGGGGGCACGGGTGGCGCTCGTGGTCGGGGACGTGGTGGGGCACGGGCTGCACGCGGCGGCGACCATGGGTCGGCTGCGGACGGCGGTGCACAATTTCTCGACCCTGGACGTGCCGCCGGACGAACTGCTCGGCCACCTGGACGAACTGACGGGCCGGATCGAGAACGGCGACACCGAGGGCGCGGCCGGCGAGGTGCGGCGGCGCGACGAGGGCATCACCGGCGCGACCTGTCTGTACGCGATCTACGACCCTGCGTCCGGTCTCTGCCAGGTGGCGAGCGCGGGGCACCCCGGTCCTGCGCTGGTCACCCCCGAGGGGCAGGTGCGCTTCCCCGAGCTGTCGCCGGGGCTGCCGCTGGGGCTCGGCCTGGGCGACGTGCCCTTCGAGTCGACGGAGCTGTGGCTGCCGGAGGGCAGCAAGCTGGTCCTGTTCACGGACGGCCTGCTGGAGGACCACGGTCGGGACATCGACACGGGTCTCGCGCTGCTGCGCTCCACGCTCGCCCAGCCGGACCGGTCCCCGGAGCAGACCTGCGCGGACGTGCTCGCGACGCTCCTCTCGCCGACCCCGCGCGACGACATCGCGCTGCTCGTGGCGGAGACCCGGCTGCTCGACCGGAACCGGATCGCCGAGTGGGAGGTGGCCCGGGATCCGTCGGCGGTGTCGCCGGTACGGAACGCGGCGGCGGCGAAGCTGTCGGAGTGGGGGCTCGACGGGCTCGCGTTCACGGCGGAGCTGATCCTCAGCGAACTGATCACGAACGCGGTGCGGTACGGGGCGGACCCGGTGCGCGTACGGCTCCTCCACGACCGGACGCTGATCTGCGAGGTCTCGGACGGCAGCAGCACCTCGCCGCACCTGCGGCACGCGGCGACGACGGACGAGGGCGGCCGGGGCCTCTATCTGGTCGCCCAGTACGCGGAACGCTGGGGCACGCGCTACGCCCGCCGCGGCAAGACGATCTGGGCGGAACTCCGCGTAGGCACGAACGACGAACCCCAGGCACCGGCGATCCCGGACCTGGACGCCCTGGAGGACCTGGCCTGGTGAGCCCCCCGTTGTGGGCATGCGTTCCGCAAGGGGCGATGGGGTCCCCCCTGCTCGAGCGAAGCCGAGAGCTTGGGGGAGGTGGGCACAACGGAACGGCGCCCATGCCGGCGCCAGAGGCTCCCGCTCCTGAACCCGCACCACCACGGCGGCAGGCTCCCCGCGCGGGGCAACTGGTATACCAAATGGACCGCACCGCCCCGGTACCGCGCCCAAGGAGCCCGCATGCCCACCGCCACCCTCTTCCACAACGTCCGCCCCCTCGGCGCCCCGCCCCAGGACCTGATCGCCGTGAACGGCCTGCTCACGACGGAGCTCCCGGAAGGCGCCGAGGTCGACCGCATCGACGGCCGGGGCCGCCTCGCCCTGCCGACCCTGGTCGACGCCCACATCCACCCCGACAAGACCTCCTGGGGCGAGCCCTGGCACACCCGCCGGCCGGCCCACGGCATCGCCGAGTACGTCGCCGGCGACGTGGAGCTGGCCCGCGCCCTGCCGACCCCGGTCGCCGAGCGCGCCCTGCGCCTGATGTCGCACGCCGCGGCCCAGGGCACCCGGGCGATGCGGGCCCACGCGGACGTGGCCCCGGCGTACGGGCTCTCCGGGATCGAGGGCGTCGCCGACGCGGCCCGGAAGCTCGCCGGGATCGTCGACGTGGAGCTGGTCGCCTTCCCGCAGCACGGGGTGGTCCGGACCCCCGGGGTGGCCGAACTCCTGGCGGAGGCCGCGGCGAGCGGGCTCGTCAGCCACATCGGCGGCATCGACCCGGCCGGTTTCGACACGGAGGGCGGCCTGGCGGGCGACCAGCTCGGCACGGTCTTCGGGCTGGCCGAGAAGCACGGGCTCGGGCTCGACATCCACCTCCACGACCGGGGCGAGCAGGGCCTCGCGCCGCTGCGGGACATCGCCGCCAGGACCAGGGCCCTCGGCCTCCAGGGCCGGGTGAGCGTGGCGCACGCCTTCGCCGTCGCCGGTCTCTCCGGGGCGGAGCTCGACGAGACGGCGGACCTGCTCGCGGAGGCGGGGATCGCGCTCACCACGGTCGCGCTGTCCGTGACGACGATCCTGCCGTTCCGGCGGCTCGCCGAGCGCGGGGTGAAGGTGGGTCTGGGCTCGGACGGCGTCAGGGACAGCTGGAGCCCGTTCGGCAACGCGGACATGCTGCACCGCGCCTGGCTCGCCGCCTGGGCCCTGGACGCGCGGCTCGACGAGGAGCTTGAGGGCTGCTTCCGGCTCGCCGCCGACGGGGGCGCGGAGCTGCTCGGTCTGCCGAAGGCGGACCTGCGGCCGGGCTCCCCCGCCGACTTCATGCTCGTCGAGGGCGAGTGCCTGCCGCAGGCGGTGGTGGACCTGCCCCGCCGTGACCTGGTGGTCCGCGCGGGACGGGTGGTGGCGCGGGACGGCCGCCTGGTGTGACGGCTCAGGGGCGGGGACGGAAGGCGGCGGGACCCGGGCGGCTCCGCGAGGGGACGCCCGTCCTCCCCGCACCCCGAGGGCTCGCGCTCCCCGGACTCCCCGCGCCCCCAGGGCTCGTGCTTCCCGAACCCCCCGCGCCCGCTCTCACGCTCCGAGCTCCTTCACCAGGGCCCGGCCGCGCTCGACGAGCCGGGCGAGCGCGTCGAGGTGCTCGGGGGCGGGCTCGCTGAGCGGGGGCCGCACCGGCCCGACGTCGAGGCCCTCCATCCGTACCGCCGCCTTGACGAGCGAGACCGCGTATCCCCTGCCCTGGGCGCGGAGTTCGGCGAGCGGCCGGTAGAAGTCGTCGACGAGCCGGTCGACGGTGGGGTCGTCGCCGGAGGCGAGGGCGCGGTGGTAGGCGAGGGCGAGTTCGGGGGCGAAGCAGAAGACGGCGGAGGAGTAGAGGGTCACGCCGATGCCCCGGTAGGCGGCTCCGGTGAGTTCGGCGGTCGGCAGGCCGTTGAAGTACAGCAGGTCGAGCCCTTCGCTACGGACTGCGCTGACGATCCGCTGCATGAGGCCGAGGTCGCCGAGGCCGTCCTTGAGGCCGATGATGCCGTCGGTGCGGGCGAGGGCGACGGCCGTGTCGGGGGTGAGGATCGCGTTGTCCCGCTGGTAGACGATGACGTCGAGCGAGGTGGCGGCGGCGAGTTCGGTGTAGTGGCGGAGGAGCCCGGCCTGGTCGGCGACGACGAGGTACGGGGGCATGGCGAGGAGCCCGTCGGCGCCGGCCTCCTCGGCGAGGCGCGCGTACCGGACGGCGAGGGCGGTGCCGTAGCCGGCGCCGGCGACGACGGGGACGCGGCCCGCGGTCTCCTCGACGGCGGCCGCGACGCAGTCCCGGAACTCCTCGGGGGCGAGCGCGTGGAACTCGCCGGTGCCGCAGCAGGCGAAGACGGCCGCGGCGCCCGCGTCGACGCCGGCGCGGACGTGGGCGCGGAAGGTGTCGAGGTCGACGGAGCCGTCGGGTGCGAAGGCGGTGACGGGGAAGAACAGCAGGCCGTCCAGGCGGTCGGCGAGCGGGGCAGTGGTCACGGGCGCTCCCAGGGAAGTCCGGCGTGCACATTTATGACTATCATCCATATACATGAACCCTGACCTCACGCACGCTAGAGCAGCCCCGATCGGCCGGTCAAGGCGATTGGGTGGCTCCGCCAAGGATCTTGACGCTCCGTCGGACGCCTTCCTAGCGTGTCCACGGTTGTGAACGCCGCTCAAGCCAATGGCACTCGACGGAGGAGACCGCTCCATGACCGCACCCCGCACCGTCCTGCTCACCGGCGCCGCCGGAGGCATCGGCACGCTGATGCGGGAGCTGCTGCCCCCGTACGGCTACGAGCTCCGCCTCCTCGACGTCGCCCCCGTCTCCGGCGCTCCGGACGCGATCGTCGCCGACCTCGCGGACCGCGCGGCGCTGCGCGAGGCCGTCCGGGGCGTCGACGCGATCGTGCACCTGGCGGGCATCTCCCTCGAGGCCGACTTCGAGAAGATCGTGGCCGCCAACATCACCGGCATGCACCACCTCTACGAGGCCGCCCGCGAGGAGGGCGTCCGGCGCGTGGTCTTCGCCTCCAGCAACCACGCGGTCGGCTTCACCCGGCGCCCGCGCGAGGGCGAGCCGCTGATCCCGGTCGACACCCCGCACCGGCCCGACACCTTCTACGGCCTCTCCAAGTGCTTCGGCGAGGACCTGGCCCAGCTCTACTGGGACCTGCACGGGGTCGAGACGGTCTCCCTGCGCATCGGCTCCTGCTTCCCGGAGCCCACCTCGGTACGGATGCTCTCGTTGTGGCTCAGCCCCGCCGACTGCGCCCGTCTCCTGCACGCCGCCCTCACCGCCGAGGACGTGGGCCACACGGTCGTGTACGGCTCCTCCGCCAACACGCGCGCGTGGTGGGACCTCTCCGCGGCACGCGCGCTGGGCTACGCGCCGGAGGACGACTCGGAGGCGTACGCGGAGAAGCTGATCGCCGAGAAGGGGCTCCCGGAGGAGGGCAGCGCGGACGACCTCCACCTGGGCGGCCACTTCTGCGTGAACCCGCCCCGCTGGCCGCACTGAAAGAACTGCGCCGAAAGAACCGCAGGGGGTACGCAGGACCCGGCCGGACTGATACGGGGGAGCCGGCCGGGGCCCGGGTCTCGGTGCGCCTCGGCGCACGTGACCAGCTCACCGTAGGCGCGGCCGAAGATCATCGCGAGCCGCGGAACGCGGCAGCTGTCCGGATTGCGCGGTGGGTTGGTGCAAAGGAGCAGGCACGGATGCGCCCCCTGCGCCCCTCCCGGTGGTGTGCCCGCCTCCGTTCCCGGGCGGGCGCCCGCTTGCCGTTCCAGGTCAAACGCCCGTCCGGAGCGTCCCGGACGGCGACTCGCCGAACTTCTCCCGGTAGCGGGCCGCGAACCGCCCCTGGTGGGCGAAGCCCCAGCGCCAGGCCACCTCGCTCACGCTCACCTCGTCCGGCGCGGCCGCCCGCAGCTCCTCGCGGACCCGGTCGAGCCGGACCTCCCGCACGTACGCCATCGGCGACATCCCCACGTACTCCCGGAAGGACTCCTGGAGGCGGCGGACGCTCACCCGGGCCAGGGAGGCGAGTTCGGTGGTGGTGAAGGGGTGCTCGGGGCGCTCCCGCACCGCGTCCATCGCACGCTTGACCGGGGCGGGGCGCCGCGCCCCGCCCGGGTGGGCGAGCTCCTCGCGCCAGGGGTGCTCGGCGGCCAGGAGCAGCCCGTTGAGCAGTGCCTCCTGGAGGGGCCTCGCGACCAGCTCGTGCGTGGCGAGTCCCTCCCCGGCGAGCGCCTCGGCGGCGACCTGGCGGGCGAAGCGCACCCAGCTCAGGCCGGGCCCGCGGGTGATGTCCAGGTGGGGCGCGAAGACGAGCGCGCCGCGCGGTGTCCGGCCCGTCAGCTGTTCGAGGCGGTCGCGCAGCTCGGTCGCCCCGATCTTCACGGAGAGGCTCCGGCAGTCCCCGCTCCAGCGGTCGAGGACGGTGTCACCGGCGGGGTCGAGGAGCACCGCCTCGGTGGACGTCGCGACGATCGGGGAGCTGCCGCCCTGGCGTATCTCCATCGTTCCGCTGAGCGGCGCGTTCAGGTGGTACGCGCCGAGCTCGCCGAAGGTCATCCGCACATCGGCGCCGCAGCTGAGGTCGCCGATGACCAGCGGCCCGAACGACACGGTGTCGAAGCGGGCCGCGAAGGGGCGCTTCTCCCGCTCGACGACGGCCATGCGGTTGGCGTAGTAGCGCGCGTCGAGCTCCTCGCGCGCCTCGTCCACGTCGTCCGTCCGGAACGAGCTCCCGCCCACAGCACCCGCGCCGCGCGCGGCCCCCACACTCCCCATGGATCGAAAGAATATTCATATGACGGATCTGACCGGAAACGGCCGCAAGCACCCCCGTCACCAGGGTGGCCGAACGGTTCGCCGGTAAGGGAACGGCAAAGGAGGCCGGATCGTTAGCCCTGGCATGACCGCTATGACCCCCGGCTCGAACATCCCTCTCACCGCCGCGCGCGTGGCGGTGGACGTGGCCGCCCCGGTGCGGCTCGACGTCTCGGGCCTGCTGCTCGGCGCCAACGGCAAGGTGCGCTCGGACGACGACTTCATCTTCTACAACCAGCCGGCCGGGCCCGGTGTCACCTACCGCTCCGGCGGCGGGGCCGCGCCCGACGCGATCCTGGTGGACACCGGCGCCCTCCCCGCCGGCATCGAGCGGATCGTCGTCACGGCCAGCCCTGACGCCGCCGGCCAGACCTTCCAGGGCATCGAGCCCACGGCCACCATCCGGAACGCGGACGACGGCACCGTGATCGCCACGTTCACGCCGCCGCAGCTGGCCACGGAGACGGCGCTCGTGGTCGTCGAGATCTATCTGCGCAACGGCGCGTGGAAGGCCCGTGCGGTGGGCCAGGGGTACGCGAACGGGCTCGCCGGCATCGCGACCGACTTCGGCGTCTCGGTCGACGACGAGCCGGCCGCCGCACCGGCGCCGGCCCCCGTCGCCCCGGTCGCCCCGGCCCCCGTCGCCCCGCCGGTGCCGCCCGCGCCGCCCGCCGCCGCCCCGGTGGACCCGCGCATCGCGGCCCAGGCGCCGCCCGCCCCGGCCGCCGCCCCTGCCGCAGGCCCCGTCTCCACGGGCAAGATCAACCTCGACAAGGGCCGGGTCAGCCTCCAGAAGAACCAGACGGTGTCCCTGGTCAAGGGCGGCCGCCCGCTGCTCTCCCAGGTCAGGATGGGCCTCGGCTGGGAGCCCGCCTACCGGGGCAAGGACATCGACCTGGACGCCTCGGTCATCGCGTACGGCCCGCAGCGCAACCACCTGGACAGCTGCTACTTCGGCAAGCTGACCATCCTGGGCGGCTCGGTCAAGCACTCCGGCGACAACCTCACCGGCGAGGGCGCCGGCGACGACGAGGTGATCACGGTCGACCTCGGCCGTCTCCCCGCCGACGCCACCGGCCTGGTCTTCACGGTCAACTCCTTCTCCGGCCAGAAGTTCACCGAGGTCGCCAAGGCCTACTGCCGACTGATCGACGCGGCGACGGGCGAGGAGCTGGTCCGCTTCGACCTCACCTCCGCCGAGCCGCAGACCGGCGTGATGATGGCCAAGCTGATCAAGCAGTTCTCCGGCGAGTGGGAGATGACGGCGATGGGCGAGTTCGTGAAGTCGCGGACCGTCCGGGGCATGGTGAAGCCGGCCGCCCAGGCGCTCTGAGCGGCCGGGTCTCCCCCGTCAGAACAGCGCGCTGTACGCGTTGAGGGCGGGCTGGCCGCCGAGGTGGGCGTAGAGCACGGTCGAGTCCCGGCCGATCTCTCCCCGGCCCACCAGATCGACCAGACCCGCCATCGACTTCCCCTCGTAGACGGGGTCGGTGACCATGCCCTCGGTGCGGGCGGCCAGCCGCATCGCGTCGAGGGTCGTCTCGTCCGGGACGCCGTACACGCCCGCGTGGTAGCGCTCGTCCAGCTCGACGTCGGCCGCCGTCACCTCGCGCTCGACACCGATGAGGGCGGCGGTGTCCCGGGCGATCCGGGTGATCTGCTCATGCGTCGGTACGGGCTTCGCCGAGGCGTCGATCCCGATGATCCGGCGGGCCGGGCCGCCCTCCTCGGCGAGCGCGGCGAAGCCCGCGACCATGCCGGCCTGGGTGGAGCCGGTCACCGAGCAGACGACGACCGTGTCGAAGAAGACGCCGAGCTCCCGCTCCTGCTCTGCCACCTCGTACGCCCAGTTCGCGAAGCCGAGGCCGCCGAGCCGGTGGTCGGAGGCGCCCGCCGGGATCGCGTACGGCTTCCCGCCGCTCTCCTCGACCTCCCGCAGGGCCTGCTCCCAGCTCTCCTTGAAGCCGATGCCGAACCCGGCCTTCACCAGGCGCACATCGGCGCCCGCGAGGCGGCTGATCAGGATGTTGCCGACCTTGTCGTAGACGGAGTCGGGCCAGTCGACCCAGCTCTCCTGGACGAGGACGCAACGGAGGCCCGCGCGGGCGGCGACGGCGGCGACCTGGCGGGTGTGGTTGGACTGCACGCCGCCGATGGAGACGAGGGTGTCGCAGCCCTGGGCGAGGGCGTCGGCGACCAGGTACTCCAGCTTGCGGGTCTTGTTCCCGCCGTACGCGACGCCGGAGTTGCAGTCCTCGCGCTTGGCCCAGAGGGCGGCGCCGCCGAGGTGGTGGGAGAGCCGTTCGAGCGGGTGGACCGGGGAGGGCCCGAAGAGGAGCGGGTAGCGGTCGAAGTCGGTGATCGGCAAGGCGGCTCCCGGTGGGTGACGGCGGCTGGTCGACGGTCCTGGACGCGTACGGCCTTACGAGGCGGGCTCCGGCGACACGGGAGCGCCCTGCGGAGCGGGCTCCTCCGATACGGGGACGCCCTGCGGAGCGAGCCCTTCCGGTACGGGGACGGGCGCGGGGATGCCGGTGACCTCCGCCACCTCGATGGCGTCGTCCGCGAGTTGCTCCAGGGCGGCCCAGATCTCCGTGGTGACCCGCACCGCCGCCTCCGCGTCACCCGCCGCGCACGCGTCGATGAGCCGGGCGTGCAGTTCGGCCGATCCGCAGCTCCCGGCGTCGCCGAAGAGACGCCGCTCGACGCGGCGGATCAGGGGGGTGTAGCGCGCGATCGTGGCGGCGGCGGCGTGGTTGCCGCTGGCGACGACGAGGACCTGGTGGAGCTCGTCGTCGGCGCGGAGCGCGGCCTCGACGTCGGAGGCGCTGACGGCCGCGGCGAAGCGCTCGTTGGCCTCGCGCATCGCCCGGATGCCCTCGGCGCCGAGCAGCGGGACGCCGGTCCTCGCGGTGAGCTCGTGCATCACCCGTACCACCGAGGCGGCGTCCCGGACGACCCGGCTGACCGGCCGGGTGACCCGGGTGTAGCTCTGGGGCTTGGACTCGACGAGCCCCTCGTCGCCGAGCCGGGCCAGGGCCTCGCGCACGGGTGCGCGCGAGAGCCCGAGGCGGTCGGCGAGATCGGCGTCCTTCAGCGAGGCGCCGGGCGCGAGCTCGCCGCGCACGATGGCCTCGCGCAGCGCCTCGTACGCCCGGTCACGCAGCAGGGTCCGGCCCACGGGCCGCAGTGCGTCCATGGACTGACATGTTAGATGTCAGTCCATGGAGCTGACCAGAGATCAGTTTCGGCCGCGAGACCTCAAGGCCTCGACGCGGTCGACCGCGTCGACCGCGTCGACCGCGTCAGCGGCGGGGCTGGCGGCGCCAGGGGCCGGTGATCGCGAGCATGATGCCCGGGTCCTGGATGTTGGCGAACAGCGTGTCGCCGTCGGGCGAGAAGACGACGCCGGTGAACTCGCTGTCGTTGAGGTCGTTGCGGGCGATCGGGTAGGTGCGGCCCGAGTCGGTCGCGCCGAAGAGGTGCTGGACGCCCTCGCCGTCCTCGGCGATGACGAGCCCGCCGTACGGGGAGACGGTGATGTTGTCGGGGCCGTCGAAGGCGCCGTCCTGGTCCGGGGCCGTGTTCACCCCGAGGAGCACCTTGAGGGTGAGGGTGCGGCGCTTCGGGTCGTAGAACCAGACCTGGCCGTCGTGCGCGGCGCCGGGGCTCTCCTCGCGCGCGTAGGAGGAGACGACGTAGGCGCCGCCGTCGGCCCACCACATGCCCTCCAGCTTGCGGGCGCGGGTGACCTGGCCGTCCGTGAACTGCTTGCGGACGGAGGTGGTGCGGGCGTCGCGGTCGGGGACGTCGACCCAGTCGACGCCGTAGACGGTGCCGATCCGGGTGGCGCGGGACAGGTCGTCGACGAAGCGGCCCGATGAGTCGATGCACTTGAAGGCCTGGAGGACGCCGGCGTCGTCGGCGAGGGTGCGGAGCTTGCCGCGGCCGTGCTCGAAGTCCTGCGGCGGCACCCAGCGGAAGAGCAGCCCGTTGGGGCCGGAGGCGTCCTCGGTGAGGTAGGCGTGGCCGTGCTTGGGGTCGATCACGACGGCCTCGTGGGCGTACCGGCCGAAGGCCTTGACCGGCTTCGGGTCGAGGTTGGCGCGGACGTCGCGCGGGTCGACCTCGAAGATGTAGCCGTGGTCCTTGGTCATGCCGTTCTTGCCGGCCAGGTCCTCGGTCTCCTCGCCGGTCAGCCAGGTGCCCCAGGCGGTGCGGCCGCCGGCGCAGTTGGTGGAGGTGCCGGCGACGCCGACCCACTCGGCGACGGTGCCGTCCCGGTGCACCTCGACGACGGTGCAGCCGCCGGCCGCGGCCGGGTCGTAGACGAGGCCCTCGGTGAGCGGGACGGGGTGGGCCCACTTGCTGCGGGGGCCCTTGAGCTCGTGGTTGTTGACCAGGTACGTGGTGCCGCGCGGGCCGGCGAAGGCGGCGGTGCCGTCGTGGTTCGAGGGCGTGAACTCACCGGACTCCAGGCGGGTCACGCCGCTGTGGGTGACGACGCGGTACGAGAACCCCTCGGGCAGGGCGAGCACCCCGTCGGGGTCGGCGACGAGCGGCCCGTACCCGAGCTCGTGGCCGTGCCCGTGACCGGCCCCGAACGCCTCCGGCTCGTCGGAGGCGAGCGCCTCGGGGGCGGTGGCGAGAGCTCCGACGACCCCGGTGAGGGCGAGGCCGGCACCGGCGACGGCGGACTGCTTGGTGAACTCTCTGCGGTTGAGCGGCATGGTGGTGGGTTCTCCCTGTGACGGCCGATTCTCGCGGGCCACCCTGCCGCGCCCCCGAGAACACCGCCTGAACACCACGGGAACACCACCGGGCATCCCACCGCGGCGACCCCGAGCCCGGCTCCGGGCACCGCACCCGGACGCCCCCGAGCCTCCCGCTCCGGGCATCGCACGGCGGCGACCCCGAGCCCGCCCCCGGCATCACACCCGAACGCCCCCGAGCCCACCCGGACGTACCCCGGGTCCCGCCCGGGGCGCCGCACCGCGGCCCGGCCCCGGCGCCGAGGCCGGGGTCGGCACCGAGGCCGGGGTCGGCGCCGAGGCCGGGGTCGGCGCCCTCGTCGTCAGGCGTTCGGCGAGCCCGAGCGGGACCGCGCCTTGAAGGCCGCCTTGCGGGCCTCCTTCGCCGCCGTCTTGTCGCGGTGCAGGCGCCCCATCGCCTCCAGGACCTCGGCCGTCGCCGGGTGTTCCACCCGCCAGGCCGCCTCGAAGAAGCCGCTGTGGCGGCCGGTCAGGCCCTCGATCAGCTCCTGGAGCTCCTCCAGGTCCCCGTCCGAGTCGAGCTGGGCCGCGATCGTGTCGATGGCCAGCCAGAAGATCATCGACTCCGGCGGCGCGGGCACGTCCGCCGCGCCGCGCTCCGCGAGCCAGACCCGGGCGAGGCCGCCGAGTTCCGCGTCGTCGAGGACCTCGCGGACGGCGGGCTCGGCCTCGGCGCCCACCAGGGACAGCGTCTGCTGGCAGTGGAGGCGGCGCAGCGGGGAGCCCGCGTCGGCGCCCCGCGCGGCGTGCAGCAGCTCGCGGGCCGCGTCGAGCGCGTCGCGGCCGGCGAGCCACGCGGCGGTCTCCTCGCGGGCCGCGGCGGCCGGGTAGCCGGCGATCCCGTCGAGGAGGACGTCGGCGCCCTTGTCCGTCAGGTCGCCGACGGCGGGCGCGTCCACGCCGGCCTCCAGCATCCGGGCGCGGACGCCGTAGAGCCCGAGCGGGGTGAGCCGGACCATGCCGTAGCGGCTGACGTCCTCGTCGTCGACGGGCGGCGCGGGCTCCTCGCCCTCCTCGGCCATGAGGGCCTCGTCGACGGGCTGGTACTCGACGAGCCCGATGGGTTCGAGCAGCCGGAACTGCTCGTCGAGCCGCATCATCGCGTCCGAGACCTGCTCCAGGACGTCGTCGGTGGGCTCCCCCATGTCGTCGGGGACGACCATCGACGCGGCGAGGGCGGGCAGGGGTACGGGGCCTTCGCCGGCGCCGCCCTCGCTGACGGTCAGCAGGTAGAGGTTGCCGAGGACGCCTTCCAGGAACTCGGCCTCCGCCTCGGGGTCCCAGTCGAGCGCCTCGATGTCGATCTCGCCGTCCTCGCCGACGATCGCGTCCAGGTCGTCGAGGACGGGCGCGACGGCGTCGGCGAAGACGACGTCGAAGCCGTCGAGCCACAGCCCGAGGACGTCCTGCGGCGAACCGCCCGTGACCAGGGCGAGGTTGTCGCCGGGCCCGGCCCGACCGGGCAGGTCGGCGTCCTCGGCACCCTCCGCGGCCTCTCCGTCCTCGACGGCGACGAGCCCGGTGTCGACGGCGAGCCGCCAGGCGTCGCCGGCCCAGATCTCGCCGTCCTCGTCGTCCGCGAGGCCCAGGATCTCGGCGGCCTCGGGGAGTTGCTCGTCGACGAGTTCGCCGCCCGCGTCGACCCGGGTCTCGGGGCCGGCCCAGCGGGCGAGCCGTACGGCCTGGGCGAGGAGGGGGGCGGCCAGGGCGTCCCGCGCCAGCTCCGCGTCCGCACGCAGCCGAACGGGGGGAAGGGTGGGGTGCTCTGACATCTGGGGGGTCTCCTCGACGCGTACGGGGTGGGGTGGGTAAAGGTGAAGCGGCTCGTAGCGCGGTCCTCAGGGTAGACGCATCCGGGGCCCCGTCCGCCGGTTCACGGATCCGTCAGCCTTCGTACACCCGTCGACTCTTGACAAGTGCACTGCCCGCACAAGAGATTGACGCGCGTAGATCCATCTGCCGTTCCTCCAAGCACCCTCGGAGCCTCTGATGTCTTCCTCCATACCGAGATTCGCCGCGGTCTCCGCCGTCGTCGCCTCCGCCCTCGCCGCCGGCCTGCTCGCGGGTCCGTCGAGCGCCGCTGCGGAGATCGCCGCCACGGAGAGCGCTGCCGCGGAGACCACCGCCGCCGGCGTCCGCATCCACGACATCCAGGGCTCGACGCGCGTCTCCCCCCTCGTCGGCAAGCAGGTCACGGGCGTCACGGGCATCGTCACCGGCGTCCGCACCTACGGCTCGCGCGGATTCTGGATCCAGGACCCGCAGGCCGACGACGACGCGGCCACCAGCGAGGGCATCTTCGTCTTCACGAGCTCCGTCCCGACCGTCGCGGTCGGCGACGCGGTCAGCCTGAACGGCACGGTCACCGAGTACGTCCCCGGCGGCCTGAACTCGGGCAACCAGTCCCTCACCCAGATCTCCAAGCCCGTCGTCACCGTCCTCTCGAAGGGCAACCCGGTCCCGGCCCCCGTGACCATCTCCGCCTGGTCGGTCCCGGACGAGTACGCCCCCGAGGGCGACCCGGCCGCGGGCGGCTCGATCAACGGCCTGACGCTGGACCCCGAGACGTACGCCCTGGACTACTACGAGTCCCTGGAGGGCACCAACGTCCGGATCGACTCCTCGCGGGTGGTCGGCGCCACCGACCCGTACGCGGAGCTCTGGGTGACGGTGAAGCCCTGGGAGAACGACAACGAGCGCGGCGGCACGGTCTACGGCTCGTACGAGTCCCAGAACACCGGCCGGCTGCAGATCCAGTCGCTGACCCCGCTGGCCCAGCAGCCGTTCCCCAAGGCCAACGTGGGCGACCGGCTGACCGGCACCACCGAGGGCCCGCTCGACTTCAACCAGTTCGGCGGCTACACGCTGACCGCGCGCACCCTGGGCACCGTGGAGGACAACGGCCTGGAGCGCGAGACCACGGACAAGCAGCACAAGAACGAACTGGCCGTGGCGACGTACAACGTCGAGAACCTCGACCCGACCGACCCGCAGGAGAAGTTCGACGCGCTCGCGAAGGCCGTCGTCGAGAACCTCGCCTCGCCCGACATCGTCGCCCTGGAGGAGATCCAGGACAACAACGGCGCCAAGAACGACGGCACCGTCGCCGCCGACGCGACGGTCAAGAAGTTCACGGACGCGATCGTGGCGGCCGGCGGACCCGCGTACGAGTGGCGCTCGATCGACCCGGTGAACGGCAAGGACGGCGGCGAGCCCGGCGGCAATATCCGTCAGGTCTTCCTCTTCAACCCGGAGCGGGTCTCCTTCACGGACCGCGCGGGCGGCGACGCGACCACCGCCACCGCCGTGACGGGCACCAAGGGCCACGCCGCGCTGACCCTCTCCCCCGGCCGCATCGACCCGTCGAACGCCGCCTGGGAGGCCAGCCGCAAGCCGCTCGCGGGCGAGTTCGTCTTCCGCGGCCGCACGGTCTTCGTGATCGCCAACCACCTCACCTCCAAGGGCGGCGACGAGTCGATCGTCTCGCACCACCAGCCGCCGAACCGTTCCTCCGAGGCCAAGCGGCTGCTCCAGGCGCAGGCCGTCAACGCCTTCGTCAAGGAGATCGAGGCCGTCGACAAGCAGGCGGACGTGCTCGTCGTCGGCGACATGAACGACTTCGAGTTCTCCGGGACGACGGAGGCGATGACCGACGGCGGCGCGCTGTACCCGGCCATCACGTCGCTGCCGGAGAGCGAGCGCTACTCGTACGTGTACCAGGGCAACAGCCAGGTCCTCGACCAGATCCTGACCAGCCCGGGCGTCCACCACTTCGAGTACGACTCCGTGCACGTCAACGCGGAGTTCGCGGACCAGAACAGCGACCACGACCCGCAGGTCCTGCGCTTCCGCCCGTAGCGGGAAGCATCGAGGAATACGGTCACACGCCCGCGTCGAGACTCAGCGCGGGCGTGTACCTCCGCACCCGGCTGCCGACGAGCCCCGGGTACGCGTGCACCCGCTTCCAGGCCGCGCCGAGCGGGGCGGAATCCGCCTGCCACTCGCTGCGGGCCCGCTCGGTCTCCCACTCGGCGAGGTTCAGGACGCGGGTGCCGTCGAGGGACCGGTGGAAGTGCGCGGCGATCCCGCCGTGCGCCGCCCGCTTCCCCGCGTCGTCGGCCATGGCGGTGCACACGGCCTCCACCCAGGCCTCCTGCCGCTCCGCGTCCGGCCCGTCGAAGTCGACCTCGACGACCGCGACCGCCCCGGGCAGTGCCCCGGCGCTCTCCTCGTCGAGGACGGCGGAGCGGAGCGGGGGCGCGTAGCGGCGCAGCTCCACCCGCTCGATGCCGGGGACGGCGGCGTCGATCTCGGCGTTCCGGTCGTCGCGGTGGGTGCGGACGAAGTCGTCGTAGGCCTCCGGGGCCGTCCACTGGGAGTAGTGCAGCAGCGTGTCCCCGTCCGTGCCGATGTAGACGCTGTACGAGAGCAGCCCCAGGTCGGGCCATTCCCGGCTCTCCCAGGCCTTGCGGATGGCCTCGACGGCGGCCCGCTGCCGCTCGGGGGTGGCGACCCGCCAGGTGCTGGCCAGGACGGCGCCGACGCCGGGGCGGTGGAGGTCGGGGCGGGCGTCGGGGCGGGCGACGGCGTTCATGGAGGGTCTCCTGTTCCTCGGGGGCTATGACTCCACCGTCTTCCCTCAACCATGGTTGAGGTCAAGGGGGTTGCCCGTGGGAGACTGCTTTCATGATCCTTCGCCCCGCCACCCGCGCCGAACTGCCCGCCGTCCTCGCCCTGCTCGCCGACGAGGACAGGGTCGTGGACCCCGGCTCGGTCGTCGTCACCGAGGCGTACGAGCGGGCCTTCGCGGACATCGAGGCCGATCCGCGCAACGAGGTGCTCGTCCTGGTGGACGGGGACCTCGTCCTGGGCTGCCTCCAGGCCACGTACATCCCGGGGCTCGGCAAGGGCGGCGCCGAGCGGGCCCTGATCGAGGCGGTCCGGATCAGGGCCGACCGGCGGGGCGGCGGGCTGGGCCGGGAGCTGATGGAGCGGGCCGTGGCGCGGGCGAAGGAGCGCGGCTGCGCGCTCGTCCAGCTGACCAGCAACAAGCGGCGTACGGACGCCCACCGCTTCTACGCCTCGCTGGGCTTCGCCCGCAGCCACGACGGCTTCAAACTGGCGCTCTAGCCGAGCAGGTGCCCACCACCGTCGACGAGGAGGATCTCTCCCGTGATGTACGAGGCGTGGGCGAGGTCGAAGACGGCCCCGGCGATGTCCTCGGGGCGGCCGACCCGGCGCAGCGGGACGACACCGGCCACGTGCTCCTTGGCGGCGTCGGCGCCCTCCACCCCGTCGAACCAGGGGGTGTCGATGAGGCCGGGCGCGACCGCGTTGACGCGGATGTCGGGGCCGAGGGTCTTGGCGAGGAGCTTCGTCATGTGGTTGACGGCGGCTTTGGAGACCGAGTACGGGATGGAGCTGCCGCCGGGCCGGACGCCGGCCTGGGAGGAGATCGTCACGATGTTGCCGCGGGTCTTCCGCAGGTGCGGGACGGCGGCGGTGACGGTCTGCCAGACGCCGATGACGTTGACGTCGTAGAGGTGGCGCCAGACCTCGGGCGAGGCGGCTTCGAGGTCGTCGTGCGGGATGAACCGGGTGGTGCCCGCGCAGTTGACGAGGAGGTCGAGGCGGCCGTACGCCTCCACGGCGGCCGCGACGAGCCGGGCGGCCTGGGTCTCGTCGGAGACGTCGGCCTGGACGTAGACGGCGTCCGGCAGTTCGGCGGCGAGGGCCTGGCCCGCTTCGACCGAGCGCCCCGAGTTGACGACGACCCGGTAGCCGGCGTCGGCGAGCCGTCGGGCGACGGCCGCTCCGATGCCCGAGGACGAGCCGGTGACGAGTGCGACGCGCTGTTCGCTCATGTGCGTTCTTCTCCATGTCCCCCTGTCGCGCCCGGCCGATCATGCCAGACGCCCATCGTTCACAGAAACTGAATTCTCGAACCAAGCAGATCTAAGTGGACCTTCACGATCGCTCCCGCACAGACTTCTCGAATGAACACTGAACGCCCCTTCGGGCGCGCCCTGTGCGCGATGGTCACCCCGTTCGACGCCACCGGCGGCCTCGACCTGGACGCGGCGCGTGAGCTCGCCGCCCGGCTCGTCGCGGAGGGCTGCGACGGTCTGGTCCTCAACGGCACGACGGGAGAGTCCCCGACCACCACGGACGCGGAGAAGGCCGCGCTGATCCGCGCGGTGCGGGACGAGGTCGGCCCCGGCCCGGCGGTCCTCGCGGGCGTCGGCACCGCCGACACCCTGCACACCGCGGAGCTCGCCCGGCAGGCCGAGAAGGCGGGGGCGGACGGGCTGCTCGTCGTCACCCCGTACTACAGCCGTCCCCCGCAGGCCGCCGTCGAGGCGCACTTCCTGAAGGTCGCGGACGCGACCGGTCTCCCGGTGATGGTCTACGACATCCCGGTCCGCACCGGCACCCGGATCGAGCCCGCGACGATGCGGCGGCTCGCCCGGCACCCGCGGATCGTGGCGGTGAAGGACTGCTCGTACGACCTGCTCGGCTCGGCCCGGCTGATCGCGGAGACCGGGCTCGCGTACTACTCGGGCTGCGAGGAGCTGAACCTGCCGCTGTACGCGGTGGGCGGCGCCGGCTTCGTGAGCACGGTGGCCAACGTCGTACCGCGTCGGCTGCGGGCGGTCCTGGACGCCTTCGACGCGGGCGACACCGCGGGCGCGGCCCGGCTCAACGCCCTGACCCTGCCGCTGGCCGAGCTGATGATGGCCTCGGGCCTGCCGGGCACGGTGACCGCGAAGGCTCTGCTCGGCGGCCCGGTGCGCGAACCGCTGCAGCCCGCCGACCGGGAGACGGCCGACGGGCTGCGGGCTGCGCACGAGGCGCTGCTTCGGGCGGGCTCCGCGTCGCGCTGACCGCGGAGCCGCCGGATCAGTTGTGGCTGTGCAGGATGTCGTTGAGGCCGCCCCAGACCGCGTTGTTCGGGCGGGCCTCGACGGCGCCGGTGACCGAGTTGCGGCGGAAGAGGATGTTCGAGGCGCCGGAGAGCTCGCGGGCCTTGACGATCTGGCCGTCGGGCATGGTGACCCGGGTGCCGGCGGTGACGTACAGACCGGCCTCGACGACGACCTCGTCGCCGAGCGCGATGCCGACGCCCGCCTCGGCGCCGATGAGGCAGCGCTCGCCGATGGAGATGACGACGTTGCCGCCGCCGGAGAGGGTGCCCATGGTGGAGGCGCCGCCGCCGATGTCGGAGCCGTTGCCGACGACGACGCCGGCGGAGATGCGGCCCTCGACCATCGAGGTGCCGAGGGTGCCGGCGTTGAAGTTGACGAAGCCCTCGTGCATGACGGTGGTGCCGGCGGCGAGGTGGGCGCCGAGGCGGACGCGGTCGGCGTCGGCGATCCGGACCCCGGCGGGCACGACGTAGTCGGTCATGCGCGGGAACTTGTCGATCGAGGTCACCTGGAGGTGCAGGCCCTCGGCGCGGGCGTTGAGCCGGACCTTCTCGATGTCGTCGACGGCGACCGGGCCGAGCGAGGTCCAGGCGACGTTGGCGAGCAGGCCGAAGACGCCGTCCAGGCTCTGGCCGTGCGGCTTGACCAGCCGGTGGCTCAGCAGGTGGAGGCGGAGGTAGGCGTCGTGGGCGTCGAGCGGCTTCTCGTCGAGCGAGGCGATGACGGTGCGGACGGCGACCACCTCGACGCCACGGCGGGCGTCCACGCCGAGGGCCTTGGCGGCGCCCTCTCCGAGGGCGTTGACGGCCTCGTCGGGGGTGAGCCGCTGCGTGCCGGCGGGGCCGGCCTCTTCGGTCAGCTCGGGGGCGGGGAACCAGGTGTCGAGAACGGTGCCGTCGCCGGCGATGGTGGCGAGGCCGGCGGCGACGGCGCCGGTGGTGCGAGGAGCAGTGGTCATGACGGAAAACCTAACCGGCGGGCCCCCGCCCGGGCCAACCGGTCTCAGGTGTCGGTCGAGTCCGTCGGCGGTTCCGACGAGGCCGTGAGCGGTGGATTCGGTCCTTCGTTCAGGACCCGGGCGAGGATCACGCGCGCGTGGTTCTCGTCGTAGGCGCCGTCGGTGAGCAGGACCTGGAGGCAGATGCCGTCCATGACGGCGACCAGGGCGCGGGCGGTGAGGGGGTCGGTGCGGTGGGCCAGGGAGGCGACGACGGACTCGGTCCACTCGGCGGCGACCGGGCGCAGGGCGGGCCGGCGCAGGGCGGCGAGGTAGAGCTCGTACTCCAGCTCCACGCGCGCGCGTTCGCCGCCGAGCCACTCCCCCAGGAGCCGGGCGAGCGCGGTGGCGAGGCCGGTGTCCGGGTCGGTGAGGGCGGGGTGCTCGCGGAGCAGCCGTCCGAAGCCCTCGTTGGCCTTGCGGAGCGCCGCGACGAGGAGTTCGTCGAGGGAGGCGAAGTGGTACGTGGTGGAGCCGAGCGGCACGTCGGCCTCGGCGGCCACCGTGCGGTGGCTCAGGCCGCCGAGGCCGGCGCGCCCGACGACGGTGAGGGCGGCGTCGACGATCCGCTCGCGGCGGTCGGGGTCGTACCTCCGGGCCCGGGCCATCAGTGCGCGCCGCCGAGGTTGAGGACGGCGACGCCGACGATGATGAGGAGGATTCCGGCGATCTTGGCGGGGCCCAGGCTCTCGCCGAGGAAGAGGAAGCCGATGACGGCGACGGCGGCGGTGCCGACCCCGGACCAGATGGCGTAGGCGGTGCCGACCTGGAGGGTCTTGAGCGCCTGGGCGAGGAGCGCGAAGGAGATGAGATAGCCCGCCCCGGTGACGAGGGACGGCCAGAGCCGGCTGAAGCCCTCGCTGTACTTCATCGAGGTGGTGGCGAGTATCTCCGCCGCAATGGCGCCCGCAAGGAGTCCGTAACCCATGCGTACGAGCGTACACAGTGCTGCGTACGGTCGTACACAACGGCCCCCCGATACGGTGTCCCGCATGACGTATCCCCCAGGTCCGCCAGGACCGCCCCACGGCTACGGCTATCCGCCGCCGCCCCCGCCGCCGAAGCCCGGAGTCATACCCCTGGCGCCGCTCGGTTTCAGCACGATCCTGACCGGCGCCTTCGCCACCTTCGGCCGCTACTGGAAGCAGCTGCTCGGGGTCGCGGGAGCCGTCTACGGCGCCGCGCTCCTGGTCGTCGCCGCGGCGGTCGGCATCGGATACGCAAGCGTCGGGGACGCCTTCCCCGCCGTGTTCGATCTGCCGGAGGGCCAGGACCCCCGCTGGGAGGACGTCCGGCCGCTGCTCGTCGCCTTCGTCTGCGTCTGGATCGCCGCCATGGTCGCGATCCTGTGCGCCAACACCGTGGTGGCGGCCGCCTGCCCGGCCGTGGTCCAGGAAGCCGTCCTCGGCCGGCCCACCACCTTCGGCGCGGTCTGGCGCCGGGCCTGGTCCCGGACGCCGGCCGTCTTCGGCACCATGGTGCTGACCACGCTCACCCTGCTGCTCCCGGCCGCGCTCTTCCTTGCGGCCTTCGTCGCCCTGACCGTGGCGCTGATCGCGGTCCGGACCGGCCCGCTGATCGCGCCGTTCCTGGCGCTGATCGGCGCGACGGTCACCCTGCCGCTCGCCCTCTGGATCTGGATCAAGTTCAGCCTCGCCCCGGCGGCGGCCGTCATCGAGAACCAGGGCGCCCTCGCCTCGATGCGCCGCTCCTCGTCCCTGGTCCGGGGCTCGTGGTGGCGGGTCTTCGGCGGCCTGCTCGCCGCCGGCGTGATGGCCGCCGTGGTGAGCTGGCTGATCCAGCAGGTCCTCGCCCTGCTGCTCTCGGCACCCCTGGCGGCCGCGGACTTCTCCGGCCACGACCCCAACGCCCTGATCGCCTCCTTCCTCATCCTCTTCGGCGTCCTCGCCGTGGGCCAGCTGGTCAGTCAGGCCGTCGTCTCCGTCTTCCCGCCCCTGGTCACGGCGCTGTTCTACGTCGACCAGCGCATCCGCAAGGAGAACCTGGCCCCGGAGCTGGCCCGCGCGGCGGGTCTCCTCTAGCCAGGTCTCCTCCAGCCCCGCGGGACGACCGCAGGGCACGCGGAACAGCCTCCGGACATGCGGAACGGCCGCGCCCCGAAGGGCGCGGCCGTTCTCACGTACACCTGCGATCAGACGTTGAAGCCGAGCGCGCGAAGCTGCTCGCGGCCGTCGTCCGTGATCTTGTCCGGGCCCCACGGGGGCATCCAGACCCAGTTGATCTTCAGCTCGTTGACGATGCCGTCCGTCGCGGACTTCGCCTGGTCCTCGATCACATCGGTCAGCGGACAGGCCGCCGACGTCAGGGTCATGTCCAGCGTCGCGACGTTCGAGTCGTCGATGTGGATGCCGTAGATCAGGCCCAGGTTGACGACGTCGATCCCCAGCTCGGGGTCGACGACGTCGTACAGCGCCTCACGGACTTCTTCCTCGGAGGCCGGCTTCATCGTGGCCTCGGCGTTCTCGGTCATGCCGACTTCCTCTCCGCGTCACCCAGCGCCTGGGCGGTCGCGTCCTTCCACGCCATCCAGCTGAGCAGCGCGCACTTCACACGGGCCGGGTACTTGGAGACCCCGGCGAACGCGACGGCGTCCTCCAGGACCTCCTCCATCGCGTCGTCCGGCTCGATCTGGCCCTTGGACTGCATCAGCTCCAGGAAGGTGCCCTGGATCTTCTGCGCCTCGGCCAGCTCCTTGCCGACGAGCAGCTCGTTGAGGACGGAGGCCGAGGCCTGGCTGATGGAGCAGCCCTGGCCCTCGTACGACACGTCCTCGATGCGCGAGCCGTCGTACTTCACGCGGAGCGTGATCTCGTCGCCGCACGTCGGGTTGACGTGGTGCACCTCGGCGTCGCCGTCCCGAAGACCGCGCCCGTGCGGGTGCTTGTAGTGGTCCAGGATGACGTCCTGGTACATCGAATCCAGCTTCACGAGCCGTTCCCCTAGCCGAAGAAGTTACGGACGTGCTCCAGCCCCTCGACCAGGGCGTCGACCTCGGCCGGAGTGGAGTACAGATAGAACGACGCTCGCGTGGTCGCGGGAATTCCGTACCGCAGGCAGACCGGCCGCGCGCAGTGGTGGCCGACCCGGACCGCGATGCCCTGCTCGTCGAGGACCTGGCCCACGTCGTGCGGGTGGATGTCGCCCAGCGTGAAGGAGATCGCCGCGCCGCGGTCCTCGGCCGTGGTGGGGCCGATGATCCGCAGGTCAGGGACCTCCTGGAGGCGGCGGACGGCGTACTCGGTGATCGCGTGCTCGTGGCGCGCGATGTTCTCCATGCCGATCGCCGACAGGTAGTCCACGGCCGCGCCGAGGCCGACGGCCTGGGCGATCGGGGGTGTACCCGCCTCGAACTTGTGCGGGGCCGGCGCGTACGTCGAGGAGTGCATCGAGACGGTCTCGATCATCTCGCCGCCGCCGAGGAAGGGCGGGAGGTCCTCCAGGAGCTCCTGCCGTCCCCACAGCACGCCGATGCCGGTCGGGCCGCACATCTTGTGGCCGGTGAAGGCCACGAAGTCGGCCTGGAGCGCCTGCACGTCCAGGACCATGTGCGGGGCCGCCTGGGAGGCGTCGATGCAGACGAGCGCACCGACCTCCTGGGCGCGGCGGATGATCGTCTCCACCGGGTTGACCGTGCCGAGCAGGTTCGAGACCAGCGTGAACGAGACGATCTTGGTCTTCTCGGTGATGACCTCCTCGATGTTCGAGAGGTCGAGGCGGCCGTCGTCGGTGAGGCCGAACCACTTCAGCTTCGCGCCCGTGCGCTGCGAGAGCAGCTGCCACGGCACGATGTTGGAGTGGTGCTCCATCTCCGTGATGGCGATCTCGGTCTCGTGGTCCACGCGGTAGGGCTCGTCGGCCCAGCCCAGCATGTTGGCCACGAGGTTGAGCGACTCGGAGGCGTTCTTGGTGAAGATCACCTCGTCGCGGCTCGGCGCGTTGATGAAGGCCGCGACCTTGTCACGGGCGCCTTCGTACAGCGCCGTCGCCTCCTCGGCGACCGTGTAGACGCCGCGGTGGACGTTGGCGTTGTGACGCTCGTAGTACTGGTTGAGCGCGTCGAGGACCTGGCGCGGCTTCTGCGAGGTCGCCGCGGAGTCGAGGTACACGATCTTCTTGCCGTCGTGGACCACGCGATCCAGGAGCGGGAAGTCCTTGCGGATCGCCTCGGTGTCGAGGAGGCCGGAGAGCCCCTGATGGGCAGAAGTCACGCGGATGCGCCACCCTTCACGTACTTGTCGTAGCCCTCGTTCTCCAGCTGGTCGGCGAGCTCGGCGCCGCCGGACTCGACGATGCGGCCGTTCGCGAACACGTGCACGAAGTCGGGCTTGATGTAGCGCAGGATGCGCGTGTAGTGGGTGATCAGCAGGGTGCCGACCTCACCGGTCTCGCGGACGCGGTTGACGCCCTCGGAGACGATGCGCAGGGCGTCGACGTCGAGGCCGGAGTCGGTCTCGTCGAGGATCGCGATCTTCGGCTTGAGGAGCTCCAGCTGCAGGATCTCGTGGCGCTTCTTCTCACCGCCGGAGAAGCCCTCGTTGACGTTGCGCTCGGCGAAGGCCGGGTCCATCTGGAGCTGCTCCATCGCGGACTTGACCTCCTTCACCCAGGTGCGCAGCTTGGGCGCCTCGCCGCGGACGGCGGTGGCGGAGGTGCGCAGGAAGTTGGAGACCGAGACGCCGGGGACCTCGACCGGGTACTGCATGGCGAGGAAGACGCCGGCGCGGGCGCGCTCGTCGACCGACATCTCCAGGACGTCCTCACCGTCGAGGGTGACGGTGCCGCCGGTGACCGTGTACTTCGGGTGACCCGCGAGGGAGTACGCCAGGGTCGACTTGCCGGAGCCGTTGGGGCCCATGACGGCGTGGGTCTCGCCCTGCTTGATGGTCAGGTCGACGCCCTTGAGGATCTCGCGGGGGCCGTTCTCCGCCTCGACGGAGACGTGCAGGTCGTGGATTTCAAGCGTAGCCATGGGTGACTCAGGACTCCTGGGTGACGGAGACGAGCACATCGTCCCCTTCGATCTTTACGGGGTATACGGGGACGGGGCGCGTCGCGGGAAGGCCGGAGGGCTTGCCGGTGCGCAGGTCGAAGCTGGAGCCGTGCAGCCAGCACTCGATCGCGCAGTCCTCGACCTCGCCCTCCGAGAGGGAGACGTTCGCGTGCGAGCAGATGTCGTTGATCGCGTACACCTCGCCCTCGGTGTGCACGACCGACACCGGCGTGCCGTCGACCTCGACCCGCTTCGGGGTGTCGGCCTCCAGCTCGCTCAGCGCGCAGACTCGGACGAAGGCCATCAGACGGAGGCCTCCAGCTCGGCCTCGATCTTGGCGAGGAGGCGCTCCTGGACGTCCGGCAGACCGATCTGCTGGACGAGCTCCGCGAAGAAGCCGCGGACGACGAGGCGGCGGGCCTCGGCCTCCGGGATGCCGCGGGCCATCAGGTAGAAGAGCTGCTCGTCGTCGAAGCGGCCGGTGGCCGAGGCGTGACCGGCGCCGGCGATCTCGCCGGTCTCGATCTCCAGGTTCGGCACGGAGTCGACCCGGGCGCCGTCCGTGAGGACCAGGTTCCGGTTGAGCTCGTACGTGTCGGTGCCCTCGGCGGCGGCCTGGATGAGCACGTCGCCGATCCAGACGGCGTGCGCGTCCTGGCCCTGCAGCGCGCCCTTGTAGGCCACGTTGGACTTGCAGTGGGGGAGGTTGTGGGTGACCAGGAGGCGGTGCTCCTGGTGCTGGCCGGCGTCGGTGAAGTACAGGCCGAAGAGCTCGGCCTCGCCGCCGGGGCCCGCGTACTCGACGCGCGGGTGGATGCGGACGACGTCGCCGCCGAAGGTGACGACGACCGACTTGAAGGAGGCGTCACGGCCGACGAGGGCGTTGTGCTGGGCGACGTGGACGGCCTTCTCGTCCCAGTCCTGGACGGAGACGACGGTCAGCTTGGCGCCGTCGCCGAGGACGTAGTCCACGTTGGCGGCGAGCACGGCGTCACCGGTGTGGTCGATGACCACGACGGCCTCGGCGAAGGCGCCGAGCTCGATCACCTGGTGGGCGAAGGCGACGCCGCCCTGGCCGTGCACGGAGATGCGGATCGGCTCGGTGAGCACCGTCTCCTTGGCGACGGTGACGACGCCGGCCTTCTCGAAGGAGGAGTACGCCTGGGCGGCGACGCGGTCGACGGGCGTGCCGGCCTTGCCGAGGCGCTCGTCGTCGCGGCCGACGGTCTCCACGGTGACGCCCTCGGGGGCCTCGACCTCGACCTTCACGCCCTCGCCGGAGGCGACGGCGGTGCCGTCGTGGAGTCCGCGCAGGCGGGCCAGCGGGGTGAACCGCCACTCCTCCTCACGGCCGTGCGGGACGGGGAAGTCCGCGACGTCGAAGGACGGGGGCGCGCTCATGCGCGTGGCGACGGTGGACTCTGCGGCCACCGCGATCGAGCCGGCGGTGGTGGAGCCCGCCGGGATGTTCTGAGCCTCAGCCATGGCTGTCGTCTTGCTCTCTTCCTGCCTCGTCTTACGGGCCCGCCCCGTGCGGTGGGCCGGTCCGGCCGGGCGCCTTGCGGCGCCGGCCGGGAACCTGCCGTCGTGCGGCGGACTCGCGGGGCTCAGCGACTGAGCCCGGGTCGTTTGCCTGGTCTGCGGGGCGCTCTAGCCCACCGCGCCTTCCATCTGCAGCTCGATCAGCCGGTTGAGCTCCAGGGCGTACTCCATGGGGAGCTCCTTGGCGATGGGCTCGACGAAGCCGCGGACGATCATCGCCATGGCCTCGAACTCGGTGAGGCCGCGGCTCATCAGGTAGAAGAGCTGGTCCTCGGAGACCTTGGAGACGGTCGCCTCGTGGCCCATGGAGACGTCGTCCTCGCGCACGTCCACGTAGGGGTACGTGTCGGAGCGGGAGATCGTGTCGACGAGCAGCGCGTCGCAGAGGACGTTGGACTTGGCGCCCGGGGCACCCTCGCCGATCTCGATGAGACCGCGGTAGGAGGTGCGGCCGCCGCCTCGCGCCACCGACTTGGAGACGATGTTGGAGGAGGTGTTCGGGGCCATGTGGACCATCTTGGCGCCGGCGTCCTGGTGCTGGCCCTCGCCCGCGAAGGCGATGGACAGGGTCTCGCCCTTGGCGTGCTCGCCCATGAGGTAGACGGCCGGGTACTTCATGGTGACCTTGGAGCCGATGTTGCCGTCGACCCACTCCATGGTGGCGCCCTCGTAGGCGACGGCGCGCTTGGTCACCAGGTTGTAGACGTTGTTCGACCAGTTCTGGATGGTCGTGTAGCGGCAGCGGCCGCCCTTCTTCACGATGATCTCGACGACCGCGGAGTGCAGCGAGTCGGAGGAGTAGATCGGGGCGGTGCAGCCCTCGACGTAGTGGACGTAGGCGTCCTCGTCGACGATGATCAGCGTCCGCTCGAACTGGCCCATGTTCTCCGTGTTGATGCGGAAGTAGGCCTGGAGCGGGATCTCGACGTGCACGCCCTTCGGCACGTAGATGAAGGAGCCGCCGGACCACACGGCCGTGTTCAGGGAGGCGAACTTGTTGTCGCCGACCGGGATGACGGTGCCGAAGTACTCCTTGAAGAGCTCCTCGTGCTCCTTCAGCGCGGTGTCGGTGTCGACGAAGATGACGCCCTGCTCCTCCAGGTCCTCGCGGATCTGGTGGTAGACGACCTCGGACTCGTACTGGGCGGCGACACCGGCGACGAGGCGCTGCTTCTCCGCCTCCGGGATGCCGAGCTTGTCGTACGTGTTCTTGATGTCCTCCGGCAGGTCCTCCCAGGACTCGGCCTGCTTCTCGGTGGACCGCACGAAGTACTTGATGTTGTCGAAGTCGATGCCGGAGAGGTCGGAGCCCCAGGTCGGCATGGGCTTCTTGTCGAAGAGGCGCAGACCCTTGAGACGCAGCTTCAGCATCCACTCGGGCTCGTTCTTCTTCGCGGAGATGTCGCGGACGACGTCCTCGTTCAGTCCGCGCTTGGCCGCGGCGCCGGCCGCGTCGGAGTCGGCCCAGCCGTACTCGTACCGACCCAGGCCCTCGAGCTCGGGGTGGCTGATCTCGGTGGTCATGCGGGGTTCCTCCCGGCCGTGCTTGCGGATGCTGATTCGTTGGTCTGTGGGGCGCCGTGCGGGATGAACGTGGTGCAGACGCCGTCACCATGCGCGATGGTGGCCAGACGCTGGACGTGCGTTCCCAAGAGGCGGGAGAAGAACTCCGTCTCCGCCTCGCACAGCTGGGGGTACTGCTCGGCGACGTGGGCTACCGGGCAGTGGTGCTGGCAGAGCTGCTCGCCGACCGGCGCGTTCCGCGCAGTGGCAGCGTACCCGTCCGCCGTGAGGGCCTTGGCCAGCGCCTCGGTCCGCTGGGCGGGCTCGGCCGACTCGACGGCCTCGCGGTACGCCCCGGCCTGCGCCTCGATCCGGTCGCGGGCGAAGGCGGCGACGGCCGCCTCTCCTCCCGCGTTGCGCTCGATCCAGCGGAGCGCCTCGACGGCGAGGGAGTCGTACGACTGGTCGAAGGCGTCCCGGCCGCAGTCGGTGAGCGCGAAGACCTTCGCGGGGCGGCCGCGGGACCGGGTCCCGTAGACGCGCTGCTCGCGGGCTTCGACGACGTTCTCGGCGACCAGCGAGTCGAGGTGGCGGCGGACGGCGGCCTGGGTGAGGCGGAGCCGTCCGGCGAGGTCGGCGACGGTCGAGGGACCGTGGTCCAGGATCGACCGCGCGACCCGGTTGCGCGTGGAACGCTCTCGGGTCGCGAGTTCCTCCACCGGAGCCGCGCCAACGTTTTTCACAACGCCATTGTTGCGTAATTAATCGGGGAGTGACAAGCGGCGTCCGGACCCGTGACGATGTCGTGCGTCACTCAGGTAAGGCTTACCTGACCTGCGGAAACGATCATTCGTGGGATGAATCACCAGCCCTCCGACCAGGGCCTTCGGGCCCGCCCCGGCCTCCCGGCCACACCGTCGTCCCGGCCACCGTCCGGCCGCGCGAACGCATCAGACGCGCGAAGAACTCCGCGTCGCGGACGGCCGCGCCGCCGGGGTCGTTGTTGAAGAACGCGAACACGTCCGCGCCCTCCGGCCAGGCCCCCGCGATCCGGTCCGCCCAGGTCCCCAGCGCCTGGCGGCCGTAGCGGGGCCAGGGCCGGGCCCGTCCCTCATGGAAGCGCACGTACCCCCAGTCCGCCGTCCGCCACAGCGGCGTCGCGGGCCGCGAGCCGCGGTCAGCCCAGCACAGGGCGGCCCCGCGGTCCCTCAGGACCCCGGCGATCCCCTCGGTCCACCACGAGTCGTGCCGCGGCTCGACCGCCACCCGCACCCCGGGCGGGAAGCACGCGACCACCGCGTCCAGCAGCCCCGCGTCCGCGCGCAGCGTCGGCGGCAGCTGGAGCAGGACGGGACCGAGCCGGTCCCCGAGCGCGTCCGCCCGTCCCATCAGCCGTTCCACGGGCTCCTCGGGATCCCTCAGACGCTTGATGTGGGTGAGGAAGCGGCTCGCCTTCACCGCCATGACGAAGCCGGGGGGCGTCCGCTCCCGCCACGCGGCGAAGGTGTGGCGCTCGGGCAGCCGGTAGAAGGCGTTGTTGTTCTCCACGGTCGCGAACACGCGCGCGTACTCCTCCAGCCAGAGCCGCTGCGGCAGGCCCTCGGGATAGAGCACGCCCCGCCAGTCCCGGTACTGCCAGCCGGACGTGCCGATGTACACGGCCATGTGCCGCCCCTTCCCCGTACGGGACGGCTCACCCGGGCCGGGGAGGGGGAGTCCCGGGGCCGGGAGGGCATCTCGGGGCCGGGAGGACGTCCCGGGCCGGAAGGGTGCCCCCCGGATTCCGGCCGCGGCCGGAATCCGGGGGCGCGGCCCGGGCGCACCCGCCGGGTCCTTAGACTTCCGGACATGTCATACGAGTCCGTCGGCAGTGCCGTCGAGGTGCGTGGCCTGCTCAAGCGGTACGGAAACAAGACCGCCGTCGACGGCCTCGACCTCGACGTACGCGCGGGCACCGTCACCGCCGTCCTCGGCCCCAACGGGGCCGGCAAGACCACCACCATCGAGACCTGCGAGGGCTACCGCAGGCCCGACGGCGGCACCGTCCGCGTCCTCGGCCTCGACCCGATCGCCGACGCCGCCGCCCTGCGGCCCAGGATCGGCGTGATGCTCCAGTCGGGCGGCGTCTACTCCGGCGCCCGCGCCGACGAGATGCTCCGCCACATGGCGAAGCTGCACGCCCACCCCCTCGATGTGGACGCCCTCGTCGAGCGGCTGGGCCTCGGCTCCTGCGGCCGCACCACCTACCGGCGCCTCTCCGGCGGCCAGCAGCAGCGCCTCGCGCTCGCCATGGCCGTCGTCGGCCGCCCCGAGCTCGTCTTCCTCGACGAGCCCACCGCGGGACTCGACCCGCAGGCCCGCCGCGCCACCTGGGACCTCGTCCGCGAGCTGCGCGCCGACGGCGTCACCGTGGTCCTCACCACCCACTTCATGCAGGAGGCGGAGGAGCTCGCCGACGACGTCGCCATCGTCGACGCCGGCCGGGTCGCCGCCCAGGGCAGCCCCGAGGAGCTGTGCCGCGGCGGCGCCGAGAACACCCTGCGCTTCACCGGGCGTCCCGGCCTCGACCTCGGCTCCCTGCTCAAGGCGCTGCCGGACGGCTCGGCCGCCGCGGAACCCCTCCCCGGCACGTACCGGATCACCGGCACCGTCGACCCCCAGCTGCTCGCCACGGTCACCACCTGGTGCGCCCAGCACGGCGTCATGCCCGACGGCATCTCCGTCGAACGCCACACCCTCGAAGACGTTTTTCTTGAGCTCACCGGCAAGGAGCTGCGGTCATGAGCACGGGTACCTACTCCCCGAAGCCCGGTGCCGCCCCCGTCGGGCGGATGATCGCCGCGCAGACCGCCCTGGAGACCAGGATGCTGCTGCGCAACGGCGAGCAGCTGCTCCTGACCGTGATCATCCCCTCGCTGCTCCTGGTGCTCTTCTCCACGGTCGACGTCGTCGACACCGGAGAGGGCGAGGCCGTCGACTTCCTCGCCCCCGGCGTCCTCGCCCTGGCCGTGATGTCCACCGCCTTCACCGGCCAGGCCATCGCGACCGGTTTCGAGCGGCGGTACGGGGTGCTCAAGCGGCTCGGAGCCTCACCGCTCCCCCGCTGGGCGCTCATGACCGCCAAGACGCTCTCCGTCCTGGTCACCGAGGTCCTCCAGGTCGTGCTCCTGACGGCGATCGCCCTGGCCCTCGGCTGGTCCCCGCAGGGCAACCCCTTCTCGGTCCTGCTGCTCCTGGTCCTCGGCACGGCCGCCTTCTCCGGGCTCGGCCTCCTGATGGCCGGCACCCTCAAGGCCGAGGCCACCCTGGCCGCCGCGAACCTGGTCTTCCTGCTGCTCCTGGTGGCCGGCGGGGTCATGGTCCCGCTGGAGAAGTTCGGCGCCGCGGGCGACGTGCTCGCGCTGCTCCCGATCTCGGCCCTCTCCGACGGGCTGCGCGACATCCTCCGGGACGGGGCCTCGATGCCGTGGGCCGACGCGGGGATCCTGGCCGTCTGGGCGGTCCTGGGGCTCGGTGCGGCGGCGAAGTTCTTCCGCTGGGAGTAACCGTAAGGTTCCGTTCCGCCATATACGCCCCCCTCGTGAAAGCGCGCACAAGCGCCGCCCTACGATAGGGCCCGTGCTGACCCCCCTCGCCTACATCGCCAAGCGCTGGACCCCGTCCCCCCGGACGCTCCGGCGCGCCGCGCTCTCCGCCGTCGTGATGAGCGTCCTCATCATCGTCACCGGCGGCGCGGTCCGGCTGACCGGTTCCGGTCTCGGCTGCGACACGTGGCCGAAGTGCACGGACGACAGCCTCATCGTGACGCCCGAGCAGGGCTACCGGGGCGCGATCGAGTTCGGCAACCGCATGCTGACGTACGTCCTGTCGGCGGCGGTCGGCTGGGCGATCGTCGCGGCCCGCTCCACCAAGCCCTGGCGCCGCGGGCTCACCCGGCTCGCCTGGGCCCAGTTCTGGATCGTGATGAGCAACGCCGTCATCGGCGGCATCACGGTCTGGATGGGCCTCAACCCGTGGACCGTGGCCGGCCACTTCATCGCCGCCAACTCACTGCTCACGGTCGCCGTCATCACCTGGCACCGCACCGGCGAGGGCGACACCGACCCCCGGCCGCGCGTGCCGCGTCCGGTCCGGAAGCTGTCCTGGGCCATCACGCTCGTCTCCGCGCTCCTGATCGTGCTCGGCACGACGGTCACCGGCGCCGGCAAGCACGCCGGCGACAGCAGCGACGTCCCGCGCATGCCGTGGGACTGGACGAACGCCGCCCACGTCCACGCGATCGCCGCCTGGGTCGTCTGCGCCCTCGCGCTCGCGATGTGGCTGGTGCTGCGTGTGGTGGACGCCCCGGACGACACGAGGGCCCGCGCCCGCGACCTGCTGATCGTGCTGCTCGCGCAGGGCGCGATCGGTTACGTCCAGTACTTCACCGGGGTCCCCGAGCTGCTGGTCGCCGCGCACATGCTCGGCTCCTCGCTGATGTGGATCGCGGTCCTGCGCCTGGCGCTGAGCCTGCGCGAGCGCCCGCTCGCCACGCCGGAGATCCCGGCCCAGACCGACCCCGAGCTCGCGACCGCCTGAGCCACCGGGGCCGGGTCCGACACCTCCCGGAGCCTCCGGGGCACCCGCACCGCGCGGGGCCCCGGAGGTTCCGTCTATACGGACACCGGCCCGCGCAGCGGCGCCTCCGGCAGATAGCCGGAGCGGACTCCCGGCTCCCAGCCGTGCGCCAGGTGCGCGAGCGCGGCCAGCACGACGGCGCCCGTGGGCAGCAGGGTCCTCGGCCGCGGATCGGCACCGACACCCGCGCGGTGCTCCTCCAGCCGCACCGCGAGCGCCTGCTCGAAGGCCTCGCGGTCGTCGTCGAGCAGCACGCGCAGCAGCCGCTGGTCCGGGCCGAGGGGACCGGCCTCGTCGAGGGCCCGCGCCGCGGCCGCCCGCTCCTCCGCCTCGGGCCGCCTCACCGGGACGGGACCGGGTACGGCACCGGGGTAGGGCCCGCTCTGGACGGTCAGGTAGGCGCACAGCGCGTCCATCTCCGCGAGGTCCGCCGGCTCCGAGACCGAGTCGAAGCGCGAGTACGGGACTCCGGAGCGGATCGCGGGCGCGTAGTCCTCCCGGAGCAGCGGCCCGATCACCCGCCGCCGCTCCCAGGCCAGCCCGCTGATCAGGCACAGAGCGAAGGTGTCGACCCAGGTCCGGGCGGTGGGCACCCGGTGGTCCCGGTCCCAGCTCTCCTCGAAGAGCTGGTCGTCGCTGGAGAGCGTCCGGTCGGCGAGGGGCAGCGGGACCTCCCAGTCGCCGCCGGGGAAGCACCCGATGCCCAGCACGCCGAGGGCACACTCGGCGGCGGTGAGCAGCGCCGTCCGCGAGGCGTCCGCGGCGAGCGCGGGGTCCTCCAGGGTGCGGGCCCCGACGTGGTCGAGGAGCTGGTCGCGCAGCTCCCCGAGCGCCGACAGCGACATGCCGCCGTAGCGGAGGTCGTGCCAGCGGTCGAAGGTCAGCACCCGGGCGTCCTCCAGTGCCTTCTCGATCCTCTTCCCGTCGACCTCGTGCCGTGCCACTTCCCGCATGCCGCGCTCCCCGTGATCCGTTCGATCGTGCCCGGGAACGCTACCAAGGGGCACTGACGGTCCGGGTCGGCCGGGTCACGCGAGCCGGTAGACCCGTTTCGCGTTCCCCGCCGCGATCATCGCGGCGACCCGCTGCGCGTCCGTACGGGACCAGGCGCCGTCCATGACCCACTCGCCGAGCACCCGGGCGAGCGCCGAGCGGAACGCGTTCGCCGCGACCACGTGGAGCTCGGGGAGACCCTGGGCGCCGCTGGAGAACAGCAGCTTGCCGAAGGGCGCGCGCTCCAGGACCTCGGCGAGGACGGCCGCTGCCCGGGCCCCCGTGTGGGCGAGGACGGGGCCGAGATCGGCGTACACGTGCGGGTGAAGTCCGGTGAGGTGGGCGGCCGCCCGGTGGTACGGGTAGCGGTGCAGCAGCACCAGGTCTGCGCCGAGTCCCGAGGTGGCGGCGGCGAAGCCGTCGAGGGCGCCCGGATCCTCCGTGTGCAGCTGGAGGGGGCGTCCGGCCGTCACCGCGATCCACAGCAGATGGCGCAGCAGGACGGGGTCGGTGAGCCGGCCGCCCGCGGGGCGGCCGGCCAGCCAGCGCGCCGCGGCTCCCCGTACCTCTCCGGGACCGGGCGGCTCGGGCGCGCTCGCGGACGCGGAGGCCTCGGAGGCGAAGGCCACCGCGCCGGCGGCGGCCCCGTGGACGGCCTCGGTGAGGTTGGCGAGGAAGGCCTCGACAGTGCCCGAGGTGTCGGCGACCTGCTCGGCGAGGGGTTCGAGGCGGACGATCTCATGGGCCTCGGCGGCGCCCGCGGCGCCGAGCTCGGCGGGGCGGGTGAGGTCGCCGGGCAGCCCGGTGTCGACCAGGTAGGTGGAGATCCCGGAGGCGCGGAGCAGCCGGCGGCCGGCCTCGGCGGCGCCGAGTTCCCGGCGGCGGGCGAGGTAGCGGGCGGGCGGGCAGTGCGGTTCGAGGCCGAGGAGCGGCGGGCACCAGCGGCGCACGGCGAAGCCGGTCTGGGTGTCGAAGAAGGTGGTGCCCGCGGCGGGCAGCACGCCGTCCCCGCCCAGGTGCGCACCCAGCTGGGCCTCGAAGGTGCCGAGGCCGAGCTCCGTACGGAGCACCCCGTGGCAGTACTGGTCCACCAGGTGCGGCGTGTCGATCATCTCGGGGGGCTCCCTGTGTGGACGTGTCTCCACACGTCCTAACGGGTGAGCCCCGCGCGAGGTTGTTGCCTCAGCCGTTGTCAGCTGTTGGAGGGGCCGCCGATCTGGATACCGGCCATCCGGGTCCACTCGTACGGTCCGGTGGAGACCTTGGCGGCGAACTCGCCGTCGAACTCCTCGTGGAGGGTCAGACCGGCCTTCTCGGCGGCCTTGGTCGCGACCTCGTACGTCGGGGCGACGAGGTCGCCCCAGCCGCCGTCCGTGCCGACCAGGACGATCCGGGTGCCCGCCTGGCCGATGTGCGCGAGGTGCCCCTCGGAGCCGCCGTGGGCCTTGGAGAAGGCCTGGATCTCCTTGGCGAGCCGGGCCGCCTTGCGCTCTGCCTGCTTCGTTTCTGCCATGACACGGATGCTACCGAGGGGTAGATCGAACGGCGACGGCCGGGCCACGTGGCCTATCCCACGTGACCCGGCCGTCGGACCGAGCCGATCATCTGAGCGCTAGCGGAGGAAGGGGTCCACCGCGACCGCCACGAAGAGCAGCGAGACATAGGTGATGGACCAGTGGAAGAGGCGCATCTCCTTGAGCTTGGCGCCCGTCACCTCGGCCTTGGCGCGGTTGAGGAGCGCGTGCGCCTCCCAGAGCCACCAGCCGCCGGTGAGCAGGGCCACGGCGGTGTAGAACCAGCCGGTGTAGCCCAGCGGGGTGAGGAGCAGGGAGACGGCGACCATCACCCAGCTGTAGGCCACGATCTGCTTGGCGACGACCTTGTTGGAGGCGAGGACCGGCAGCATCGGCACGCCCGCGCGTGCGTAGTCGTCCTTCACCTTCATCGACAGCGGCCAGTAGTGCGGCGGCGTCCAGAAGAAGATGACGAGGAAGAGGATGACCGCGGCCCAGGACATCGAGTTCGTCACGGCCGACCAGCCGATGAGCACCGGCAGGCAGCCGGCGATGCCGCCCCAGACGATGTTCTGGGCGGTGCGCCGCTTCAGGATCATCGTGTAGATCACGACGTAGAAGAGGAGCGCGCCGAGCGAGAGCGCGGCGGACAGCCAGTTGACGAGCAGCCCGAACCAGAGCGTGGAGACCACGGCCAGGGTGAGTCCGAAGACCAGGCCCTCGCGCGGGGTGAGGACGCCGGTGACGAGCGGACGCTGGGAGGTCCGGTCCATCAGGGCGTCGATGTCGCGGTCGATGTACATGTTCAGCGCGTTGGCGCCGCCCGCGGACAGGTAGCCGCCGAAGCAGGTGGCGAGCACCAGCCACAGGTCGGGCACGCCCTGCTCGGCGAGGAACATCACCGGAACGGTCGTGATGAGCAGCAGCTCGATGATCCGCGGCTTGGTCAGCGCCACGAATGCCTTGACGCGGGCCCCGAACGGCCGATGGCCCCCCGGGCTGGGAGTCAAGACGACCCCTGCGGGTCGGGACTCGACGGCCGTCACGCACACCCCTGACAGAGAAATTCCCAGCAAGCTCCCCGGGTGAAGACGGGGTAAAGCTTGCGCGTACCACGCCACTGTAGACGTTGCCCAGACGCCGATCTTCGCGGGGGTGGGGTCGTGTTGGTGCGGTACGTCCCAAGGGGTGGACACGGTTCTTGCGCGGCTCCGGGCGCGCCTCGGGAGGCGAACTCCCACGACCACCGGCACTCTTGCTGTGTCCTTCTATTTCTCCGCTCATTTGAGGGGCATGGACACGAAAAGAGGGGCGTTCCGCGGGGGTAGGCTCGACAACGCCGGTACACCCTCAGTCACCGGCTTCAGACATGTGGAGAGGAGCCCTGACCCAGGGTGAGCACTAAGCCGACCACCACAGACCTCGAGTGGACCGAGTTGGACCAGCGGGCTGTCGACACCGCCCGCATCCTGGCCGCGGACGCCGTACAGAAGGTCGGCAACGGCCATCCCGGTACGGCGATGAGCCTGGCGCCCGCCGCGTACACCCTCTTCCAGAAGGTGATGCGGCACGACCCGGCCGACCCCGAGTGGGTCGGGCGCGACCGGTTCGTCCTCTCCGCGGGACACTCGTCCCTGACCCTCTACACCCAGCTGTACCTGGGTGGCTTCGGTCTCGAGCTGGACGACCTGAAGGCCTTCCGCACCTGGGGCTCGAAGACCCCCGGCCACCCGGAGTACGGTCACACCGCCGCCGTCGAGACGACCACGGGCCCGCTGGGCCAGGGTGTCGCCAACGCCGTGGGCATGGCGATGGCCGCCCGCTACGAGCGCGGCCTGTTCGACCCGGAGGCCGCCACGGGCACCTCCCCGTTCGACCACCGCGTCTACGTGATCGCCGGTGACGGCTGCCTCCAGGAGGGCATCTCCGCCGAGGCGTCCTCGCTCGCCGGCCACCAGAAGCTCGGCAACCTGATCCTGCTGTGGGACGACAACCACATCTCGATCGAGGGCGACACCGAGACGGCCGTGTCCGAGGACACGATGAAGCGGTACGAGGCCTACGGCTGGCACGTCCAGCGCGTGGAGCCGAAGTCCAACGGCGACCTGGACCCGGCCGCGCTGTACGCGGCGATCAAGGCCGCCGAGGCCGAGACCGAGCGTCCGTCGTTCATCGCGATGCGCTCGATCATCGCCTGGCCCGCCCCGAACGCGCAGAACACCGAGGCCTCGCACGGCTCGGCGCTCGGCGACGAGGAGATCGCGGCCACCAAGCGCGTCCTCGGCTTCGCCCCGGAGCAGACCTTCGAGGTCGGCGACGAGGTCATCGCCCACACCCGTGCGCTCGGCGACCGCGGCCGTGAGGCCCGCGCCGCGTGGGAGAAGCGGCTCGCGGAGTGGCGTACGGCCAACCCGGAGCGCGCCGCCGAGTTCGACCGCATCCAGGCCAACGAGCTGCCGGCCGGCTGGGCCGAGAAGCTCCCGGTCTTCGAGCCGGGCAAGGGCATCGCGACGCGTGCCGCGTCCGGTCAGGTCCTGCAGGCGCTCGGCGCGGTGATCCCGGAGCTGTGGGGCGGCTCGGCCGACCTCGCCGGCTCCAACAACACCACGATCGACAAGACGTCCTCCTTCCTCCCGGAGGGCAACCCGCTGCCGGAGGCCGACAAGTACGGCCGCACGATCCACTTCGGCATCCGCGAGCACGCCATGGCCGCGGAGATGAACGGCATCGCGCTGCACGGCAACACGCGGATCTACGGCGGCACCTTCCTGGTGTTCTCCGACTACATGCGCAACGCCGTGCGCCTGTCCGCCCTGATGCACCTGCCGGTGACCTACGTCTGGACCCACGACTCGATCGGTCTGGGCGAGGACGGCCCGACGCACCAGCCGGTGGAGCACCTGGCCTCGCTGCGCGCGATCCCGGGTCTGAACGTGGTCCGTCCGGCCGACGCCAACGAGACGGCCCTGGCCTGGCGCGAGATCATGCAGCGCCACACCAAGGTCTTCGGCAAGGGTGCCCCGCACGGTCTGGCGCTCACCCGCCAGGGCGTGCCGACGTACGCGCCGAACGAGGACACCGTCAAGGGCGGCTACGTGCTGTTCGAGGCGGAGGGCGGCACGCCCGAGGTCGTGCTGATCGGCACGGGCTCCGAGGTGCACCTGGCCGTCGAGGCCCGTGAGCAGCTCCAGGCCGCCGGCGTCCCGACCCGGGTGGTCTCGATGCCGTCCGTGGAGTGGTTCGAGGAGCAGGACCAGGCGTACAAGGACTCGGTCCTGCCGCCGTCGGTGAAGGCCCGGGTCGCGGTCGAGGCCGGCATCGGTCTCACCTGGCACAAGTACGTCGGTGACGCCGGCCGAATCGTCTCGCTCGAGCACTTCGGTGCCTCGGCGGACGCGAAGGTCCTCTTCCGCGAGTTCGGTTTCACGCCGGAGGCGATCGTCGCCGCCGCGCGGGAATCCGTGGCCGCCGCCGCGCGCTGACGTCCATACGTACGACTTAATTGGAGATGCAACTCTCATGACAGACGCTCTCAAGCGCCTCTCCGACGAAGGCGTCGCGATCTGGCTGGACGACCTCTCGCGCCAGCGGATCACGTCCGGCAACCTGGCCGAGCTGATCGACCAGAGCCACGTGGTCGGTGTGACCACGAACCCGTCCATCTTCCAGAAGGCCATCTCGGAGGGGCACGGCTACGACCAGCAGCTGGCCGACCTCGCCGCCCGCAAGGTGACCGTCGACGAGGCCATCCGCATGATCACGACGGCGGACGTCCGTGACGCCGCCGACATCCTGCGCCCGGTCTTCGACGCGACGGACGGCCAGGACGGCCGGGTCTCCATCGAGGTCGACCCGCGTCTCGCCCACGAGACGGCCGCCACCATCGCCGAGGCCAAGCAGCTGGCCTGGCTGGTGGACCGCCCCAACACCCTGATCAAGATCCCGGCCACCAAGGCGGGCCTGCCGGCGATCACCGAGGTCATCGGCCTCGGCATCAGCGTCAACGTCACGCTGATCTTCTCGCTGGAGCGCTACCGCGCGGTCATGGACGCCTACCTGGCGGGTCTGGAGAAGGCCCGCGAGCGCGGCCTCGACCTGTCGAAGATCCACTCGGTGGCGTCCTTCTTCGTGTCCCGGGTGGACACGGAGATCGACAAGCGCCTGGTCGCCCTCGGCACCGACGAGGCGAAGGCGCTCAAGGGCAAGGCCGCCCTGGCCAACGCCCGGCTGGCCTACGAGGCGTACGAGGAGGTCTTCTCCTCCGACCGCTGGGCCGCCCTCGACAAGGCGCAGGCCAACAAGCAGCGTCCGCTGTGGGCCTCGACCGGCGTCAAGGACCCGGCGTACAAGGACACGCTGTACGTCGTGGACCTGGTCGCGCCCGGCACGGTGAACACCATGCCGGAGGCCACCCTGGAGGCCACCGCCGACCACGGCGAGGTCACCGGTGACACCATCCGCGGCACGTACGAGCAGTCGCGCGCCGAGCTGGCGGCCGTCGAGAAGCTGGGCATCAGCTACGACGACGTCGTCCAGCTCCTGGAGGACGAGGGCGTCGAGAAGTTCGAGGCGTCCTGGAACGACCTGCTCAAGTCCACCGAGGCGGAGCTTCAGCGCCTCGCACCTTCGGAGGCGTAAGCACTTTGAGCGCAGTCCACGGAGCCAACCCGCTCCGTGACGCCGCAGACCGACGGCTCCCGCGCATCGCGGGGCCGTCGGGCCTGGTGATCTTCGGCGTCACGGGCGATTTGTCCCGTAAGAAGCTGATGCCTGCCGTCTACGACCTGGCCAACCGCGGCCTGCTGCCGCCGGGCTTCTCGCTCGTCGGCTTCGCGCGCCGCGAATGGGCGGACGAGGACTTCGCGCAGGAGGTCTACGAGGCCGTCAAGCAGCACGCGCGCACCCCCTTCCGCGAGGAGGTGTGGCAGCAGCTGATCCAGGGCATGCGGTTCGTCCAGGGCGACTTCGACGACGACACGGCCTTCGAGCAGCTCAAGTCGACGATCGAGGAGCTGGACAAGGCACAGGGCACGGGCGGCAACTTCGCCTTCTACCTGTCCGTGCCGCCGAAGTTCTTCGAGCTCGTTGTCCAGCAGCTCAAGAAGCACGGCCTGGCCGACCAGAAGGACGGCTCCTGGCGCCGCGCCGTCATCGAGAAGCCCTTCGGGCACGACCTGGTCTCCGCGAAGGAGCTCAACGAGGTCGTCCACGAGGTCTTCCCGCCCGACGCGGTCTTCCGGATCGACCACTACCTCGGCAAGGAGACCGTCCAGAACATCCTGGCGCTCCGCTTCGCCAACACCCTCTTCGAGCCGATCTGGAACCGGTCGTACGTCGACCACGTGCAGATCACCATGGCCGAGGACATCGGCATCGGCGGCCGCGCCGGCTACTACGACGGCATCGGCGCCGCCCGTGACGTCATCCAGAACCACCTGCTCCAGCTGCTCGCGCTGACCGCGATGGAGGAGCCCGCCTCCTTCGACGCCGACGCGCTGGCCGCCGAGAAGACCAAGGTCCTCGGCGCGGTGAAGCTGCCCAAGGACCTGGGCAAGTCCACGGTCCGCGGCCAGTACGCCGCCGGGTGGCAGGGCGGTGCCAAGGCCGTCGGCTACCTCCAGGAAGACGGCATCGACCCGCAGTCGAAGACCGACACCTACGCGGCCATCAAGCTGGAGATCGACAACCGCCGCTGGGCGGGCGTCCCGTTCTACCTGCGGACCGGCAAGCGCCTGGGCCGCCGCGTCACCGAGATCGCGGTCGTCTTCCAGCGCGCCCCGCACTCCCCCTTCGACCACACCGCGACCGAGGAGCTCGGCCGCAACGCCATCGTCATCCGGGTCCAGCCGGACGAGGGCGTGACGGTGCGGTTCGGCTCCAAGGTGCCCGGCACCCAGATGGAGATCCGGGACGTGTCCATGGACTTCGCGTACGGCGAGTCCTTCACGGAGTCCAGCCCCGAGGCGTACGAGCGGCTCATCCTCGACGTCCTGCTCGGCGACTCCAACCTCTTCCCGCGGGTCGAGGAGGTCGAGCTGTCCTGGAAGATCCTCGACCCGATCGAGCAGTTCTGGGACACGCACGGCAAGCCCGCGCAGTACCAGTCCGGGACCTGGGGTCCGGTCGAGGCGGACGAGATGCTCGCACGAGACGGCAGGAGCTGGCGCCGGCCATGAAGACCGACCTGACGGACACCACGTCCTCCAAGATCAACAAGGCGCTGGTGCTCGGGCGGCGGGCGATCGGCACGCCGGCCGTCGGCATGGTGCTCACCCTCGTGATCGTCACCGACGAGGAGAACGCCTACGACGCGCTGAAGGCGGCCAACGAGGCGTCCCGCGAGCACCCCTCGCGGACCCTCGTCGTCATCAAGAGGGTCTCGCGCTCCCCGCGGGACCGTGCCAAGGCACGGCTCGACGCCGAGGTCCGCCTCGGCGCCGACGCCAGCACCGGCGAGACGGTGGTGCTCCGGCTGTACGGCGAGGTCGTCGACCACGCCCAGTCGGTGGTGCTGCCGCTGCTCCTCCCGGACGCCCCCGTCGTCGTCTGGTGGCCGGTGAACGCGCCGACCGACCCGGCGAACGACCCGCTGGGCGCGCTCGCCCAGCGCCGGGTGACCGACACGTACGCCGCCGAGCAGCCCATCCAGGAGCTGACCGCGCGCGCGGACGCGTACACCCCGGGCGACACCGACCTCTCGTGGACCCGGATCACCCCGTGGCGCTCCATGCTGGCCGCCGCGCTCGACCAGGTCGTGTGCGAGGTCAACTCCGCCGAGGTGGAGGGCGAGGAGTTCAACCCCAGCGTCGAGCTGCTCGCGATGTGGCTGGCGGACCGCCTGAAGGTGCCGGTGCGGCGCTCGAAGTCGGCGGGCCCCGGTCTCACCTCGGTACGGATGCAGACCAGCGCCGGCCCGATCGTCCTGGACCGGCCGGACGGCTCGCTCGCGACGCTCTCCATAGAAGGGCAGCCTGACCGGGCGGTGGCGCTCAAGCGCCGCGACACGGCCGAGCTGATCGCGGAGGAGCTGCGCAGGCTCGACCCGGACGACACCTACGCGACGGCGCTCAGGTTCGGTCTGGAGCGGCTCGACGAGGCGGCGGCGACGACCGCCCCCGAGCCGGTCGCTCAGCCGGCCGTGGAGACGGTCGCGGAGGCGGTGACGGAGGCGGAGGCGGTCGTGGAGACGGCTCCCGCGGCCAAGCCCGCCGCGAAGAAGACCCCGGCCAAGAAGGCGGCGGCCAAGTGAGCACCCCTCAGCTGGTCGTCCACCGCGACAAGGAACTGATGGCCGAGGCCGCCGCGGCCCGGCTCATCACCCGGATCGTGGACGCCCAGGCCGCCCGCGGCTCCGCCTCGGTCGTGCTGACCGGCGGCCGCAACGGCAACGGCCTGCTCGCGGCGCTCGGTACGGCCCCCGCACGGGACGCGATCGACTGGTCGCGGCTCGACCTGTGGTGGGGCGACGAGCGGTACCTGCCCGAGGGCGACCCCGAGCGGAACGTCACCCAGGCCCGTGCCGCGCTGCTCGACCGGGTGCCGCTCGACCCGGCGCGGGTGCACGCCATGCCCGCCTCGGACGGTCCGTACGGCAGCGACGTCGACGCCGCCGCGGCCGCCTACGCGGCGGAGCTGGCGGCCGCCGCGGGTCCCGGCGACCACGGTGGGGTGCCGACCTTCGACGTGCTGATGCTGGGCGTCGGGCCGGACACCCATGTGGCCTCGCTCTTCCCGGAGCTGCCCGCGGTCCGCGAGACCGAGCGGACGGTGGTCGGGGTGCACGGCGCGCCGAAGCCGCCGCCGGTCCGCGTCTCGCTGACGCTTCCGGCGATCCGGGCGGCCAAGGAGGTCTGGCTGCTCGCGGCCGGAGAGGACAAGGCGAAGGCCGCGGCGATCGCCCTGTCGGGCGCGGGCGAGGTGCAGGCCCCGGCGGCGGGTGCCTACGGCCGCTCGCGGACGCTGTGGCTGCTCGACGCGGCTGCCGCGTCGGAGCTGCCGCGCAGCCTGTATCCGCCGGCCTCGGCCTGATGCACCTGTACGGAGGCCCGGTTCACCTTTCGGTGGGCCGGGCCTCCGGCGTGTGTACGGGCGCTTGTACGGGTGTGTCTACGATCGCGTCCGCGGGCGTGTCGGCGCGCTCCAGGAACGGCGCGAGGAGGCCCGGTACGGCTCCGGCGGCGAAGGCCAGCCCCTGGCTCTCGCCCACGTCGAGGATGTCGTACGCCCCCTCCCCCGCGGCCGTCGTGGCGGTGAGGGTCAGCAGGCGGGAGCGGCGCTGGAAGTACGACTGCTTGACGGTCCATCCGATGACGCCGGAGCGCTGGAGGGCGACCGTCCTCCGCCGGACGCTGCCCGAACGGGTCACCAGATAGGCGCCGCTGACGCCGTGTCCGAGCGCGCGGTACGCGTCGAGGGCGAGCAGCACGGCGAGCGGGCCGAGGACGAGGGCCCAGCCGGCCGCCACGTACAGCAGGACGGGAGTGAGGAGCAGGCCGAGGACGGCGAGGACCGCGGCGGATCCGAGGACGCTCCACAGGGCACGGCGCAGCCGCCGCGCGCGGGCGGCCCGGGGGTGGACGGCGAGGGGTGCCCCGGTCGGCGGCTCCGGCTCGCGCAGGACCTGGGCCGCGACCCGTTCGGCGTGCTCCCGGGGGACGGCGGGCAGCAGGTTCTTCAGGTCGGCGTGCTTGTCGTCGTCGTCCTGGGCGAGGCCGGTGGCGACGGCGTCGACGCGGGCGGCCCCGAACAGCCGGACCCCGAGGGGCTCGACGAGCTCGATCCCGCGCAGCCGGCGCTCCTCGAGGGTGACCGAGCGGGCGGTGAACAGGCCGCGGCGGACACGGAGGGTGCCGCCCGGCTCGCGCTCCAGGCGGTAGTTCCACCACATCTCGATCCAGAGCCCGAGCGCGCCGACGGCCCCGGCGGCGGTCGCGAGCAGGACCAGGTCGACGACGATCCAGGTCAGGGAGGTGTCCTGGAAGCGGTCCCCTATCCAGTCGATGACCTCGCCCTGGGCGCCGAACCACTCGCTGACCTGCAGGACGGCGCCGACGGCGGCGCCGCCGAGGGCGGGGGCGAGGAAGGAGACGGGGGCGAAGCGGATCCAGCGCGGGTCGAGCGTGGCCAGGGTGCTGTCGTCGCCGGGCTCCCCGAGGGAGGCGGTGCGGGCGAGGAGCTCCTGGCGGAGCCGCTCGCCCTCGGCGCGGGTGACCAGTTCGAGTTCGAGGGTGGACTCGCCGGCGGTGTGCTCGCCGGTGCCGATGCGGACCTTGACGAGGCCGAGGACGCGCTGGAGGGGGTTGGCGGTGAGGTCGACGCTGCGGATCCGCTCCCGGGCCAGGGAGCGGCGCTTGAGCAGCAGGAGACCGGTGTGGAGTTCGACCTTCCCCCAGCCTTCGGCCGGGGGTACCCCCATCTCGCTTCGCTCGGGGCCGACGCGGTAGCGGGTGCGGCGCAGCCGGACCCAGTCGGCGGCGGTGCCGACGAGGACGAGCAGTGCGGCGCCGGCGAGGACCCAGGCGACGGCCTGCCAGAGGGGCCTGCCGCCGGAGAGGCCGGCCACGGCGGGGAGGGCCGCGCCGCAGGCCACCCCGCAGAGGACGGCGGCGTCGACGAGCAGGGTGCGCGGGTCGAGCCGCCGCCACTGCTCCTCCTCGCTCATGTCGCGTCCCCGGGGGTGGCCCGGGTGAGGAGGGTGAGCCGCTCGGCGAGTCCGGCGGCGAGCTCGTGGTCGAGGCCCTCGATGCGGATCGCACCCTCGGAGGAGGCGGTGGTGACGGTGACGGTGGCGAGCCGGAGGGCCTGTTCCAGCGGGCCGCGTACGGTGTCGACGGTCTGGATCCGGGACATCGGGGCGATCCGCCACTCCTGCCAGAGGGCGCCGGTGCGCACGTAGACGGCCTCGTCGGTGACCTCCCAGCGGTGCACCCGGAACCACCAGGCGGGGAGGAACGCGGTGCAGGCGAGGCCCAGGGCCGCCACGGCCCCGGCCGCGATCAGCAGCCAGGACCTGGCCGGTCCGATCAGCGCGCCGAGCACGGCCAGAACCGCCGCCGGCAGGGCGGTGGCCACGAGCAGCCGGACCCGCCACCAGGTGACGGCCCGTGCGTCGACGGCGTTCCTGGGCGGCCGCAGCCGCACCGCGTCCTCCCCCGTCATCCGGTTACCGTCCGCGCAGCGAGCGGTAGACGGAGACGAGCCCGGCGGTGGAGCTGTCGAGCTGCTCGGCTCCCTCGCCCTCCGTCAGGACCGGTTCGATCTTCTTGGCGAGGACCTTGCCGAGTTCGACGCCCCACTGGTCGAAGGAGTCGATGTTCCAGACCGCGCCCTGGACGAAGACCTTGTGCTCGTAGAGCGCGATCAGCTGGCCGAGGACGGACGGGGTGAGCGCCTCGGCGAGGATCGTGGTGGTCGGGTGGTTGCCCTGGAAGGTCTTGTGGGGGACGAGTTCCTCGGCGACGCCCTCGGCCCGTACCTCCTCGGGCGTCTTGCCGAAGGCGAGCGCCTGGGTCTGGGCGAAGAAGTTGGCCATGAGCAGGTCGTGCTGGGCGACGAGACCGGGCAGCAGGTCCTCGACGGGCCGGGCGAAGCCGATGAAGTCGGCCGGGATGACCTTGGTGCCCTGGTGGATCAACTGGTAGTAGGCGTGCTGCCCGTTGGTGCCGGGGGTGCCCCAGACGACGGGTCCGGTCTGCCAGTCGACGCGGTTGCCCTCGCGGTCGACGGACTTGCCGTTGGACTCCATGTCGAGCTGCTGGAGGTAGGCGGTGAACTTGGACAGGTAGTGGGAGTACGGCAGGACGGCGTGCGACTGCGCGTCGAAGAAGGCGCCGTACCAGACGCCGAGGAGGCCGAGGAGCAGCGGCGCGTTCTCCTCCGGCGGGGCGGTGCGGAAGTGCTCGTCGACGAGGTGGAAACCGTCGAGCATCTCGCGGAAGCGCTCCGGGCCGATGGCGATCATCAGGGAGAGGCCGATGGCGGAGTCGTAGGAGTAGCGGCCGCCGACCCAGTCCCAGAACTCGAACATGTTCGTGGTGTCGATGCCGAACTCCTCGACCTTCTCGGCGTTGGTCGAGAGGGCCACGAAGTGCTTGGCGACGGCCTCCTGGCCCGCCTGGAGCCCGGTGAGGAGCCAGTTGCGGGCGGAGGTGGCGTTGGTGATCGTCTCGATGGTGGTGAAGGTCTTCGAGGCGACGATGAACAGGGTCTCGGCGGGGTCGAGGTCGCGGACGGCCTCGTGGAGGTCGGCGCCGTCGACGTTGGAGACGAAACGGAACGTCAGGTCCCGCTGGGTGTAGGAGCGCAGGACCTCGTAGGCCATGGCGGGGCCGAGGTCGGAGCCGCCGATGCCGATGTTCACGATGTTCTTGATGGGCTTGCCGGTGTGGCCGGTCCACTCGCCCGCGCGGACCTTGTCGGCGAAGGCGCCCATCTTGTCGAGGACGGCGTGGACGCCGGGGACGACGTTCTCCCCGTCGACCTCGATCACGGCCCCGCGGGGGGCGCGCAGCGCGGTGTGGAGGACGGCGCGGTCCTCGGTGGTGTTGATCTTCTCGCCGCGGAACATGGCGTCGCGGAGCTCGGCGACGCCGGTGGCGGCGGCGAGTTCGCGCAGCAGGGTCAGCGTCTCGTCGGTGACGAGGTGCTTGGAGTAGTCCAGGTGGAGGTCACCGACGCGCAGGGTGTAGTCGGTGCCGCGCGCCGGTTCGGCGGCGAACAGTTCACGCAGATGGGTCTCGCCCAGCTGCTCACGGTGCTTGCCGAGGGCCGCCCACTCGGGCAGCCGGTTGAGCCTGTTGCGGCCTTCGTTGTTCATCTCGGACATCGCCCACTTCTTCTCGTATGTCTGCCCCGCTGCCCCTCCAACCTAATTGATCAGAGGCGCCAGCGACGCTACGGCGAGCGCGAACAGCGCCGCCGCGAGGAGGACGGGTGAGTGCGGGCCCCAGCCGCCGGCCGCGGCGCCGCCGGCGAGGGCCCCGAGCGGGGCGCCCGCGACGGCGAGGGTGCGGAAGGCCGCGGCGATGCGGCCGAGCATCCCCTCGGGCGCGCGCTCCTGCATGAGGGTCGTCTGGTTGACGTTCCACACGGTCCCGAGGAGCCCGAAGACGGCCATGGAGGCGACGGTGACGGCGAGCGTGGGCACCAGCCCCATGAGGAGCAGGCAGCCGGTCTGGAGCGCCCCTGCGAGGGTCACCGCCCGTATGCGCCCGGTCCGTTCGGCGAGACGGCGGGCGAGGAAGCCGCCCGCGACCCCGCCGGCCGCGAAGGCGGTGACGGTCGCCGCGTATCCGCCGTTCCCGGCGTGGAGCCCGCCGGTGACATGGACGACGAGGGTGGCGATGAGGGCGCCCATGCCGATGTTGCAGAGGGTGGTGGCGGTGCAGAGCCGTCGCAGGGTCCGGTCCCGGCGGAGCGCGCCGAGCCCTTCGGCCATCTCCTTGCGGAGGGTGGAGCCCGCCGGGCGGGGCGGTCTCTCGGGGGCCGCGGTGCGCAGGGAGGCGATGAGGAGCGCCGCCAGGACGTAGGTGGCGGCGTCGGCCGCGTACGGCACGGAGGGGCCGGCGAGGAGCAGCGCGGGCACCAGGGGCGCGGCGAGGAGCCCGCCGGCGAACTGCTGACCGGTCATCAGCCGGGCATTGGCGGCGGCCAGGGCCTCGGCGGGGACGAGGGCGGGCAGGAGTGCGGTGGCCGCGTTGTCGAAGAGGGTCTGGAGGGTGGTGAGCGCGAAGGCGAGGACGAGGAGCAGGGCGATCGTGGCGTGCCCGGTCGCGACGGCGACGGCGAAGGCGGCGACGAGCGCGCCGCGGACGAGGTCGACGGCCCACATGGCCCGCCGCTGGTCGACCCGGTCGGCGACGGCCCCGCCGAGGAGGCCGAAGAGCAGCCAGGGCAGGAAGCCGCAGGCGGTGACGGAGGCGATGAGGAGCGGGTCGTCGGTGAGGGAGGCGGCGAGCAGGGGCAGGGCGGCGGTGCGCAGGGAGTCGCCGAAGCGGGAGACGACAGCGGCGGTCCACAGCCGCCCGAAGCCGCCCCGCCAGTCGGGCACGGCCTTGGTGGCGGTCCCCGCGTCCGTCGCTGCCACGACGCCCCCTCGCGCTCGGTGGTCCCTTCTCGACCGACCGTAGACGACGCCACTGACAACGCGACGAAGGGCCTTGTCCGCGAACCGGGTTCACGGGCAAGGCCCTTCGTCACTTCATCACGCCACGCTCAGATCTCGCCGCGCAGCTTGGCGAGCGCCTCGGCGAGGATCGCCTCGCCGTCCGCGTCGCTGCGCCGCTCACGCACATAGGCGAGGTGGGTCTTGTACGGCTCCGTGCGCGGCGGGTCCGGCGGGTTGTCCCGGTCCTGGCCCGCCGGGAAGCCGCAGCGCGGGCAGTCCCAGGTATCCGGGACCGCTGCGTCGCTGGCGAAGCTCGGCTGCGTCTCGTGCCCGTTCGAGCACCAGAAGGAGATGCGGAGGCGCGGTGCCGACTCGCCCCGCTCGGCCTCCCCCATCGGCCCCGCTCCGACCCGGCTTCCCCGGATCGCGTTGCCACTTGCCACGGTCGTAACTCCCTGCGTGATGGTGCTCGAAGATGCCCCAGTCTACGTAAGGCCCAACGCGCGTCCAGTGATTGGAGTTACCGGTCCAACTTCATCAGCAGACCAAGTACCACAATGCAGGAGAACCAGAGCAGACCGACCACGACCGTGATCCGGTCCAGGTTCCGCTCGGCGACCGAGGAGCCGCCGACGGACGACTGCATGCCGCCACCGAACATGTCGGAGAGGCCGCCGCCCTTCCCCTTGTGCATCAGCACGAGCAGCATCAGCAGCGCGCTGAAGATGATCAGGGCGATCGAGAACCCCATAACCACGGCTGGACCAACTTCCTCGGACTTATACGGACGGGGGCCGGGCGCCTGCCCGACCCCCGCAAGGGTACGACGTAACTCCGCTACCGCATACTCACTGGTCGCGGAAGCGCACGATCTTGACGAACTCGTCGGCGTCCAGCGCCGCGCCGCCCACCAGGGCGCCGTCGACGTCCGGCTGCGCCATGATCGCGGCGACGTTGCCGGCCTTGACCGAGCCGCCGTACTGGATGCGGACCTTGTCGGCCAGCTCCTGGGAGTACAGCTCGGCGAGGCGGCCGCGGATCGCCCCGCAGACCTCCTGGGCGTCCTCGGGGGTGGCGACCTCGCCGGTGCCGATGGCCCACACGGGCTCGTACGCGATCACGATCGTCTCGGCCTGCTCGGCCGGGACGTCCTTCAGGCCGCCGTCGACCTGGGCGAGGGTGTACTCGACCTGGTTGCCGGCCTTGCGGATGTCCAGGCCCTCGCCGACGCAGAGGATCGGGGTCACGCCGTGCTTGAAGGCGGCCTTCACCTTGGCGTTGCAGACCTCGTCGTTCTCGGCGTGGTACTGGCGGCGCTCGGAGTGGCCGACGGCAACGTAGGCGGCCTTCAGCTTGGACAGCATCAGGCCCGAGATCTCGCCGGTGTAGGCGCCGGAGTCGTGCGCCGAGATGTCCTGGGCGCCGTACTTGATCTTGAGCTTGTCGCCGTCGACCAGGGTCTGGACGGACCGCAGGTCGGTGAAGGGGACGAGGACGGCGACCTCACAGGCGTCGTAGTCCTTGTCGGTCAGGGCGAAGGCGAGCTTCTGGACGTGGGCGATGGCCTCGAGGTGGTTGAGGTTCATCTTCCAGTTGCCCGCCATCAGCGGGGTGCGGCCAGAAGAAAGGGATGCAGTCATAAGGGGGTCAGTCCTCCAGTGCGGCAAGGCCGGGAAGCGTCTTGCCCTCGAGGTACTCGAGGGAGGCGCCGCCGCCGGTCGAAATGTGGCCGAATGCCTTCTCGTCGAAGCCCAGGATGCGGACGGCTGCGGCGGAGTCGCCACCACCGACGACCGTGAAGGCCGGGGAGTCGACGAGCGCCTGGGCGACGGCCTTGGTGCCCTCGGCGTAGTCGGGGTGCTCGAAGACGCCCATCGGACCGTTCCAGAAGACGGTGCCGGCGTCGGCGAGCTTCGAGGCGTAGAGCTTACGGGTCTCCGGACCGATGTCCAGGCCCTCCTGGTCGGCCGGGATGGCGTCCGACGCGACCGTGGTGGGGTTGGCCGGGGCCTTGGTCTTCAGGTCCGGGAAGTCCGCCGAGACCAGCACGTCGACGGGGAGGACGAACTCCACGCCGCGCTTCTCGGCCTCCGCCAGGTACCCCAGGCACGCGGGGATCTGGTCCTCCTGGAGCAGCGAGATGCCGACCTCGTGGCCCTTGGCCTTGAGGAAGGTGTACGCCATGCCGCCGCCGATGAGGATGCGGTCGGCCTTCTGCAGCAGGTTGTCGATGACGGCCAGCTTGTCGGAGACCTTGGCGCCGCCGAGCGCGACCACGTACAGCCGCTGGACCTCGTCCGTGAGCTTCTTCAGGACGCCGACCTCGGTGGCGATGAGGTAGCCGGCGACGTGCGGCAGCTTGCCGGGGAGGTCGAAGACCGAGGCGTGCTTGCGGTGCACGGCGCCGAAGCCGTCGCCGACGTACACGTCGGCGAGGGCCGCCAGCTGGTCCGCGAAGGCGCCGCGCTCGGCGTCGTCCTTCGAGGTCTCGCCGGCGTTGAAGCGGAGGTTCTCGATGACGGCCACCTGGCCGTCGGCGAGGGCGGCGACGGTGGCCTTGGCCGAGTCGCCGACGGTGTCGGTCGCGAACGCCACGTCGGCGCCCAGCAGTTCACCGAGGCGCGTGGCGGCCGGGGCGAGCGAGAAGGCCGGGTCCGGGGCACCCTTGGGGCGGCCCAGGTGCGAGGCGACCACGACGCGGGCACCCGCGTCGGCGAGCGCCTTGACCGTGGGGACGACGGCGCGGATGCGGCCGTCGTCGGTGATCTTGGTGCCTTCGAGCGGCACGTTCAGGTCGGCGCGGACGAACACGCGCTTGCCTTCGACGCCCTCTTCGAGAAGCTCGTCGATCGTCTTCATCTGTTTACAGACTCCTTGGTACGCGGTGGAGCACACAAACAGGGCTCGCACAGCGCGGCGTTGCGCTGCCCGAGCCCTGCTCCCATCGAAAACCCGCCCTGAAGCTTAGAGCCGGCCGCCGACGAAGACGGTGAGGTCGACGAGACGGTTGGAGTAGCCCCACTCGTTGTCGTACCAGCCGAGGATCTTGACCGTGTTGCCTTCCTGGACCATCGTCAGGGAGGCGTCGAAGGTGCAGGACGCCGGGTCGCTGACGATGTCCGAGGAGACGATCGGGTCCTCGGTGTAGAAGAGAATGCCCTTGAGGTCGCCGTCTTCGGCGGCCTTCTTGAACGCGGCGTTGACCTCGTCCTTGGTGACCTCGCGGTCGAGGGTGACGACCAGGTCGGTGGCGGAGCCGGTCGGGACCGGGACGCGCATGGCGATGCCGTCGAGCTTGCCCTTGAGCTGCGGGAGGACCAGGGCGGTGGCCTTGGCGGCACCCGTCGTGGTCGGGATGATGTTCTCCGCGGCGGCGCGGGCGCGGCGCAGGTCCTTGTGCGGGAAGTCGAGGATGCGCTGGTCGTTGGTGTACGCGTGGACCGTCGTCATGAGGCCCTTGACGATGCCGAAGTTCTCGTCGAGGACCTTGGCCATCGGCGCGACACAGTTGGTGGTGCAGGACGCGTTCGAGATGACGTCGTGCTGCGCGGCGTCGTACTTGTCCTGGTTGACGCCCATGACGATGGTGATGTCCTCGTCCGTGGCCGGAGCCGAGATGAGGACCTTCTTGGCGCCGCCGGCGAGGTGCTTCGCGGCGTCGGCCTTCTTGGTGAAGATGCCGGTCGACTCGATGACGATGTCGACGCCCAGGTCGCCCCAGGGGATGTCGGCCGGGTCGCGCTCGGACAGCACCTTGATGGTGTGGCCGTCGACGGTGATGGTGTCGGCGGTGTGGGTCACCTCGGCCTTGAGGCGACCCAGGATGGTGTCGTACTTCAGCAGGTGTGCGGTGGTCGCGGTGTCACCCAGGTCGTTGACAGCCACGATCTCGATGTCAGCACCCTGCTCAAGGAGCGCGCGGAAGTAGTTCCGGCCGATGCGGCCAAAGCCGTTGATGCCTACGCGGATCGTCACGAACCGATCTCCTCGTTAGGAACGCCGGTGTATCGACGCCGGCGAGATTTTTGTTTTTTGGGATGTCCCCGACCGCTTACGACCCTACCTCCCCGGCCGCCCGCGAGTGACATCGCGCGCAGCCGTACGAGCCCGGAAAGTGAGGGAAAACGGCCGACGACCCGTACCTACCAATGGGTACGGGCCGCCTTGGGACCTTTGTCCCGACTACTCTCCGTCAGCGCCGGAGAGCCCCGAGGGCCCGGCCGAGGAGCCGTGCGCGCTCCGCCGTGCCGGGCACGTGCTCCAGGCCGAAGCCGAGGAGGACGGTGTCGCGGGTGGTGACCGCGGCCTGCGAGTGGAAGAGCGCCGCGGAGCGCGTCCAGTCGGAGGCGTTGCCGGGGCTTCCCGCCGGGGCGCCCGGGGCCGACCAGGCGCCGAGGGAGGTCTCGAAGCCCTCCGCTTCGGTACCGGCCGCGGTGACGAGCCGGGTGTCGTCGACGAAGGCGCCCATCTCTCCCGTACCGGGGTCGGAGATGTACGAGATCGCGAGCTCGACCTTCCTGCCCGCCCAGGCGCTCAGGTCGACGGAGGCCTGCCGCCAGCCGTTGGAGGGGCCGGTGAAGGCGTTCCAGGAGCCGGTGGTGCCGGTGGCCGCGCAGCTGTCCTCGCCGACGGTGAGGTAGTGGGCGAGGAAGGGGTGGCCGCGCAGGTAGTAGCCCTCGCCGCAGTCCGCCGGGGGCTGGGCGGAGGTGCCGCCGTTGGCGTCGGGCAGGGTCGTCCAGTCGTCCTGGCCGACGGTGTGGGCCTCGACGACGAGGTTGTCGTAGCCGGGCTCGGTGTCGTAGCTGACCTGGAAGTCCAGGCGCGGCTTCGACCCGGCGGCGACGCCGGTGAGGTCGACGGTCCTGGCGAGCCGGGCCCAGGTGTCGTCGGCGTGCTTGACGGCGGCGAACGTCGAGCCCTCGGCGGGCTCGAAGGGGGTGCGGATGCCCGGGTAGTCGCCCGCGGAGGCGCTGCTCGCGAACTGCGGGAACTGGTCCGGCTTCAGCGTGTCCGAGGTGACGGTGTACGCGCCCGCGTTGTCGAGCGGGTTGTCGGCGGCGGCGCCGAGCGTCGCGCCGGTGCCCGCGAAGGCACCCGTGCCGGCGAAGGCGGGCGGGTTCTTGAGGCCCGCGCGGTGGTAGGCGCCGAGGTAGTACTGGGCGAAGTCGTTGGACTCGGCCCGGCCGACCTCGGTGAGCCCGCCGGACTTCTCGCCGGCGTTGATCAGCTTGCCGCCCTCGTTGAGGTAGGCGCGGACGGCGAGCTGGGCGGCGCCGGAGGGGCGCTCGGCGCCGGTGTACCAGACGACGGTACGGAAGTGGGAGAGGACGCCGAGGGCGTCCGGGGCTCCCTGGGTGGCGACGTCCCAGACGGCGGCCGCGCGCTTGTTGTCGGCGAGCGCCTTCACGTAGTCGGCGGTGTGCTGCGCGGCGGTGGTGCCGCCCTCGTCGGCGAGGACGAGCACGTCGCCGCGGGGACGCCCGGCGACCTTGTACGTGAAGGGGGCTGAGGCGGTGGCCCTGCCCTCGCGGGTGCGGGCGGTGAACCAGACCTCGACGGAGTCGCCTGGGCGGGCTCCCTCGACCTCGGCGCGGTACTCGTCGAAGTACAGGTTGTCGTCGCCGCCGAAGGTCTCGCCGCCCTTCCAGGCCTCGACCTCCTCACTGTGGGTGCGGCCGCCGTTGATGCGGTACTTCAGGGTCTTGGCGCGCAGCGACTTGCGGGCGGTGACGGCGACCTCCTGCTCCGCGCCGCGGGCGTAGGAGGTGGTGAAGGTCTTCGGGGTGAGGTCGGGGGCGTCGATGCCGACCGGGGAGACGGGCCGGTCGGGGTGGGCGCTGGTCTCGGCGACGGCGAGCGCGAAGGGGACGTTCTTGGCGAACTCGGCCTGGATCAGCTTCTCGTCGTCGGGGAAGGTGAAGACGGAGGCGCAGTCGCCCGGGTTCCAGGCGTCGTTCGGGTCGACGCGGGAGGCGGTGGCGCAGGTCGACATCTCCGGGGTGAACATCTGCATCCCGTTGACGTTGGCGGCGTGTCCGTCCGCCTCGCCGTTGGTGATGTACAGCTCCGAGGAGACCTGCGGCCGGTAGCCGGGCACGGCGGACTTCTGCGGGGTGCCGGCGAGGGCCTTGAGGGCCACGTCGTCGGGGGTGTCGGTGGCGACCTGCCAGCCGACGCCGTACAGCAGGAGCTGGGCGGCCGAGTGGTAGTTGACGCCGTACGCGAAGCCGATGCGCTTCTGGAAGGCGTCGAGGGCCCGGGTCTCCGGCTCCGACATGGGGCCCTTGCCGCGGAAGGTCTCGTCGGCCGGGTCGGGAGACGAACCCTCGTTGTCGTAGCCCCACTTGTAGGCGAAGTTGCGGTTGAGGTCGACGCCGTCGCCGGGGGCGATCCTCCCGTCGCCGTCGTTGTCGCGGAGGTTTTTGCGCCACTGCCGGTTGGCGGGGTCCGCGTGCGTGTAGTCGTAGCCGTCCGGGTTGGCGGAGAGCACGAACCACAGCTCGGTGGAGTCGACGATGCGGGTGATCCGCTCGTCCTTGCCGTAGTTGTCGAGGTAGTGGTGCATCAGCCGCCGGGTCATCTCCGGGGTGATCCACTCGCGCGCGTGCTGGTTCGACATGTACAGCGTGGCGGGCTTCGAGCCGTCCTTGGTGCGCGCGGCGCCCTTGGTCAGCTTGAGGGCGAGGATGTCCTGCCCGTTGAGGGTCTTGCCGATGGAGACGACCTTGGTCAGGCCGGGGTTGGCCCGCCCGGTGTCCAGGATCTCCTGCTTGAGGCCGTTCGGACCGCCGTACGGGCGGAAGACGCCGTCCCCGGCGGCGGCGACCCGCTGCTCGGCCTGGGCGCTGAGGTGGTGCTCGGCGATCTCGACGCCCTGGCCGCGCAGCTGCCCGGCCTGCCGGCCGGTGAGGAAGAGCTCGACCGTCGCGGAGCCCTTGGCCGGGACCTGCTCGGTGAGTTCGTGGGCGTCGGCACCGGCGTCGAGGAGCAGCGGGACCTGCTCCTCGGTGACCTCGGCGCGCCACACGGAGAGGGCGTCACCGCCGTCCCGGTCGTTCGGCTGCGCTCCGGCGACGGGTGCCGCCGCCACTCCGGCGATCAGCAGTGAAGCCGCGGCGAGGATCGATCTCGCTCTGCGTCTCATGTGCCCCCCTTGCTGTTGTCAGTCACGAAGGTGAACAGACGCCAGGCTCTTGGGCGCTCATGGGACTGTCAAGGGTGCCTCGCGGGTGTACGAAAAAGCTGCCGGTGCCTCAGAAAGGCACCGGCAGCGCGGAGTTCGCGGTTCCGTACGTCCGTGGTCGTACGTCGTACGGCGGCGGCTCGGGTCAGCCGACCAGGCTGTCGTCGAGCTCCTCCGTCAGGTTGGACTCGGTCCCGGGGATGCCCAGGTCCTGCGCCCGCTTGTCGGCCATCGCGAGGAGCCGGCGGATCCGGCCGGCCACCGCGTCCTTGGTCAGCGGCGGGTCGGCGAGCGCGCCCAGCTCCTCCAGGGAGGCCTGCTTGTGCTCCATGCGCAGCCGGCCGGCGGCGGCGAGGTGCTCCGGCACCTCCTCGCCGAGGATCTCCAGGGCGCGCTGCACCCGGGCGCCCGCGGCGACCGCGGCGCGGGCCGAGCGGCGCAGGTTGGCGTCGTCGAAGTTGGCCAGGCGGTTGGCGGTGGCGCGGACCTCGCGCCGCATCCGCCGCTCTTCCCAGGCGAGCACCGACTCGTGCGCGCCGAGCCGGGTGAGGAGGGCGCCGATCGCGTCGCCGTCGCGGACGACGACCCGGTCCACGCCCCGTACCTCGCGGGCCTTCGCCGCGATGGAGAGCCGGCGGGCCGCGCCGACCAGGGCGAGGGCGGCCTCCGGACCCGGGCAGGTCACCTCCAGGGAGGAGGAGCGGCCGGGCTCGGTCAGCGAGCCGTGCGCGAGGAACGCACCGCGCCAGGCCGCCTCGGCGTCACAGGTCGCCCCGGAGACCACCTGCGGGGGCAGGCCCCGGATGGGGCGGCCGCGGCCGTCCACGAGACCCGTCTGCCGGGCCAGCTGGTCGCCGCCGGCCACCACGCGCACCACGAAGCGCGAGCCGCGCCGCAGCCCGCCGGGGGCCATCACGATCAGTTCGGAGCTGTGCCCGAAGATCTCCAGGATGTCCCGCTTGAGGCGGCGCGCCGCCATCGCGGTGTCCAGCTCCGCCTCGATCACGATGCGGCCGCTCACCAGGTGCAGCCCGCCCGCGAACCGCAGGATCGACGAGACCTCTGCCTTCCTGCAGCAGGTCCGGGTGACGGGAAGCCGGGAGATCTCGTCCTTCACCGCTGCCGTCATCGCCATGGGCCGATCCTTCCATGCATCCGAAAAATACGGTCGTACGCGGCGGCCAACAGCTCCGGGTCATGCTTCGCGGAGCCGTCGGGCCCGGCCACCGGCGCCAGCTCGACCGCGGCACCGAGCCGCTTGGCGGCATCGGCGAGGGGCTCTCTAGCTGACACGTCGGGCACGGCGGCCTCGTCGGCCAGCACCACGTCCAGGGCGAGTTTAGGGGCGTGTCGTCCCAAAACCTCCAAATGACGCTGCGGGGAGAAGCCCTCGGTTTCTCCGGGCTGCGGCGCGAGGTTCAGCGAGAGCACCTTCCGGGCCTTCGTCTCGACCAGCGCGTCGAGGAGCTCGGGGACCAGGAGGTGCGGGATCACCGAGGAGAACCAGGAGCCGGGACCCAGTACCACCCAGTCGGCGTCCAGGACGGCGGCGACCGCCTCGGGCACGGCCGGCGGGTCGTGCGGCACGAGGTGCACGGACTGCACCTCGCCCGGGGTGAGCGCCACCGTCGCCTGCCCGGCCACGGTGTCCACGTCGTCCGGCCGCTCCGGGTCATGGCCCTTGACCAGGGCCTGGAGCTCCAGGGGCACGGCGGACATGGGCAGCACCCGGCCCTGGGCGCCGAGCAGCCGGCCGACCAGGTCGAGGGCCTGCACGGGGTCGCCGAGCTGCTCCCAGAGGGCGACGATCAGCAGATTGCCGACGGCGTGGCCGTTGATCTCGCCCTTGGACTGGAAGCGGTGCTGGATGACCCGGGCCCAGGTCTGGCCCCAGTCGTCGTCGCCGCAGAGCGCGGCGAGCGCCTTGCGCAGGTCGCCGGGGGGCAGCACGCCGAGCTCCTCCCGGAGCCGGCCGCTGGAGCCCCCGTCGTCGGCGACGGTGACGACGGCGGTGAGGTCGCCGGTGATCCGGCGGAGCGCGGCGAGGGAGGCCGACAGGCCCATGCCGCCGCCCAGCGCGACCACCTTGGGCTGGGCGCCACGCCTGCGGAGCGTACGCCGCACCGCGAGGGTGGAGGTACGCCGACGGTACGGCTTCACTCGCGCCCCATGTCCCGGTGGACGACGACGGTCTCGACCCCTTCGGAGGCGAGGCGGGCGGCGAGGCGCTCGGCGGTGGCGACGGAGCGGTGCTTGCCGCCCGTGCAGCCCACGGCGATGGTCACGTACCGCTTGCCCTCGCGGCGGTAGCCCGCGGCGATCAGCTGGAGCAGCTCGGTGTAGCGGTCGAGGAACTCCTTGGCGCCCGGCTGGTTGTAGACGTAGTTCGACACCTCCTCGTTGAGGCCGGTGAAGGGGCGCAGCTCGGGGACCCAGTGCGGGTTCGGCAGGAACCGCATGTCGACGACGAGGTCGGCGTCGACCGGCAGGCCGTACTTGAAGCCGAAGGACATCACGGTGGCCCGGAGCTCGGGCTCCTCGTCGCCGGCGAACTGGGCGTCCATCTTGGCGCGCAGCTCGTGGACGTTGAGGCTGGAGGTGTCGATCACCAGGTCGGCGTCGCCGCGCAGCTCGCGCAGCAGGTCGCGCTCGGCGGCGATGCCGTCGGTGATGCGGCCGTCGCCCTGGAGCGGGTGCGGCCTGCGGACCGACTCGAAACGCCGGACGAGGGCCTCGTCGGAGGACTCGAGGAAGACGATCCGGCGGGTGACCTGCTTGGCGTCCAGGTCGGCGAGGGACTCCCTGAGGTTGTCGAAGAACTGCCGGCCGCGGACGTCCACGACGACGGCGATCCGGGCGACGTTGCCCTGGGAGCGGGCGCCGAGCTCCACCATGGTGGGGATCAGCGCGGGCGGCAGATTGTCCACGACGAACCAGCCGAGGTCCTCCAGGCACTTCGCCGCGGTGGACCGGCCGGCTCCGGACATGCCGGAGATGATCACCAGCTCGGGAATGGCCGCCTCGGCGCCGTTGTCGCCGGGGGTCTCCTTCGTGCCCGTACTCACGTGTCCTGCTCCGTCTTCTCGGTCGTGCTCGTCGTGCGTGTCGTGCTCGTTCATGCGGTGGTGCCCCCGTCGTCTTCCATGATCTCTCCTGTGGCCGTGTTCACGGCGGGTGCGGCGGGGGCCACCTGGGCCAGGGCCACGGCGACCGCCTCCGCGGTCTTCCGGCCGAAGCCGGGGACCTCACAGATCTGCTCGATTGTCGCCTGCTTCAGCCGCTTCACCGAGCCGAAATGCTTGATCAAGGCCTGTTTGCGCGCGTCCCCGAGGCCGGGGACGGCATCGAGCGGGCTGGTCCGGAGGCGTTTGGTCCGCTTGGACCGCTGGTAGCGGATGGCGAAGTCGTGAGCCGTGTCACGCACGCGCTGGAGCAGATAGAGCCCCTCGCTGGAGCGGGGCAGGACGACCGGGTCGTCCTCGCCGGGCAGCCAGACCTCCTCCAGGCGCTTGGCGAGGCCGCAGACGGCGACGTCGTCGATGCCGAGCTCGTCGAGGGCGCGGCGGGCCGCGGCGACCTGCGGCTGCCCACCGTCGACGACGACGAGCTGCGGCGGGTACGCGAAGCGCTTGGGCCGCCCGTCGTCCTGGGCGTCCTCGGCGGGGACCTCGCCGCCGACCGGCACCTCGCCGTCGCCGACCGGGCCCCACTCCCCCGTACGGTCCTTCTCGGCCAGGTAGCGCCTGAAGCGGCGACTGATCACCTCGTGCATGGACCGGACGTCGTCCTGGCCCTCGCCGTGCCAGATTTGCGTGTCTCCGACACGACCCTTGATCTGGAAGCGGCGGTACTCGCTCTTGCGGGGCAGCCCGTCCTCGAAGACGACCATCGAGGCGACGACGTCCTCGCCCTGGAGGTGGGAGATGTCGAAGCACTCGATCCGCAGCGGCGCCGAGTCCAGGTCCAGGGCCTCGGCGATCTCCTCCAGGGCCCGGGAGCGGGTGGTCAGGTCGCTGGCGCGCTTGGTCTTGTGCAGGACGAGCGCCTGCTGGGCGTTGCGCGCGACGGTCTCCATCAGGTCCTTCTTGTCGCCGCGCTGCGGGACGCGCAGCGAGACGAGGGAGCCGCGGCGGCCGGAGAGCCAGGCGGAGACGGCCTCCGTGTCCTCGGGCAGCGCCGGGACCAGGACCTCCTTGGGAACGGCGTCGCCGCTCTCCTCGCCGTACAGCTGCTGGAGCGCGTGCTCCACGAGCCCCGCCGTGTCGACGGCCTCGACCTTGTCCGTGACCCAGCCGCGCTGGCCGCGGACGCGCCCGCCGCGCACGTGGAAGATCTGCACGGCGGCCTCCAGCTCGTCCTCGGCGAGGGCGATCAGGTCGGCGTCGGTGGCGTCGGCGAGGACCACCGCGTTCTTCTCCATGGCCCGGCGCAGGGCCTCTATGTCGTCGCGGAGCCGGGCGGCCTTCTCGTACTCCATGTCCTCGGCCGCGACCATCATCTGCTTCTCGAGCCGGCGGATGTACGTGCCGGTGCGGCCGGCCATGAAGTCGCTGAAGTCCTCGGCCAGTTCGCGGTGCTCCTCGGGCGTGACCCGGCCGACGCAGGGTGCCGAGCACTTGCCGATGTAGCCGAGGAGGCAGGGGCGTCCGGCCGAGGCGGCGTTACGGAACACGCCCGCCGAGCACGTCCGCACGGGGAACACCCGCAGCATCAGGTCCACGGTCTCGCGGATCGCCCACGCGTGCGCGTACGGCCCGAAGTAGCGCACGCCCTTCTTCTTGTGGCCGCGCATGACCTGGACGCGGGGGAACTCCTCGTTCATCGTCACCGCGAGATACGGATAGCTCTTGTCGTCCCGGTACTTCACGTTGAACCGGGGGTCGAACTCCTTGATCCAGGAGTACTCCAGCTGCAGCGCCTCGACCTCGGTGGACACCACGGTCCACTCCACCGAGGCGGCCGTCGTCACCATGGTGGCGGTGCGCGGGTGCAGGCTCGTGATCGGCTGGAAGTAGTTCGCCAGCCGCTGGCGCAGGGACTTCGCCTTACCGACGTAGATCACGCGGCGGTGCTCGTCGCGGAACTTGTAGACCCCCGGGGAGTCGGGGATCTGACCCGGCTTGGGGCGGTAGCTGGAGGGGTCTGCCATGCTCCCCACCCTACTGGCGGGGACCGACACTCAGAGCGGGCGCGCTCGTTGCCCGGACATGGCTCAGGAGACTTCAGGACGGCTGTCCGGCCGGGTGTGCGTGATCACGGGCGCGGCGAGCGGAATCGGCCGGGCGACGACGGAACGCTTCGTACGGGAGGGGGCGCGGGTGGTGGCCGCGGACGTCGACGCGGACCGCCTCGCCGGGGTGGCCGGGGTGACCCCGGTCGTCGGCGACGTCTCCCGGGAGGAGGACGCGCGGCGGATGATCGACACGGCGGTGGAACGCTTCGGACGGCTGGACGTGCTGGTGGCGAACGCCGGCGTCATCCCGCTGCTCTCCGTCACGGAGGCGGAGCCGGCGGACTTCGACCGGGTGATGGCCGTCGACGGCCGCGGCATGTTCCTGACCTGCAAGTACGCGATCGAGGCCATGCTCGTCACGGGCGGCGGGGCCATCGTGTGCACCTCGTCGATCTCGGGCGTGGCCGGCCAGGCGCGGCAGGCGGTGTACGGCCCGGCGAAGTTCGTCGCGACCGGCCTGACGAAGCACCTGGCGGTGGAGTGGGCGGGGCACGGGATCCGCGTCAACGCGGTCGCCCCGGGCACCATCGAGACGGAACGGGTGGCCGCCGCGCGCGTGGAGCCGGGCGGCCCCGAGTACCTCGCGGAGGCACTCGGGGCCCACCCGATGGGCCGCTTCGGCACACCGGAGGAGGTGGCTTCGGCGATCCTCTTCCTGTCCTCGGAGGAGGCGTCCTTCATCACGGGCGCGATCCTCCCGGTGGACGGCGGCTACTTGGCCCGCTGAAGCGCGCACCTCTGCTGACCCGCACCCGGACCGGGCGTCGCCCACTGCCCGTGTGGGGCCCGCGCCTGGCCGGGCGGTGCCCGCTGCCCGTGTGGGGCCGCGCCCGTGCTGGGCGGTGCCCACCCCCGTGTGGGCAATCGTCCCGCAGGGCGGGACGGGTGGGCACACGGGACGGCGCCCCTAGCGGCGCCTCCGCGTTCCGCGCCTGGACCCGCACCCCGATGCGCGGCGCACGACGTGGTGCGGGTTCAGGCGCGGGAGCCTCAGGCGCCGGCAGGGGCGCCGTTCCGTTGTGCCCACCCGTTCCGCCCCTTTGCGGAACGCCTGCCCACAACGGCGGGGCGTCAGGCCGGGCGGCGGCGGTGGCGGGTCAGGGCCGTGCACGCGAGGCCCAGGGCCACCACACCCACACCCGCCCCCGCCCCCGCCATCACCGTGCCGTCCCTCGCGGCGTCAGGCGCGGATGCCTCGTAACCCCCCGCCGCCCCGGACCTCGCGTACGCGGACCCCGGCAGCTTGTCGCCGTACGCCCGTGCCACCCGCTCCCGGTACGCCCCGAGGCTCGTCCCGTCGCGGCCGACGGCCCGTACCGCGTCCTCGTCCAGCGGCAGCACCCTCGCCCCCTTCTGGACGTACCACGCGTCGATCTGCGGCTCCCGGAAGACGAGACCGCCGCGGCCCAGCTCCGCGTACCGGATCTCGTCGTCGCCGGTGGCGATGTTCACCACCTGCCAGCCGCCCGCCCCCTTGACCGTCCACAGCGAGGCCTTCTGCCCGTCCGAGGCCACGGCCCTGCTGGCGCGGAACTCGACGCGGGCGACCGGCGCCCCGGGCTTCCCGGCGACGAAGTCCGGGGAGAGGAGCCGTACCGGTACGGAGGCGCCGTCGACGCGCGGCGCGGCCGCCGCGGGGGCGAGGGCCCCGTCACGGGCGAAGAACCGGGACAGGGTGTCGAGCGTCCCGGGCGCGGAGGCGGCCTGCTCGGGGGTCGGCGCGGGCGGCAGCCCTCCGGCGGCGGCCGCGGGGAGCGCGCCGAGGGCGACGAGCGCGGCGGTGAGGAGACCGAGGGTCGTGGCGCGTGCGTTCATGGCGGTCACGCCCCGATCCGGTAGAGCGAGTGTGTCCAGGAGAAGGAGTTGTTGTCGACGTACCAGGCGTGCGAGGCCCAGTTGTAGCGGTCGCTGGAGGGCCAGGGGTCGCCCCAGTAGACCCAGCTGTTGGCGTCGTCGTAGCCGTAGATCACGTGCATGTGGCCGCCGCCGCTGGACCACTGGATGCGGGTCTCGACGGGCCGGTCGGCGTTGATCTCGGTCTGGACGGTGGAGTACCGCAGCCAGCCGTCGACGTACGAGCCGGGGCTGATGCCGGCCCAGCTCAGTCCGGTCTGGACGTTGCCGAGCGTGGCCTGCCAGTTGGGGCAGTCGTACCCCTGCTGCCGGTTGAAGGCGGCGTTGCAGAACTGGTTCTGGCTGTAGTTCCGGCCGTACCAGGTGGCGATGGTGTTGCCGCTCGCCGCCCAGCACCAGTTGGTCTTCTGCTGCGCCTGCATGGTGATGTTCAGCCGCTTGTGGGCGAGGACGGAAAGACCGTCGTCGGCGGGCGCGGCGGAGGCGGTGGTCGTGGGGACGAGGAAGAGGGCGGCCGCGGCGAGTGCCGCGAGGTGGAGCAGTCTTCTGCGCATCGCGTTCCTCCCAGGGTGGGGGGTGGGGATGTGGGGAGTCGGAGGAGCGCGTCCGGACGCTGGTCAGGAGCATCGGCCGTTGTCCGGGCCGGGTCAACACGCTTCAATGCGGGGTGACATCGGACTGTGAACGGTGTGACCCGGGTGTGAACGGACGCCCAGGGCCCACCTGCCCGCCCACCCCTCGCGGCGCGACGGTCCGTGCCCCCGTCGTGAACGTTCACCGAGGAGTCCTCGTGAGCCACACCGAGGCCGATCTGGTGCAGCTGCTGCACACCGGCCCCTTCCATCTCGCGCTGCGCACCGCGCTCGCCGTGCGCGGCCTGCCGCTCCAGCGGGTCCAGCACCATCTCGCGCACCGGGGCGTGAAGGTCGGGGTGACGAGCCTGAGCTACTGGCAGCAGGGCGCCCGCCGTCCGCAGCGGCCGGAGTCCCTGAAGGCCGTCCGGGCCCTGGAGGAGGTGCTCCAGCTGCCGGGGAACTCGCTGCTGCGGCTCCTGACGGAGGACGCGGCCGCCCGCTCCGAGGTGGAGCGCCCGGCGGCCCGCTCGTACCGCTCACTGGTGGAGGCCTCGGGCTCGGTCGAGGAGCTGCTCGCGGGTCTTGAGTCCCCGGTGGACGGCGGGCTGCACACGGTGGGGCACCACGAGCGGGTACGGATCGGGGCGGGCCGGGAACTGGTGGGGCGTGAGTCGCAGCACGTGGTGCGGGCGCACCGGGACGGCGTGGACCGCTATCTCGCCATCCACCACGGCGACCCGGGCTGCGACCCGTCCCGGGTGGTGGTGCGGGCGGTGGAGAACTGCCGGACGGGTCGGGTGCGGTGGCACGCCGGGACGGGCGTGCTCGTCGCGGAGCTGCTCTTCGACGTGCGCCTGCGGGCCGGGGACACGTACCTGTTCTCGTACGGCTTCGAGGACGGTACGGCGGGGCCGAGCGGCGAGTACGTGCGCGGGTTCAGCTTCGCGGGCGGGCAGTACGTGCTCCAGGTCCGCTTCGACGAGGCGGCGCTGCCGGTGCGGTGCCGGAGGTTCGCGCAGGCCTCGGCGGGGGCGCCGCGCGGTGGCCGTGCGGAGCTGACCCTGAGCGGCCGGCACCGCACGGTGCACCTCGTGGAGCAGGGGGTACGCCCGGGGATCCTGGGGATCGACTGGGACTGGGCGTGAGGCCTCAGGCCTCGGGGCCGGCCACCAGCTTGCCGTTCTCGACGCGGATCGGGACCTCGGGGAGCGGGACGGTGGCGGGGCCCTGGATCGCCTTGCCGGTCGTCACGTCGAAGCGGCTGCCGTGGCAGGGGCAGTTGCCCTCGTTCTCCTCGACCTTGTCGAGGACGCAGCCGGCGTGGGTGCACTGGGCGCTGAAGGCCTTGTACTGGCCCTTGGCGGGGCAGCTCACGACGAGCCGCTGCTCGCGGTAGAGCCGGGAACCGCCGACCGGGATCTCGTCAGGGGCGCCGAGCGGGACCGGGGCGGTCGGGGTCGGGACCTGGGCGTGGCCGAGCTTGGAATCGGTGGAGCAGGCGGCGACTCCCAGCCCGGCGGCACCGGCGAGGGCCGCGCCTTTCAGTACGGTGCGGCGGCTGGACTGGCCGGACATGTGCGCTCCACGGTGAGATCGGGTACAAGACACCCCAGGGGTGACCGACCCGACGATACCGGCGCGCCTCCCGCCCCCCTCGGCCGGGCCTGACCTGGGAGGCCCGGGCCCCGTGTGACGCCCGTGTGGGCAATCGTCCCGCTTGGGGTCCCCCCTGGACGAAGTCCTTGGGGGAGGGACGGGTGGGCACGCGGACGGCGCCCTTCGCGGCGCCTCCGCCCCCGGGCCCTGCGGTGCGGGCACGCCCCGGGGCGCTGCCGACCGTCCCACCCCGCAGGCCGGGCGTGCGGTAGGGCCCCCGGCCGGGGGCCCTACCGGCGCCTCACGCCTTGCGGGTCCTGGCAGCCGTCGCCTTCTTGGCGGTGGCCGTCTTCTTCGCGGGCGCGGCCGCCTTGGTGGCGGCCTTCTTGGCGGGGGCCACGGCCTTGGTGGCGGTCTTCTTGGCGGGGGCCTTCGCCGCCACCGTCTTCGCCGCCGGCTTCTTCGCCGCCGCCTTCTTCGTACCGCGGGCCGTCGGGATCGTCCCCGCGGCGTCGCTGATCCGGTCGGCGCCGAGGATCTCGCGGAGGAACTTGCCGGTGTGGCTGGCCGGGACCGCGGCCACCTCCTCCGGCGTGCCCTCGGCGATCACCAGACCACCGCCGCTGCCGCCCTCCGGGCCCATGTCGATGACCCAGTCCGCGGTCTTGATGACATCGAGGTTGTGCTCGATGACGATCACCGAGTTCCCCTTGTCGACCAGGTTGGACAGCACCTTGATCAGCTTCGAGATGTCCTCGAAGTGGAGACCGGTGGTCGGCTCGTCGAGGACGTACACCGTGCGGCCCGTCGAGCGCTTCTGGAGCTCGGAGGCGAGCTTCACGCGCTGGGCCTCGCCGCCGGAGAGCGTCGGCGCGGACTGGCCGAGGCGGACGTACCCGAGTCCGACCTCGTTGAGCGTGCGCAGGTGCCGGGCGATGGTCGGGACGGCCTCGAAGAACTCGAGGGCCTCCTCGATCGGCATGTTCAGGACTTCGGCGATGGACTTGCCCTTGTAGTGGACCTCCAGGGTCTCCCGGTTGTACCGGTCGCCGTGGCAGACCTCGCACGGGACGTAGACGTCCGGGAGGAAGTTCATCTCGATCTTGATCGTGCCGTCGCCGGAGCAGTTCTCGCAGCGGCCGCCCTTGACGTTGAAGGAGAAGCGGCCGGGCAGGTAGCCCCGGACCTTCGCCTCCATCGTCTCGGCGAAGAGCTTGCGGACGTGGTCGAAGACGCCGGTGTACGTCGCCGGGTTCGACCGCGGGGTGCGGCCGATCGGGGACTGGTCGACGTGCACGACCTTGTCGACGAGGTCGTCGCCGTCCACGCGCGTGTGCCGTCCGGGCACCGACTTGGCGCCGTTCAGCTCGCGCGCCAGGTGGGTGTAGAGGATGTCGTTGACCAGGGTCGACTTGCCGGAACCGGAGACACCGGTGACGGCCGTGAGGACGCCGAGCGGGAACGACACGTCGATGTCCCGCAGGTTGTTCTCCCGGGCCCCGTGCACGGTGAGCCGGCGTCCGGGGTCCGCCGGGCGGCGGATGTCCGGGGTGGCGATCGCCCTGCGGCCGGACAGGTACTGCCCGGTCATCGACTCCTCGTTGGCGAGGAGCTCCTTCAGGGAGCCGGAGTGGACGACCTTGCCGCCGTGCTCGCCGGCTCCGGGGCCGATGTCGACGACCCAGTCGGCGACCTTGATGGTGTCCTCGTCGTGCTCGACGACGATGAGCGTGTTGCCCATGTCCCGGAGCCGGACCAGGGTCTCGATGAGCCGGTGGTTGTCGCGCTGGTGGAGGCCGATGGACGGCTCGTCGAGCACGTACAGCACGCCGACCAGGCCGGAGCCGATCTGGGTGGCGAGCCGGATGCGCTGGGCCTCGCCGCCGGAGAGCGTGCCGGCCGCCCGGTTGAGGGAGAGGTAGTCGAGGCCGACGTCGACGAGGAAGCGCAGCCGCTCGTTGACCTCCTTGAGGACCCGCTCGGCGATCTTCTTGTCACGGGCGTTGAGGGTGAGGCGGGAGAGGAACTCGGCGCAGTCGCTGATCGACATCGCGGAGACCTCGGCGATGGACCGGTCCATGACCGTGACCGCGAGGACGATCGGCTTGAGGCGGGAGCCCTCACAGGTGGGGCACGGCACCTCGCGCATGTAGCCCTCGAAGCGCTCGCGGCTGGAGTCGCTCTCGGCCTCGGTGTGCCGCCGCTTGACGAAGGAGACGGCGCCCTCGAAGGCCGGGGTGGTGTACGCCCGCTCGCGTCCGTACCGGTTCCGGTAGCGGACCTCGACCTGGGTCTTGTGGCCGTACATCAGGGCCTTCTTGGCGCGCTGCGGCAGCCCGGCGTACGGGATGTCCGTGCGGAAGCCGAGGGCCTGGGAGAGTCCGCCGATGAGCCGGCCGAAGTACTCCTTGGTGTGGCCGTGCGACCAGGGGTGGATGGCGCCCTCGTCGAGGGACCTCTCCTCGTCGGGGACGATCAGCTCCGGGTCGACCTCCATGCGGGTGCCGATGCCGGTGCAGTCGGGGCAGGCGCCGAAGGGCGAGTTGAAGGAGAAGGAGCGCGGCTCCAGCTCCTCGAAGGACAGGTCGTCGTACGGGCAGTACAGGTGCTCCGAGTACATGCGCTCGCGCTCGGGGTCGTCCTCGGGGAGGTCGACGAAGTCGAGCACGACCATGCCGCCGGAGAGTCCGAGCGCGGTCTCGACGGAGTCGGTGAGCCGGCGCTTGGCGCTGTCCTTCACGGTGAGGCGGTCGACGACCACCTCGATCGTGTGCTTCTCCTGCTTCTTCAGCGTCGGCGGTTCGCTCAGCTGGATGGTGACGCCGTCCACGCGGGCGCGGCTGTAGCCCTTGGTCTGCAGGTCGGCGAAGAGGTCGACGAACTCGCCCTTCCGCTCGCGCACGAGCGGGGAGAGCACCTGGAAGCGGCTGCCCTCGGGGAGCTCCAGGACCTTGTCGACGATGGCCTGCGGCGACTGCCGGGAGATCGGGCGGCGGCACTCGGGACAGTGCGGCTTTCCGATGCGGGCGAAGAGCAGACGGAGGTAGTCGTAGACCTCCGTGATGGTGCCGACCGTCGAGCGCGGGTTGCGCGAGGTCGACTTCTGGTCGATGGAGACGGCGGGCGAGAGGCCCTCGATGAAGTCGACATCCGGCTTGTCCATCTGGCCGAGGAACTGCCGGGCGTACGAGGAGAGCGACTCGACGTACCGGCGCTGCCCCTCGGCGAAGATCGTGTCGAACGCGAGGGAGGACTTGCCCGACCCCGAGAGCCCGGTGAAGACGATGAGGGAGTCACGCGGGAGGTCGAGCGAGACGTTCTTGAGGTTGTGCTCGCGAGCGCCACGGACGATGAGACGGTCGGCCACGCCGGTCCGCACCTTTCTTGAGAGAGCGGATGTGCCTGACACACCCAACAACCAAGGATGCCGGATGCTTCCATCGAGCTTATAGCACGCACATTCGATTTCCGTCCGCGCCGAGACCGCTTCACCCGAATGAGTGGCGGCGCTAGGGTCGGCGCCATGATCGACCACGAACTCGACCTTGCCTCCGTACGCGAGGCGACCGAGCGGCTGCTGACCGCGGCCGCCTCATGGGACAACGCGGCGACGGCCGAGCCGTCACGGCTTCCCGGCTGGACCCGCGGCCACGTGCTGGCCCACGTCGCCCGTAACGCCGACGCTCTGGTCAACGTCCTCCAGGGCCGTCCCATGTACGCCGACGCCGCCACCCGCGACGCCGACATCGAGCGCGACGCCACCCGCCCGCTCGACGTCCACCTCGCCGACCTGCGCGAGTCCGCCGACCGCTTCCAGGCCGTCGGCGCCGAGCCCGCCGACTGGAGCCGCACGGTCGAACTCCGCAACGGGGTCACCGACAGCGCCTCGCGGATCCCCTTCCGCCGCTGGGTGGAGGTCGCCCTGCACCACGTCGACCTGGGCGTCGGCTACGAGCTCGAGGACCTCCCCGAGGAGTTCGTCCAGCGCGAGATCGACTTCCTCACCGAGCGCTTCGAGGGCCTGGAGAGCGTCCCGGCGACCACCCTCCGGGCCGCCGACGGACGGACCTGGACGACCGGCGGCACGTCCGGCGCCGTCACGGTCACGGGCCCGGCCACCGAGCTCCTCGGCTGGCTCGCCGGCCGCCGCGACGGCTCCGCCCTGAAGACCGAGGGCGGTCCCCTGCCGGAGCTTCCCCCGCTCTAGCGGCCACTGTCACTCCTCGGGGCTAGTCTGAGGCCATGACGTACAGCGGAGTGGTGAAGGTCGGCGGCGCGGCGGACGTGCACGAGCTCACGGACCTGATGATCTCGAAGGTCGCGGTCGGTCCGATGAACAACAACGCGTACCTGCTGCGCTGCCGGGCGACCGGCGAGCAGCTGCTGATCGACGCGGCCAACGACACCGGGACGCTGCTCACGCTGATCGGTGACGACGGCATCAAGGCCGTCGTCACCACCCACCGGCACGGCGACCACTGGCAGGCCCTGCAGGAGGTCGTCGCCGCGACCGGCGCCACGACCTACGCGGGCGCGTACGACGCGGAGGGCATCCCGGTCCCGACCGACGTGCCCGTCGAGGACGGCGACACGATCCGGGTCGGCCGGGTCGAGCTGACCGCGCGCCGCCTGGTCGGACACACCCCGGGCTCGATCGCCCTGGTCTACGACGACCCGCACGGCCACCCCCACGTCTTCACGGGCGACTGCCTCTTCCCCGGCGGCGTGGGCAACACCTGGAAGGACCCGGAGGCCTTCGCGAGCCTGATCCACGACGTGGAGACCAAGCTCTTCGACGTCCTGCCGGACGAGTCCTGGATCTACCCGGGCCACGGCAACGACACGACGCTCGGTGACGAGCGCCCCCACCTCGCGGAGTGGCGCGAGCGCGGCTGGTGACACCCGGCGCACGGCCTCCGAGCTGCGCACCTCCGTACGCCCCCGTAACCCGGACGGCGGCGGGGTAGTTGGCGCGACATGCGCCACAGTCACCCTCCGTCGCCGTCCCCGACACCCCCGGACCCGTCGCCTCCGGCCCCTTCGATGGGGCGGCTCGCCGCCGCCTCGCTCGTCGGCACCGCCATCGAGTTCTTCGACTTCTTCGTCTACGGGACGGCCGCCGCCCTCGTCCTGGGGCCGCTCTTCTTCCCCACCTTCTCCCCGCTGGCCGGGACCCTGGCCGCCTTCGGCACCTTCGCCGCCGGATTCCTGGCCCGTCCCCTCGGCTCGGTCCTCTTCGGGCACGTCGGCGACCGGTACGGCCGGCGGCCGGTCCTCTTCGCCTCGCTGCTCCTGACCGGCTGCGCCACCGTCGCGGTCGGCTGTGTCCCGACGTACGCGACGCTCGGCATCGCCGCCCCCGCGCTGCTCCTCACCCTCCGCTTCCTGCAGGGTCTCGGTCTGGGCGGCGAGTGGGGCGGGGCGGTCCTGCTCACCGCCGAGCACGCCCCCGAGCACCGGCGCGCGCTGTGGGCGAGCTTCCCGCAGATCGGCCCTCCGGTCGGCTTCCTCCTGGCGAACGGGGTGATGCTGGCGCTCACCGCCGGGCTGAGCGACGCCGAGTTCCGCGCCTGGGGCTGGCGGGTGCCGTTCTGGGCGGCGGGGCTGCTCGCACTCGCCGGACTGCTGCTGCGGTCCTCACTGGCGGAGACCCCGCAGTTCGAGGAGGTGGCCGCGTCCGGGCGGCGCGCGGGCACCCCGCTGGCCGAGATCGTCCGCGACCACTGGCGGCTCGTCCTGCTGACGGCCGGGGCGCTCGCGGTCGGGTACGCCGTCTTCTACACGGTCTCCACCTGGGCGCTGGCCTACGGCACCGAGCGGCTCGGGGTGAGCAGCACGGTGATGCTGAGCTGCGTCATGGCGGCGGTGGCGGTCCAGGGCGCGGTGACCCCGTTCGTGGCGCTCCTCGGCGACCGCTGGGGCCGCAGGCCGCTCTGTCTGGCGGGGTGCGCGGCCTCGGCGCTCTGGATGTTCCCGATGGTGGGCCTGCTGCACACCGCGCGGCCCGCGCTGATGTTCCTCGGCTTCCTGGGCTCGATGCTGGCCTTCATCACCATGTTCGCGGTGGTCGCCGCGTACCTTCCGGAGCTGTACGAGCCCCACGTCCGCTGCACCGGCGCCGCCGTCGGCTACAACCTGGCGGGCGTCCTGGGCGGCGCGCTGACGCCCATGGTCGCCACGACCCTCTCCGACACCGGCTCCGGCCCGCCCTGGGGCGTCGCGGCGTACCTCACCCTGGTCGCCCTGGTGAGCCTCGCCTGCTTCGCCCTCCTCCCGGAAACCCTCCCGAGGCCCACCCCCCGGCCGGTACCCGAGCCGGCCGGCGCCTGAGCCCGGCGCCGCCCGCGCCCCGGCGGTACGACGCGGCGACGGCCGACCGGAGGGGATCCGGTCGGCCGTCGCCGTGTGAGCGGAAGGGGCGTCAGGCCTCGACGCTGTCCTTCGGGGCCGTCTCGGCGGCCTCCGCCGCCTCGCGCTGGGCCTGCTTCTTGGAGGCGATCAGGCTGGTGATGGTCGTGATGGCCAGGACACCGCCGATGACCGCCAGCGAGAACGGGATGGTGATCTCCGGGACGTGCACCCCGGACTCGTGCAGGGCGTGCAGCACGAGCTTCACGCCGATGAAGCCGAGGATCACCGACAGGCCGTAGCTGAGGTGGACCAGCTTCTTGAGCAGGCCGCCGATCAGGAAGTACAGCTGCCGCAGACCCATGAGGGCGAAGGCGTTGGCGGTGAAGACGATGTACGGGTCCTGGGTGAGGCCGAAGATCGCCGGGATGGAGTCGAGGGCGAAGAGGATGTCGGTGGTGCCGATGGCGAGCATGACGACCATCAGCGGGGTCAGCACCCGCTTGCCGTTGTTGCGGATGAAGAGCTTGGTGCCGTGGTACCGGTCGGCGACGCCGAACCTCTTCTCGACGGTCTTGAGGAGACGGTTCTCCTCCCACTCGTCCTCCTCCTCGTCGGAGCGCGCCTCCTGGATGAGCTTCCAGGCGGTGTAGATCAGGAACGCGCCGAAGAGGTAGAAGACCCAGGAGAAGCTCGCGATGATCGCGGCGCCGGCGGCGATGAAGATCGCGCGGAGCACGAGGGCGATCAGCACGCCCACGAGCAGCACCCGCTGCTGGAGGTGGGAGGGGACCGAGAACTTCGCCATGATCAGGACGAAGACGAAGAGGTTGTCGACGCTGAGCGACTTCTCGGTGACGTAGCCCGCGAAGAACTCGCCGGACGCCTGGCTGTTGCCGAAGACCAGCAGGCCGAGTCCGAAGAGTGCGGCGAGGACGATCCACACGATCGTCCAGGTTCCGGCTTCCTTGACCGAGACCTCATGGGGCTTGCGCCCGATGAAGAAGTCGGCACCGATCAGGGCACACAGACCGAGAATGGTCAGTACCCACAGGGTCATTGAAACGTCCACTGCGCCTCCGGCGTCGTACGGCTACTTGATCAGCGTCGTCGCTGCCGGAGGTCTCTTCCACCCGGGCGGCGGACGCGCCGCCGGGCCGACGCCCCGGGATCGGATCACTGAGGATCCGTCCGTATTGACGGGTACGCCGCGCAATGGGGAGTACTCCCCTCCGCACCAAAAAGACTACCCGAAAGACCAAGAGAAGGTAAAGGGCAGGGTAAAGAGCCACCAAAAGGCCAGGTCAGAACCGCTTTCCATGGCGAGCGGACGCCACCTGCGTGAGGACCTGGCGGAGGATCGCGCTGCCCGGCGGAAGGAGCGGCGGCTCGTACGACCAGGCATGGCCGACCCAGGGGTCCGCGAGGTGGTCGTCGGGCACGGGGGTGAGCCGCAGCAGCGAGCGCCACAGGGGGTCGAGCAGCGGCCCGTACGCGGCCGCGTCCTCCCGCGCGGCGACCATCAGCAGATGGACGCCGACCGAGGGCCCCTCGTCCGCGAGGTACCGCAGCCGGGTGACCGCCCGGTCGTCGAAGCCGTGCGGGAAGTCGTGCACGATCAGCAGCTGCCGGGCCGTGTCCAGGCCGGGCGGCAGCGCGTCGGCCGCACCGCCCCGCTGGGCCATCTGCAGCAGGTCGACCCGCTCCGTGAGCTGTTCGAGGACCGCCGAGACCCCGGCCGCGCCCCGGGCGGGCGGGGCCGCCGCACCTGTCTCCACGAGGGGCGCGAGGGCCGCGGCGCCCGCGCCCGCCGGGTCGACGAGGTGGACGGTGAAACCGCCCGCCGGGTACGCCGCGAGGAGCCGCGCCGCGTGCGCGACGGCCGAGTCCAGGGCCAGCCTCCGCAGCTCGACCTCGTCGAGGAAGGCGGCCGCCTCGGAGTGGCCGCGGCCGGAGTCCACCCAGAGCCCCCGCTCCAGGGGGAGGCGGACGAGCATGGGGATGCGCAGGTCGGTGCGCTCCGGGAGGTGGAGGTCGCCGAGGCGCACGGCCATCGGCTCCTCGGCGGGGACGCGGTAGGCGTGCCAGACGGGGCTGTCCCAGCGCGCGTAGGCGACGGGCAGCGCCGGTTCGACGACCTCGGACTCGGCGGCGAGCTGGGCGAGGTCCCGGTCCAGGACCTCCCGGGCGCGCTCCACGAGCTCGTCGTGCCGGGCGCGGGCGGCGGCCCGGGCGGCGTCGTTCGCGCCGCCGGCCCGGGACCGGTAGTCGGTGAGCGTCTCGTCGAGCTCGCGGTCGAGCCGGGACTCCGCGAAGTCGCAGGCGCTGCGATAGGCGGCGGCGGTACGGGCCAGGTCCTCGAACATGCCCCACACCTGGTTGTAGAGCCGCTCGTCCATGGACCAGCCCGAGGCGTCCCCGGCGACCGGCACGGGCGGCGCCTGCCGGGGCTCGGGGGCGGGCGCCGGGGCCTGTGCAGGGTCGGTCGCGGCCGGCCGGCGGCGAGGGTGGGAGTAGTCGACGGGCCCGCCGGCGGCGATGCCCGCCACGGGGGTGGGGGGCGGTGTCGCCGGTGCCGTGTCAGGAGCGGTCCACGGCGGCGCCTGGCGTACGAGCTCGGGCTCCGGCTCCGGTTCCGGCTCCGGGGCGCTCGCCGGGGTGGCCGGCGCCGGGGCGGCGTCCGCGGCCGCCGTCGCCAGGATCGTGGCGGCGAGCTCCGCGGGGCGCTCCAGGCCCTGGTCGCCGAGCAGGGCGGCGAGCCCGCCCTCGTACCCCTGGCCCATGGCGCGGACCTTCCACGCGCCCTGGCGGCGGTACAGCTCCAGGGCGACGACGGCGGACTCCCGGTCGAGGCCGGTGATCGTATAGCTGGCGATCTCGGTGCCGCCGGGGCCGCTCACGGCGACGAAGGGGGCGGCGAGGGCTCCGAAGCGGGCCGCGCCGCCGGTGAGCGCGAGGAGGACCGAGACGCGGTGGACGGCGCCCGGGACCGCGTCCAGGTCGAAGGCGAGGCGGTGGTCGGCGGCGACCGCCACGGGCACGTCGACGCCGGGGAGGGAGGGCGCTCCGGGGTGTGCGATCCACTCCGTGCCCTCGACCCTGCCCTGCTCGTCGCCGAGGGTGGCTCCGGCCAGGACCGGATGACCGGTGGACACCCGGATCTCCAGTCGGGTGTCGGGCAGGGGGTGGTTCTGCCCCCGGACCAGCTCGGCCGTCATCGTCTCTGTCCCCTCGGTGCTTCCACGTGCGGATCATGCGGATCGTGCCGATCACACGGATCGTGCGGATCATGCGGACAGCTCCCGGCGGCCAGGTGCCTCCGGGAGCTGTGGGTGTGCCGTGCCGGCCTGACTACAGGTGCGGCAGGATCGCCGGCATCAGGTCCTGGAAGGTGCGGCCGTTGGCCGGGTTGCCCAGGGCCGTCATCTGCCAGCCGGAGCCGACCCGGTGCACCTTCGCCATGATCTGCGCGGTGTAGTTGCCGCCGCCGTCGAGGGTGTAGCGCGCGAGCTCCTGCCCGTTCGTCTCGTCGACGATCCGGCAGAAGGCGTTCTGCACCTCCTGGAAGGTCTGGCCGGTGAAGGAGTTCACCGTGAAGACGATCTGGTCGATGTGGACCGGCACCCGCTCCAGGTCCACGAGGATCGCCTCGTCGTCACCGCCCTGGCCGGCGCCGCCCACCAGGTTGTCACCGGTGTGCTTGACCGAGCCGTCGTCGCTGACCAGGTGACGGAAGAACACCACGTCGACCGGCTGCTTCTCGGCGAAGAGGACAGCCGAGGCGTCCAGGTCGATCTCCCGGGTGCGCGAGCCGAAGAGACCGCGGCGCGGCGCCGCCTGCCAGCCGAGCCCCATCCGCACCTGGCTGAGGCTGCCCCCGCCCCGCTTCTCCAGGCTGATGGCCTGACCCTTGGTCATGTTGACCGACACGCGCTGCCCCTCTCGTTAAGCGTTCCCCGCGCCCGCTGTCCGGTGCGTGCGGTTGTCGAGCACCCTACGCAGCGGCACCGACACCGCGTGGGCGCGGTCCGGTTTTGTGTCGGTCTTGCAACACACCGGACCGCCCCTGCGCGCCCGCCCGGTCAGGCGAGCCCCGCCTCCTTCATCTGGCGCAACTCCTTCTTCAGCTCCCCCACTTCGTCGCGGAGCCGGGCCGCCACCTCGAACTGCAGCTCGGCCGCCGCCGCGCGCATCCGGTCGGTCATCTCCTCGATGATCGCGGCCAGTTCGGTCGCGGGCCGGTCGCCGAGCTCGACCGTCGCACCCGCCTTGCCGCCCTTGCCCCTGGCCGTCGTGCCGTGCGCGGCGAGCGAGGGCACGGGGGCCTTCGCGCCCTTGCCCTCCTTGCCCTGGCGGTAGCCGGTGCCGAGCAGTTCCTCGGTGTCGATCTCCTCGCGCGCGATGGTCGCGACGATGTCGTTGATCTTCTTGCGGAGCGGCTGCGGGTCGATGCCGCGCTCCGTGTTGTACGCGATCTGCTTCTCGCGGCGCCGGTTGGTCTCCTCGATCGCCTGCTCCATCGCCGGGGTGATCCGGTCCGCGTACATGTGGACCTGGCCCGACACGTTGCGCGCGGCACGGCCGATCGTCTGGATGAGGGAGGTCCCGGAGCGCAGGAAGCCCTGCTTGTCGGCGTCGAGGATGGCGACGAGGGACACCTCGGGCAGGTCGAGGCCCTCCCGGAGGAGGTTGATGCCGACGAGGACGTCGTACTCGCCGGCGCGCAGCTCGCGGAGGAGTTCGATGCGGCGCAGGGTGTCGACGTCGCTGTGCAGGTAGCGCACCTGGATGCCGAGCTCCAGGAAGTAGTCGGTGAGGTCCTCGGCCATCTTCTTGGTGAGGGTGGTCACGAGGACCCGCTCGTCGCGCTCGGCGCGCAGCCGGATCTCGTGGACCAGGTCGTCGATCTGGCCCTCGGTGGGCTTGACGACGACCTCGGGGTCGACGAGTCCGGTGGGGCGGATGATCTGCTCGACGAATCCGTCGCCGCGCGAGAGCTCGTACGTGCCGGGGGTCGCGGAGAGGTAGACGGTCTGGCCGATCCGCTCCTGGAACTCCTCCCACTTCAGCGGGCGGTTGTCCAGGGCCGAGGGGAGCCGGAAGCCGTGGTCGACCAGGGTCCGCTTGCGGGAGGCGTCGCCCTCGTACATGGCACCGATCTGGGGCACGGTGACGTGCGACTCGTCGATGACGAGGAGGAAGTCCTCGGGGAAGTAGTCGAGGAGGGTGTTGGGCGCGGAGCCGGGCTCGCGGCCGTCGAAGTGCATCGAGTAGTTCTCGATGCCGGAGCAGGAGCCGATCTGCCGCATCATCTCGATGTCGTACGTGGTGCGCATGCGCAGACGCTGGGACTCCAGGTGCTTGCCCTGCTTGTCGAGCTCGGCGAGGCGGACCTCCAGCTCGCGCTCGATGTCGTTGATCGCCCGCTCCATGCGCTCGGGGCCCGCGACGTAGTGGCTGGCGGGGAACACGTACAGCTCGCGGTCCTCGCTGATGACCTCGCCGGTGAGCGGGTGGAGGGTGGAGAGGGCCTCGATCTCGTCGCCGAACATCTCGATGCGGACGGCCAGCTCCTCGTACACCGGGAAGATCTCGATGGTGTCGCCGCGCACCCGGAAGGTGCCCCGGGTGAACGCCAGGTCGTTCCGGGTGTACTGGATGTCGACGAAGCGGCGGAGCAGCTGGTCGCGGTCGATCTCCTCGCCGACCTTGAGCGGGACCATCCGGTCCACGTACTCCTGGGGCGTGCCGAGGCCGTAGATGCAGGAGACGGAGGCGACCACGACGACGTCCCGGCGGGTGAGCAGGGAGTTCGTCGCGGAGTGGCGGAGCCGCTCCACCTCCTCGTTGATGGAGGAGTCCTTCTCGATGTACGTGTCCGACTGGGGGACGTACGCCTCGGGCTGGTAGTAGTCGTAGTACGAGACGAAGTACTCGACGGCGTTGTTCGGCAGGAGCTCGCGGAACTCGTTCGCCAGCTGGGCGGCCAGCGTCTTGTTCGGCGCCATCACCAGGGTGGGGCGCTGGAGCTTCTCGATCATCCACGCGGTGGTCGCGGACTTGCCGGTGCCGGTGGCACCGAGGAGCACGACGTCCTTCTCGCCCGCGCGGATGCGCCGCTCGAGGTCGGCGATGGCGGTCGGCTGGTCGCCGCTGGGCTTGTACTCGCTGACGACCTCGAAGGGCGCCACCGAACGTTCGATCTTGGAAACGGGCCGCATGCAACCACCGTACGACCCGGCACTGACACTCGGGCGGTGATCGGCTCACCGCCCGGTCGCCGGGGCTCCCGTCACCAGTCCTGGGAGCGGTGTCCGCCGCGCGCGACGCTCCGGCGTGCGCCTCGTCCGGCGGCCCGGCCGGGCGGGCGCGCGGTCCAGTTGGCGGGCTCGCCGTAGGACGGGACGTGGCGCGGGGCGGGCACGCCGGGGCGGTGCGGGGCCCGGGCGGCGGGGCGCTGCCAGTCCGGGTCGCCCATCACGAGCAGCGGGTCGAACATGACGACGACGGCGGCCAGGATCAGGAAGACCGCGGGGCCGATCAGCATGGGCAGCAGGAGCGAGGTGGCGGTGGGGCCGCCGCCGGTGTGGGCCTCGGTGCCGTGCAGGTGGACGCTGACGGCGGCCATGGCGGTGTAGTGCATACCACTCACGGCTCCGCCCATCACCAGGCTGGCGCCGAGACTGGCCAGAAATCCATGGACGGAGACGGCAGCCCAGAGGGCCGCGGTGGCGGCCACGACGGCGATGACCACGGAGAGGGCGACGGTGAGGGTGTCGTACTCGATCCGGCCCTGCAGGCGCATACCGGCCATGCCGAGGTAGTGCATGGTGGCGACGCCGAGGCCGGTGATGGTGCCGCCGGTGACCAGGGTGAGGGCGGTCGCCCCGCGGTAGCCGACGATGAAGATGCCGATGCCGACCATGAGGACGGCGACGCCCAGGCTGGCGAAGGTGATGGGGCGGTCGTAGTCGATGGGCGCCTGCTGGACGGAGAAGCCCATCATGGCGATGAAGTGCATCGTCCAGATGCCGGTGCCGATCGAGGTGGCGCCGAGGGCGAGCCAGCCCGCCTTGAAGGTGTCGTGGTGACGGAGCGATCTGGTGGTGCACCTCAGACCGAGGGCGCCGCCGAGGCAGGCCATGAGAAAGGCGGCCACCGGCGTGACGAGCCCGTAGCTGAATCCGTCGACCGTGCCCTGCATGAGCGTGTGTCCTCCACCCCTGGTGCCACGTCGTCCGAAAACAGTCGGTACCGCTGGGTAGTACTACCGGGGCGAGATTATGGCGCGCCGGGGGCTCGGCGACCACGTGACCGGGGATTTTCCGTTCGCGAGACCGGAGCGAGACCGCCTCGTGATCTCGGTGGCGAGCGGGGGGGCCGGGGTGCCGACGGGCGTCTCGGGTCGGGTTGTCGGTGGCGGGTCGTACCGTGGGCGGCATGGACAGCGACATGGGAGCGGAAGCGGGTCCGGCCGGGCGGAAGCGGGGCGGCACGGTGGAGTGGACGGTCGTGGAGAGCGCCATCGGGCCGCTCTTCCTGGCCGCGACCGAGCGGGGGCTCGCGCGGGTCGAGTTCCACGCCGACCCGGCCCGGCGGGAGCGGATGCTCGACCGGCTGGCGGGACAGCTGGGTGCGGAGCCGGTGGAGTGCGCCTCGGGGCGGCTCGCGGAGGCGATACGCCGGCTCGACCGGTACTTCGCGGGCGAGCCTGACGAGCTCGACCTGCCGCTGGACTGGAGCCTGACGACCGGCTTCAACCGGCAGGTGCTGCGCGAGCTGGCCGCGGGCGTTCCGTACGGGACGGTCGTGGGTTACGGGGAGCTGGCGAGGCGCGTGGGGCAGCCGGGCGCGGCGCAGGCGGTCGGAGCGGCGATGGGCGCCAACCCGCTGCCTGTGGTGGTGCCGTGCCACCGGGTGGTGGAGAGCGACGGCGGCCTGGGCGGTTTCGGGGGCGGTCTGGAGACGAAGCGGCAGCTGCTCGCCCTGGAGGGGGTGCTGCCGGCGCCGCTCTTCTGAGCAGGACCGGCTCGGAAGGAAGGAGGGGGCGTTCCCATCAGATGGGACGGCTGGCACACTCACGTAAGTGACACGTACCCCCAGTGCCCCTGACGCCACCGTTCCCGGTCGGATATCCGCCCCCGTCACCCCCGCCCAGCTGCCCGCGCTCCGCAGGCGTGTGCAGGCCGGGCTGATCGCCACCCAGGTCCTGGGAGGCCTCGGCATCGCCATCGGCTTCGCCCTCGCCGCCGTCCTGGCGAGGGACGTGAGCGGCACCGAGGCGCTGTCCGGTCTCGCGTCGACGGCCTCGGTCGCCGGTTCCGCGCTGCTCGCCATGCCGCTGGCCACGCTGATGACCCGGCGAGGGCGCCGGGTGGGCCTCGTCCTGGCGTATCTGCTCGCGGCGGTGGGCGCCGGTGTGGTGGTGCTCGGGGCGGTCCTCGGGAACTTCCCCCTGCTGCTCGTCGGCCTCGTCGGCTTCGGCGCCGGATCCTCGGCGAACCTGGCGGCCCGCTTCGCCGCCGCCGACCTCGCCGAGCCGGACCGCAGGGCCCGGGCCATCTCCACGGTCGTGTGGGCGACGACGATCGGCGCGGTGCTCGGCCCGAACGTCGCCGCGCCCGCCGGACGGAGCGTCTCCGGCTGGGGGATCCCGGCCGCCGCGGGCCCGTTCGTCTGGGCCGCCGGCGTCTTCGTGCTCGCCGCGGCCGTGGTGGCCGTGCTGCTGCGCCCGGACCCGCTGCTCACGGCCCGCGCGCTGGCGGACGCCGAGCCGGGGGGCCAGGCGGCCGAGGGCCGCTCCCTGCGGGCCGGAATGGACGCGGTGCGGAAGTCCCCGCGGGCCCGGATCGCCCTGGTCACGATCGCCGGCTCGCACACGGCCATGGTGTCGATCATGTCGATGACCCCGGTGGCGCTCACCCACCACGGCGCGGACATCCAGCTGATCGGGCTCGTGATCAGCGGGCACATCACGGGCATGTACGCCTTCTCGCCGGTGATGGGCTGGCTGTCCGACCGGCTCGGCCGGCTCGCGGTGATCGGGCTCGCGGTCGGGCTGATCGGTACGGCGGCGCTCGTCGCGGGCACGGCGGGACCGTCCCACGGCCGGATCGCCCTGGGCCTCTTCATCCTCGGGCTCGGCTGGTCGGCGGGGCTCGTGTCCGGCTCGGCGCTGCTCACCGACTCGGTGCCGCAGGCCGCGCGGGCCGCCGTCCAGGGGGTCTCCGACTTCGTCATGAACACCGCCGCCGGGGTCGGCGGCCTCGCGGCCGGCCTGGTCGTCTCGCAGGCGGGCTACGGACCGCTGAACGCGATCGCCGCGTGCCTGCTGCTGCCGATGGCGGCCCTAGCACTGCGCGGAGCCCTCCGGAAGGTCTGAGCCGGCGGAGGCCCTCGGCGCGGCACGCTCCGGAAGGCCTGAGCCCTCCGGAGGGCTCAGGCCGAACTGCCCACCGAGCCCGCCACGCCGTACGACTCGCACCCGCCGATCGCCGAACGCGTCGCCACGATCGAGTCCCTGCCCGACGACGGC
>NZ_JBEOVH010000017.1:0-150426 GCF_040295385.1 Streptomyces sp. NPDC002825
CTCTTCTGTTCCCACCGGCCGCCCCCCTCCCCCCCCCGCGGCGCCCCCCCCCCCCCCCCCCCGGCCGTGTCTCGATCATGCCGGGCCACCACGGCGGCCCGACGGGGGTTCAGCGGATCTCGGAGATCTCCGGGCCGCGCTGAAGCTGACCCATGCCGCCCGAGAAGCGGGAGTTCTCCTGCTCCTCCTGCTGCACGCCGTCCGGCACCATCTGCGCGTCGTTCGGCAGCTTGAGGACGATCGGGTCGCGGGGGGCCATCGGACCCTCGCCGCGGACGACCACGGTGTCCCGGACGATCTGCTCCAGGAGGCCGGCGGCCTCGGGCTGGACCGCGCCCTGCCCGGAGATCACTCCGCGCAGGAACCAGCGGGGTCCGTCGACGCCCACGAAGCGCACCAGCTGCACGCCGCGGTTGCCGTCCGGCAGCTGCACCGGGACCTGCGCCCGCAGCTCCCAGCCGAGGGGGCCCTCGACCTCGTCGATGGCACCGCCCTGCTGGACGATGCCGGTGGCGATCTCGTCGCGGACCTCGCCCCAGATGCCCTCGTTCTTGGGGGCGGCGAAGGCCTGCAGCTGTACGGCGCTGTCGCGCAGCACGACGGTGGCCGCGACGATCGCGTCGCCCGCCACCTCCACCCGCAGCTCCATGCCCTCGACTCCGGGCACGAAGATCCCGCCGAGGTCCACGCGGCCCTCGTCGGGCTTGGCTACCTCGGAGATGTCCCAGGGTCCGTCGGGCCGGGGCGCCGGCGGAAGGTTCACGCGGCGCGGCGCCTCGGCCGCGTCCTCGCCCTCCACCGCGTCGACGACCTGCTCGGCCTCGCTCGCCGCGTCCTCGGCGGCACCGCTCTTCTTGCGACGTCCGAACACGTCACTGTCCTTCCCGGTCGGATACGACCGAAGCGTATCGATTCCCACCCGTTGTGCCGTCCACGGCGGCATGACCGCCGGTGGAACCGAAGCCCCCCTCGGCCCGCGCCGAACCGGGAAGCTCCGCCACCTCGTGGAAGCGAACCTTCTCGACCTGCTGGACGACAAGCTGGGCGATCCGATCGAATCGTTCGAACCGCACGTCCTCGCGCGGGTCGAGATTGACCACGATCACCTTGATCTCTCCACGGTACCCGGCATCCACCGTCCCCGGGGCATTCACGAGCGCCACTCCGCAGCGGGCGGCGAGACCGGAGCGCGGGTGCACGAAGGCCGCGTACCCGTCCGGGAGGGCGATGGAGACCCCGGTGGGCAGCACGGCGCGCTCGCCGGGGGCCAGCACGGCGGCCTCGGTGGTCACCAGGTCGGCTCCGGCGTCGCCGGGGTGCCCGTAGGCCGGGATCGGCACCTCCGGGTCCAGGCGCCGGATCAGTACGTCGACAGGGTTGCGCATCAGGGGTTCACCTCGAAGGCGCGGGCGCGCCGGACCTGGTCGGGGTCGGACATGGCGGCCTGGATCTCCTCCGGGCGGCCGTTGTCGATGAAGTGGTCGACCTTGACCTCGATGAAGAGGGCGTCGGCGCGGACCGCGACGGGGCCCTCGGGCCCCCCGATCCGGCCGACGGCGGTCGAGTAGATCTTGCGGCCGTGCACGGCGGTGACGGCGGCCTCCAGGTGGAGGACCGTGCCGACCGGGACGGGCCGGGCGAAGTCGGTCTCCAGGCGTCCGGTCACGGCGATGACCCGCAGCAGCCAGTTCAGGGAGCCGAGGGTCTCGTCGAGCGCGGTGGCGAGCACGCCGCCGTGCGCGAGGCCGGGGGCGCCCTGGTGGTCGGGGGTCACCGTGAACTCGGCGGTGACGGTCACGCCCTCGCCCGCGCGCGCTTCCAGGTGGAGGCCGTGGGGCTGCCCGCCGCCGCACCCGAAGCAGTGCTCGTAGTGCGCACCGAGCAGCTCGCCGGGGGCGGGCGCGTCGGGGTGGCGTACCGGCGGTATGGCGTCGGCCGGCGGGGTGAGGGCGGCAGATGTTGCAGTCACAGCCGCAGACCTTACCCGCGCGGATGCCCGCAGGTCGCGCCGTGCCGGGCCCCACGGGGACGGGGCGGGTCACGGCGGGGGGTGGGGCGTCGCTCACGCCGTCCCGGGCCCATACCCGACCGCGCGGCTCACGCCGTGCCGGGCCCCACGGGGACGGGGCGGGTCACGGCGGGGGTGGGGCGTCGCTCACGCCGTGCCGGACCCACGCCCGACCGCGCGGCTCACGCCGTGCCGGGCCCCACGAGGACGGGGCGGGTCACGGCGGGGGGTGGGCGTCACTCACGCCGTCCCGGGCCCACACCCGACCGCGCGGCTCGCGCCGTGCCGGGCCCCACGAGGACGGGGCGGGTCACGGCGGGGGGTGGGCGTCACTCACGCCGTGCCGGACCCACGCCCGACCGCGCGGCTCGCGCCGTGCCGGGCCCCACGGGGACGGGGCGGGTCACGGCGGGGGGTGGGGCGTCGCTCACGCCGTCCCGGGCCCACGCACGCGCGCCCGGGTCTCGCCGTGCCGGCACCCACGCGGGCGGGCGTCGCTCGCGCCGTGCCAAGCTTGGTCGCATGCAGCCTTCCGTACCGTCCCAGGCCCCCTCCCCCGCGCCCGCCGCCGCGCCGCGCTTCGACGAGCGGCTCACGGCGCCGCGCTCGTGGTGGGTGATCGTGGGTCTGCTCGGTCTTTCCGGCGGTCTGATCATGTTCCCGCTGGGCACGGTCCCGATGCTGGGCGGCATCATCGTGGCCGCCGTCCTCGCCGGGGTGGCGGTCTCCTCGTACGGCTCCGCCCGGATCCGGGTGGTGGCCGGTTCGCTGGTGGCGGGCGACGCCCGGATCCCGGTCTCGGCGCTCGGGGCGGCCGAGGCGCTGGACGCGGAGGAGGCGCGCGCCTGGCGCACCCACAAGGCGGACCCGCGCGCCTTCATGCTGATGCGCAGCTATGTGCCGGGGGCGGTACGGGTCGAGGTGACGGACCCGGCGGACCCGACGCCGTACGTGTACCTGTCCAGCCGCGAGCCGGAGGCGCTGGTCGCGGCCCTGGAGGCGGAGCGCGCCCCGCTCGGCGGCTAGAAGCCCAGTTCCTCGGGGTTCTCGGGCTGCTCCAGCGGGGGCAGCTCCGGGAGGGCGTCCCAGGGGATCTGGCGGGCGCGGAGGTCCTTGCGGATGTGCGCGGCGAGCTTCTTGGTGTCGCGGCGGTTCATGACGGCGCCGACGGCGGCGCCCACCATGAAGGGCATGAGGTTCGGCAGGTTGCGCACCATGCGCTTCATGATCTGCTGGCGCAGTTCGCGCTTGAGCTGGCCGCCTAGTGCGGCGTTGACCGTGGTGGGCCTGGTGGGGTCGATGCCCCGCTCCTCGGCCCAGGAGGTCAGATAGGCCGTCGAACGCTGGGTGATCCGGCCGGGGGGCCGCAGCCCGTAGACCTCGTGCAGTTCGGCGATGAGTTTGAGCTCCACGGCGGCGACGCCGGTGATCTCGGCCGCCAGTTCGGCCGGCAGGGCCGGGGGCACGGGGAGCATGGCGGCGGCGCCGACGCCCGCGCCCACGGTCGAGCTCGCGTTCGCCGCGCCGGCGACGAGCTTGTCGGCGATCTGCTCGGGGCCGAGCCCGGGGAACTGTCGGCGCAGGGTCGCCAGGTCGCGGACGGGGATCCGCGGGGCGAGTTCGATCAGCCGGTCGGCGAGATGGCCGAGGCCGGCCCTGGCGCTGTCTCCGCCGCGCTTCACGCCCTTCCGGACGCCCTGCGTGACGCCGCGCCGAACGGCGTCGATCCGGCCGGGATCGATCCTGATCCGGTCGAGCTGGGCCCGCGCCGGGTTGGCGAGGCGCCGGACGGCGCCGAAGCGTCCGCCCTGCCGTGCTTCGGCCTGCCCGGCCTGTTCCTGCCCCTCGGGCAGGCGTGCCGTATCCGTCTCGGCGACCTCGATGACTGCTTCGAGCGAGGCCGGGAGGCCTCGCTCGTCGTCACGTGCGCCGAGGGAGGGCAGGGAGGCGGCGCGCTCGGCTTCAGGTGCCTCCTGGGCGCCCTCTGCCGGGCCCGGGCCGCCCTTGTGCGTCTCCGGGCTCCCGGGGAGCCGCAGACGCCGCTTCCGGGACGGGTTGTCGCCTGCCACGGCCGAGCGGTCTCAGTCGCAGTCGCGGCAGATCGGCTGGCCGTTCTTCTCCCGCGCCAGCTGGCTGCGGTGGTGCACGAGGAAGCAGCTCATGCAGGTGAACTCGTCGGCCTGCTTGGGCAGGACCCGGACGGCCAGCTCCTCGTTCGAGAGGTCGGCGCCGGGAAGCTCCAGGCCTTCGGCGGCCTCGAACTCGTCGACGTCGACGGTCGAGGTCGACTTGTCGTTCCGGCGGGCCTTCAGTTCTTCAAGGCTGTCCGAGTCGACGTCGTCGTCGGTCTTGCGTGGGGTGTCGTAATCCGTTGCCATGTCGCTCTCCCCCTCTGGGTGGTTGCGGTGTCTCCAGCGCACGTAACGCGTGAGAGGTCGGACTTGTGCCCGACCTGAGGCGGAGATTTTGCCTCACATCAAGGTCTGTTACTCAATCGACACCCGTCGCGCACTCTCGCGAGTGATCGGCTTCGGGTGGCGAACCGGACCGTACACGGTCCTCCGGGCGGCCCTCACGGGTGCCACCCCGTGTACTTCCCGTCATTCCGGGCCCCGGAAACCCGGACTTTTCCTGGTTTTCCGAGGGATTTCCCGGTCACGGAGAGTGGAGGGCCGGACACCCTCTCCTGTGATCGATCACACATGAGCGTCTCAGAATCGGGGCTCCGGAATTCCGCGCAAAGCGAACGGAACCGGTCGGCCCGTGCAGTGTGTCAGATCGGCAGAGTGACGCGCATCACGAGTCCGCCGCCCTCGCGCGGCTCCGCGATGATACGGCCGCCGTGGGCTCTCGCCACGGATCGGGCGATCGACAGGCCGAGACCGACCCCCTTGTCGCTGCCGGTCCGCTCCTGCCGGAGCCGCCGGAACGGCTCGAAGAGGTTGTCGATCTCGTACGCGGGGACCACCGGTCCCGTGTTCGAGACGACCAGGACCGCCTGGCCGTCCTTGGCCTCGGTGGTGACCTCCACCCAGCCACCCTCCGGCACGTTGTACCGGACGGCGTTCTGGAGCAGGTTCAGCGCGATCCGTTCGAGGAGCACGCCGTTGCCCTGGACCACGGCGGGCGCGCGCTCGCCGCGGATCTCCACGCCCTTGGCCTCGGCCTCGGCGTGCACCTGGTCGACGCCCCGCTCGGCGGCCTCGGCCAGGTCGACGGGTTTGCGCTCGATGATCTGGTTGTCGCTCCGGGCGAGCAGCAGCAGGCCCTCGACGAGCTGTTCGCTGCGCTCGTTGGTGGCGAGCAGCGTCTTGCCGAGCTGCTGGAGCTCCACCGGTGCCCCGGGATCCGAGAGGTGGACCTCCAGGAGGGTGCGGTTGATCGCGAGCGGGGTCCGCAGCTCGTGCGAGGCGTTCGCGACGAACCGCTGCTGGGCCGTGAAGGCCCGCTCCAGGCGGTCCAGCATCTCGTCGAAGGTGTCGGCGAGCTCCTTGAGCTCGTCGTCGGGGCCGTCCAGCTCGATCCGCCGGGACAGGTCGGAGCCGGCCACCTGGCGGGCGGTGCGGGTGATCCGGCCGAGCGGGGAGAGCACCCGTCCCGCCATGGCGTAGCCGAAGGCGAAGGCGATGATGCTCAGGCCGAGCAGGGCGAAGAGGGAGCGGCGCAGGAGGTCGTCGAGGGCGATGTCGCTCTGGTGCCGCAGGCAGAGCGTGACGGCGTCGTTGAGCTGGTCACCGGTGGGCGACTCGGGCAGCCGGCACCAGGAGGTGGTGGGCTGGACCGTGCCGTTGACGACCTTGAACGGCAGCTGGGAGGTGCTGTCGCTGAGGGCCTGGGCGGTGAAGAGGTAGATGATCGACAGCAGCAGGATGCCGGCGATCAGGAACATCCCGCCGTAGAGCAGTGTGAGCCGTATCCGGATGGTCGGGCGCAGCAACGGCCGGACCGGGTCCCGGGGGTCCCAGGTCGGTTTCGGCGGCGCCTGCGGGTGGGGCGCGGGGGTCGTGGCCATCGGCTCAGATCCGGTACCCGGAGCCGGGCACGGTGACGATGACCGGCGGCTCGCCGAGCTTGCGACGCAGGGTCATGACGGTGACGCGCACGACGTTGGTGAAGGGGTCGGTGTTCTCGTCCCAGGCCTTCTCCAGGAGCTGCTCGGCCGAGACGACGGCGCCCTCGCTGCGCATGAGGACCTCCAGGACGGCGAACTCCTTCGGCGCGAGCTGGACCTCCTTGCCCTCGCGGAAGACCTCGCGGCGGTTCGGGTCGAGCTTGATGCCGGCGCGCTCCAGGACGGGCGGGAGCGGGACGGTGGTGCGGCGGCCGAGGGCGCGCACGCGCGCGGTGAGCTCGGTGAAGGCGAAGGGCTTGGGGAGGTAGTCGTCCGCCCCGAGCTCCAGGCCCTCGACGCGGTCGCTGACGTCGCCGGAGGCGGTGAGCATCAGGACGCGGGTGGGCATGCCGAGCTCGACGATCTTGCGGCAGACGTCGTCGCCGTGGACGAGCGGGAGGTCGCGGTCGAGGACGACGACGTCGTAGTCGTTGACCCCCACGCGCTCCAGAGCCGCGGCGCCGTCGTACACGACGTCGACGGCCATGGCCTCCCGGCGCAGTCCGGTGGCCACCGCATCGGCGAGCAGCTGCTCGTCCTCGACGACGAGTACGCGCACGTCGTAGATCCTTTCCCGTTGAGCCATTGTCCGAGGTGGGGACCGGCTGAAATCCGAGCACTGACTGTGCGTGTCCATCCTGCCCCGTACGCGCGTAAACCGGCTGTAAGACGGGGGTGCGGGGCCCGGGGCGGGCGGCTGTCGAGCGGGGGCGCGCGGTGGGGCGCGCGGGCCGGAACCAAGAATTCACCGGATTCTCGGGCCAGTTGAGGTTTCTCTGAGGAAAGGGCTGGGGAGGACGACTGCACACCCCGTGATCACGCCCTGTATGTGGCGCGCCACCTACCGCTCTCTGTCCCCCAGAGTTTGCAGTGTGTGATCCACCCACCCTCGGCACACCCCCGTGCCACCGGACCCACGAGGAGGGGGCGCACGATGGACGCTTTCACCGCAGGACTGCTGCACCGCATCAGGACCACGCAGACGGACCTCACGCGGGCCCGTGAGACGGGCGACGACTACCTGGCGGAGATGGAGCAGGCGGAGCTGGACGACCTGCACCGGCTGGCCGCCGAGCACGGCGTGGAGGTGGCCGCGCCGGGAGTCTGACCGTCCCACCTGTCCGACCCGTACACCCGTCCGGCCCGCACGCCCGATCCGCGGCCGTCCGACCGTACGCACGCGTGGGCCCCGGCGCCGTCCCGGCACCGGGGCCCACGTGCGTCCGTCTCCCGGCCGCCGGGAGGGCTAGTCGTGCCAGGCCCCCAGCTCCTCCAGGAGCTCCTGGAGCGGGGCGAAGAGGCCCGGGGAGGCGGCGAGCGTCAGTTCGCCGGACTCCGGCTCGCCGGGGCGGCCGCCGGTGAGGCCGCCGGCCTCGCGGGCGATGAGCGCGCCCGCGGCCAGGTCCCAGGGGTTGAGGCCGCGCTCGTAGTACGCGTCGAGGCGGCCTGCGGCGACGTCGCAGAGGTCGATGGCGGCCGAGCCGCCGCGGCGGATGTCGCGGACGCGCGGGATGACCTGCTGGGCCACGTCCGCCTGGTGGGCGCGGCGGGTCTGGATGTAGCCGAAGCCGGTGCCGAGGAGGGCCTGGTCGAGCGCGGGCGAGGGGCGGACGGCGAGACGCCGCTCCCCCGCGTACGCGCCGCCGCCGAGGACGGCGTGGTACGTCTCGCCGCGCATCGGGGCCTCGACGACGCCGACGACGGTCTCGCCGTCCCGTTCGGCGGCGATCGAGACCGCCCAGGTGGGCAGGCCGTACAGGTAGTTCACGGTGCCGTCGAGCGGGTCGATCACCCAGCGGATCCCGCTGGTCCCGGGGCTCGACGCGCCCTCCTCCCCGAGGAAGCCGTCCTGCGGGCGGTGCTCGGAGAGGAAGCCGGTGATCAGCTTCTCGGCGGCGATGTCCATCTCGGTGACCACGTCGATGGGGCTCGACTTGGTCTGGGCGACGGCCAGGTCGTCGGGCCGGCCGTCGCGGAGCAGCGCTCCGGCCCGCCGCGCGGCCTCCAGGGCGAGGTCGAGCAGTTCGGTGAGCAGGGGATCGGGTACGTCGGAAACGTCGGTCACGCTGAACTCCTTACGCGTACGGGCTGTCGGCGCCGGCCGCGGCGGGCCGCTCCGCCCTGGCCGGGCAGCAGCCGATGGGGCAGAGGTCGTGGGAGGGGCCGAGCGCACCGAGGGCGCAGCGCTCGACCCTGGCCCCCCGCTCGCCGGCGGCGCGCTCCAGGACGAGCTCGCGGACGGCGGCGGCGAAGCGCGGGTCGGCCCCGACGGTCGCCGAGCGCCGGACGGGCAGCCCGAGCTCGGCCGCCTTGGCCGTGGCCTCGGTGTCGAGGTCGTAGAGGACCTCCATGTGGTCGGAGACGAAGCCGATCGGGACCATGACGGCGGCGGGCACGCCGGCCCCGTGCAGCTCCTCCAGGTGGTCGCAGATGTCGGGCTCCAGCCACGGGATGTGGGGGGCGCCGCTGCGGGACTGGTAGACGAGCTTCCAGGGGTGGTCGACGCCGGTCTCCTCGCGGACGGCGTCGGCGATGACCCGGGCCACGTCGAGGTGCTGGCGGACATAGGCCCCGCCCTCGCCGTGCTCGGTGACCGGTCCTGAGCTGTCGGCGGCGGAGTCGGGGATGGAGTGCGTGGTGAAGGCGAGGTGGGCGCCGTCCCGCACGGACGGGTCGAGCTCGGCGAGGGAGGCGAGGACGCCCTCGATCATGGGCTCGACGAAGCCGGGGTGGTTGAAGTAGTGCCGGAGCTTGTCGACCCGGGGCAGCGGGAGCCCCTCCGCCTCCAGGGTGGCGAGCGCGTCGGCGAGGTTCTCGCGGTACTGGCGGCAGCCGGAGTAGGAGGCGTACGCGCTGGTGGTGAGGACGGCGATGTGGCGCCGCCCGTCGGTGATCATCTCGCGGAGGGTGTCGGTGAGGTACGGCGCCCAGTTCCGGTTTCCCCAGTAGACCGGCAGACCGAGCCCGGCCTGCGCGAAGTCGGTCCGCAGCGCGTCGAGGAGCGCGCGGTTCTGGTCGTTGATCGGGGAGACGCCGCCGAAGAGGAAGTAGTGCTGCCCCACTTCCTTGAGCCGTTCCTTCGGGATGCCGCGGCCGCGCGTCACGTTCTCGAGGAACGGGACCACGTCGTCCGGGCCCTCGGGGCCGCCGAAGGAGAGCAGCAGCAGGGCGTCGTACGGGGCGGGATCGTGCTGATCGGACATGGCACCGATCCTCCCACCCGCCGGCGGCGGCCAAGGGCGCGGCCTGTCCGGGGGTGTTCGTCCGAAAACCCGTCCATGAGCGTTCGTCCGAAAAATGGGGATGACCGACCGACTTCAACACCGTAGACTTTAGCCGTTAATTACACGTGTTGACCAAGGACCTCTCTTGCCCAGTCCCTACCGCGCGATCTTCGCGGCGCCCGGAACCGCCTCGTTCTCCGTCGCGGGATTCCTCGGCCGGATGCCGCTGTCCATGATGGGCATCGGCATCGTGACCATGATTTCGCAGGTCACCGGCCGGTACGGCCTGGCGGGCGCCCTCTCGGCGACGCTCGCGATGTCCGCCGCGGTCCTCGGCCCCCTGGTCTCGCGCCTGGTCGACCGGCACGGACAGCGCAAGGTGCTCCGCCCGGTCACGCTGGTCTCGCTGACCGCGGCCGCCGGACTGCTCCTGTGCGTGCAGCAGAAGGCCCCGGACTGGACCCTGTTCGTCTTCACGGCCGTGATCGGCTGTGTGCCGAGCGTCGGCGCGATGACCCGCGCCCGCTGGGCGGAGATCTACCGGGGCGAGGAGCGGCGCCTGCACACGGCGTACTCCTGGGAGTCGATCGTGGACGAGGTGTGCTTCATCTTCGGCCCGATCCTCTCCATCGGCCTGTCCACGGCCTGGTTCCCGGAGGCCGGTCCGCTGTTCGCCGGCGCGTTCCTGGCCGTCGGCGTCTTCTGGCTGACCTCGCAGCGCGCCACGGAGCCGGTGCCGCACCCCAAGGAGGGCGCCCGGGGCGCCTCCGCGCTCCGCTCCCGCGGCCTCCAGGTGCTCACCCTCGCCTTCGTCGCCACCGGCGCCATCTTCGGCTCGGTGGACGTGGTGACCGTGGCCTTCGCCGAGGAGCAGGGCAGGAAGGCCGCCGCGAGCCTGGTCCTGGCCGTCTACGCGCTGGGCTCCGGTCTGGCGGGCGCCGTCTTCGGACTGCTCCACCTCAAGGGCCAGGCGTCCCGCAGGTGGCTCCTGGGCCTGTGCGCGATGGCCGTGAGTATGATCCCCCTCCTACTGGCCGGGAACCTGCCGTTGCTGGCCGTGGCGCTCTTTGTCGCGGGCCTGTCCATCGCGCCGACGATGGTGACCACCATGGCCCTCGTCGAAGCGCACGTACCGCGCACCAAGCTGACCGAGGGCATGACCTGGACGGGTACCGGGCTCGCGATCGGCGTGGCGCTCGGCTCCTCGGCCGCCGGCTGGGTGGTCGACGCGTCGGGGGCGGAGGCGGGGTACGTGGTGCCCGTCGTCTCGGGCGCGCTCGCGGTCGCGGTGGGTCTCCTCGGACACCGCCGGCTGCGCAGGCCGGCGCCGAACCGGGAGGGGCAGCGTGGGCAGCACGACAGCAGCGGGGACAGCGGGGTCGGGGAGCGCCAGGACGGCGAGCAGCCCGTGGCGTAACTGGGCGGGGAACATCACCTCCCGCCCCGTACGGGAGGTGAGCCCGGCCTCGGCCGAGGAGCTCGCCGAGGCGGTGCGCCGCGCGGCCGAGGACGGGCTGCGGGTCAAGACCGTCGGCACCGGCCACTCCTTCACCTCGATCGCGGCCACCGACGGCGTACTGATCCGGCCGGGACTGCTGACCGGGATCCGGCGGATCGACCGCGAGGCGATGACCGTGACGGTCGAGTCGGGCACCCCGCTGAAGCGGCTCAACGTGGCGCTGGCCCGGGAGGGCCTGTCGCTCACGAACATGGGCGACATCATGGAGCAGACCGTCGCCGGCGCCACCTCCACCGGCACGCACGGCACGGGCCGCGAGTCGGCCTCCATCGCCGCGCAGATCCGCGAGCTGGAGCTGGTCACGGCCTCGGGCGAGCTGCTCACCTGCTCGGAGAAGGAGAATCCCGAGGTCTTCGCGGCCGCCAGGATCGGGCTCGGCGCCCTCGGGGTGATCACGGCGATCACCTTCGCGGTGGAGCCCATATTCCTGCTCACCGCGCGCGAGGAGCCGATGAGCTTCGACCGGGTCACCTCGGACTTCGACGCGCTGCACGCGGAGAACGAGCACTTCGAGTTCTACTGGTTCCCCCACACGGACAACTGCAACACCAAGCGCAACAACCGCAGCGCGGGCCCCGCCGCTCCCCCCGGGCGGATCGGCGGCTGGGTCGAGGACGAACTCCTCTCCAACGGGATCTTCCAACTCGCCTGCTCGCTCGGCCGGGCGGTGCCGCCGGTCATCCCGTCGATCGCCAAGGTCTCCAGCCGGGCCCTGTCGGCCCGTACGTACACCGACATCCCGTACAAGGTCTTCACCTCGCCCCGCCGGGTCCGCTTCCTGGAGATGGAGTACGCGCTTCCGCGTGAGGCGGCGGTCGCCGCGCTGCGCGAGCTCAAGGCGATGATCGAGCGCTCGCCGCTCAAGGTGAGCTTCCCGGTGGAGGTGCGCACGGCCCCGGCGGACGACATCGCGCTGTCCACGGCCTCGGGCCGGGAGAGCGCGTACATCGCCGTCCACCTCTACAAGGGAACGCCCCACCACGGGTACTTCACCGCGGTGGAGCGCATCATGACGGCGCACGGGGGCCGCCCCCACTGGGGCAAGGTCCACACCCGCGACGCCGCCTACCTCTCCGAGGCCTATCCGCGCTTCGCCGAGTTCACGGCGCTGCGCGACCGGCTCGACCCGGACCGGCTGTTCGCCAACGACTATCTGCGCCGGGTCCTGGGCGACTGACGGTCACTCGGCTCCCCCGTCGGCCCCGGCCGGCGCCGGGGCCTGGGTGGCCGGGGCCTCGGGCTGTCCCGTGGCCGGCTCCTGGGTCGGCGCGGTCGGTTCCGTCGTCGGACCGGTCGGCGTCGGCGCCGGAGTCGTCCCGCCACCGGCGGAACCGGAAGGGGTGGGCTCGGCCGACGGGGTCCCGGTGGCCGGCTCGCGGGTCGGCGTGGCTCCCGTCGTGGGGGTGCCGGTGCCGCCCTGCTGCCGTCCGGTGCCGTCGGCGGATCCCGAGGGCGCGGGCGCGGGGTCCTGCTGCCGGTCCGGCGCGTCCCGCTCCGCGCTCCCGCCTCCGCGGACCGCGGAACCGAAGGTGGTGGTGCCCTGCCTGCCGCTGAAGTCCTGCCCGGCGACCAGTTCGTAGGCGGTGATGCCCCCCATGGTGACGCCGAAGACCAGGGCGGCGGCGATCGCCGGGCGCTTCCAGCCCCGGACGCGGGTGCCGTGGGTGGTCGCCTCGCCGAACTCCTCGTCGGACGGGAGCGGGGCCGGGACCGTGGTGAGCAGGAGGGTCCGGTCGTCCTGCGGCCCGGCGGGGACCGGGACCTGACGCGCCTTCGGCTTGGCCGCCGCGGTCACGTCCCGGACCTGCTCGCCGGTGCGCTTGAAGAGGTGCTGGAAGAGCGGTCCGCCGCAGGTCGCGATGACACTGATCACACCGGCGCCGAGGATCGTGCCGTACACGCCGAGCGTCGAGGCGAGTTTGGCGGCGACGACCGCGGCCAGGGCACTGCCGGAGACCTGAGCCACACTCAGGTCGATCCTTCTCCTGCCGCTGTCCCCGCCCTCCTCCGGCTCGTCCCTGTCGGTTTCCGGCCTGTGACGCATCTCCAGCCCCTGATGGTTCATCCGTTCGCCTTGCACCCAGAAGGGACAAACAGGAGAAGCGAATAGTTCCGTTTCTGCTGTTTCTGTGAAGAGCGACACGTACGGGGGAAGATCGCGGAGACTCAACTCCCGTACCGCCCGAGAAGTTGAGCGGCGCGCCGGTCCACCCAGGTGGCCCGAATGGAGTACATTGACGAACCCTGGGTCCGGACGCCCTCACGGGTGCCCGCGATCACGGGGAGGGGGCCGGACACGGCGCTCGAACCGGCGGCGCCTCGGCATCGCACGGGAACCGGCTGCACAGAGTGACCGCCAGTCACTCCGGGTAGCGATCAGGTAACCGTGCCATAACGGCGTTCCAGGGTCCATGCCCGACACGCCGGGCAACTCGGCAAGGTAGTGGCAGGCTGCACCCGGGCAGGCCACACTCGACTAGCGGAAGCAGCGACGCACGTGACGTCGGCAGGCACCACCCGGGAGGTCCCCATGCCCGAACTGCGTGTCGTGGCCGTCTCCAACGACGGCACACGACTGGTGCTGAAGGCTGCTGACAGCACGGAGTACACGCTTCCGATCGACGAGCGGCTCCGTGCCGCCGTGCGCAACGACCGCGCGCGCCTCGGCCAGATCGAGATCGAGGTGGAGAGCCACCTCCGCCCCCGCGACATCCAGGCGCGGATACGAGCCGGTGCCTCCGCGGAGGAGGTCGCCCAGCTCGCCGGCATCCCCGTCGACCGCGTGCGCCGCTTCGAGGGCCCCGTGCTCGCGGAGCGCGCCTTCATGGCCGAGCGCGCCCGCAAGACCCCGGTCCGCAGGCCCGGGGAGAACAGCGGCCCGCAGCTCGGCGAGGCGGTGCAGGAGCGGCTGCTGCTGCGCGGCGCCGAGAAGGACACCGTGCAGTGGGACTCCTGGCGGCGCGACGACGGCACCTGGGAGGTGCTGCTCGTCTACCGGGTCGCGGGCGAGGTCCACACGGCCAGCTGGACGTACGACCCGCCGCGGCGGCTCGTCCAGGCGGTCGACGACGAGGCGCGGGCCCTGATCGGCGAGACGGACGACACGATCGCCGCCGCGCCGGAGCCGAGCTTCCCGTTCGTGCCGCGCATCGCCCGGCTGCCCCGGGACAGGCCGCTCGACCGCGCCCTGGACCGCCAGATCGACCGGTCCGACCGCCAGCTGGAGCGGGCTCCCGCGCCCGTCGAGCCGGAGGAGGAGCGGGACTCGCTGACGAGCCTCCTGGAGGCGGTGCCGAGCTTCCGCGGCGACATGGTCGTCCCCGAGCCGCCCGACACCGAGCCCTCGGAGGAGGCGGAGGCGGAGGAGCCGCCGGCCCCGGCCGCCTCGGCGGGCGCGGGCTCGGCCTACGCCGACGTCCTGATGCCGCGCGCCGTCTCGGGCCACCGGGACCGGCTGCACGGCGCCACCGACCGACAGGCCGAGGCGGACGGCGTCCGCCCGGGCCGCCGCGCCGCGGTACCGAGCTGGGACGAGATCGTCTTCGGCACCCGAAGGAAGAAGCAGGACTGACGGCTGTACGGGGAGGGCCCGCGCCTCTGGAGGACGCGGGCCCTCCGCGTACGACCGGGTACTGACGGGGCCCTCCCGCGTACGGCTGGGCGCCTTCCCCCGTACGCCTGGGTACGGGTGGGCACCCTCCCCCGTACACCTGGGTACTGGGCCGGGCCCGCCGCCCGTACGTCCGCCACTTGCCGGCGCGGGCCCCGCCCGTACGTCAGCTACTCGGGTACCAGCGCGGGCCCTGCCCGTACGCCTGCGTACCGACGCGGGCCCGCCCCTACGCCTCGCTTACTCGGGGTTCTGGCGCCGGCCCTGCCCGTACGGCCCCGGGCCGGTGCGCGCCCGCCCCGTACGCCCCGGTCACTCGGGTCCTAGCGCGGGTCCGGGCCCGTGGCGACCGGGCGGGTCGGGTCCGAGGACCATTCCGACCAGGAACCCGCGTAGAGGCCCGCGGGGATGCCCGCGATCTCCAGGGCGAGGACCTCGTGGGCGCCCGAGACGCCCGAGCCGCAGTAGACGGCGACCGGGGTCCCCTCGGTCGCGCCGAGCGCGGTGAAGCGGTCCCGCAGGACGTCGGCGGCCAGGAAGAGGCCCTCGGCGTCGACGTTCTCGGTCGTCGGGGCCGAGACCGCGCCCGGGACGTGCCCGCCGACCCGGTCGATCGGCTCCACGTCGCCCCGGTAGCGCTCCGCCGCCCGCGCGTCGAGCAGCAGCCCCGTACCGGCCAGCGCCGCCGCCGCGTCGGCGTCGAGCAGTCCGAGGGCGCCCGGTTCCGGCCGGAAGTCGCCCGGCTCGGGGGCGGGGACCTTCTCGGTCAGCTCGCCCGTCCAGGCCGCGAGGCCCCCGTCCAGGACCCGCACGTCCGGGTGCCCCGCCCAGCGGAGCAGCCACCAGGCGCGGGCGGCACCCCAGCCGAGCCCGCCGTCGTAGACGACGACCGGCCGGTCCTTCGAGACGCCCGCCCGGCGCATCGCGGCGCCGAAGACCTCCGGGTCGGGCAGCGGGTGGCGGCCGCCACTCCCGGGCGGTCCGGCGAGTTCCGCGTCCAGGTCGACGTAGACGGCGCCGGGAAGGTGGCCGGCCTCGTACGCGGGCCGTCCGGGCGGGCCGCCGAGCGTCCACCGGACGTCCAGGAGGACCGGCGGCCGCGGCCCGGCCGACTCGCTCAGCAGTTCGCTTGCGGAGATGATGGGCTTCATGGGAGCCATCCTCGCGCAGCCGCACGGCCGCGTGGGACGGTCCCGGCGACCTCCGACCGGATCGCGCCACGTTCGGTGCGCCCCGGGCGCGCGGCGCCGCCCTCGGTGTCACCATCGGACGCGTGGGCACGGCCGCGACGATGGTCCGAGGAGAGAGTGACGATGACGCAGGCGACTCCCCGATCCCCCGGCACACCCTGCTGGGTGAGCTTGATGGTGCACGGGATTGACGCCACGCAGGAGTTCTACAACGCGCTCTTCGACTGGGAGTTCGTCCCGGGACCGCAGCAGCTCGGCCCGTACGTGCGCGCGCTGCTCGGGGGCAAGGAGGTGGCGGGCATCGGCCAGCTGCCGCCCGACCGGAACCTGCGCATCGCCTGGACCCCCTATCTGGCCACCCAGGACGCCGACGAGACCGCCGAGAGCATCCGCTGCTGCGGCGGCACCGTCGCCGTCGGCCCGCTGGACGCGGGCGAGGCGGGCCGCATGGCCATCTGCTCCGACCCCACCGGCGCGGTCTTCGGGGTCTGGCAGGCGGAGGCGCACCACGGCACGGTGATCGCCGGGCCCCCCGGGACACCGGTGTGGAACGAGCTCCTCACGTACGAGACGTCCTCGATCGGCAAGTTCTACCGGACGGTCTTCGGCTTCGAGGTCGAGCCGATCGTCTCCGCCGACCACGACTACGCGACGCTGCACGTGGCCGGAGCGCCGGTGGCCTCGCTGCACGGCGTCGGCAACGCCCTGCCCCGGGACCGGGGCCCGCACTGGATGACGTACTTCGAGGTCGCCGACACCGACGCGGCCGCGCGGCTCGTCGTGGAGCTCGGCGGTCAGGTGCTGCGCCCGCCGCGCGAGGGCACGGCGGGCCGGCTCGCCCTGGTGGCGGACCCGGAGGGCGCGGTCTTCACCCTGGTCAGGTCCGCCGAGCGCTGACGCCTCCGGTCAGGTCCGTCGCGCCCTTCACGCGCGCCGCCTCCGGTCAGCCTCGGCGGCTCCCGTCAGCCGCGTCGGACCCCGTCACCCCCGGCGGCTGCGGGCCAGGCCGCGGCGGAGCCGGGCCACGGCCGTGCGCTGCGGGGCGGGGCCGCCGCCGGGCAGGCCGAGCTCGGTCAGCCGCTCGGCGGTGAAGTGGTGCGCGGTGCCGGGGTCGGCGTGGTGCTCGGCCAGGAAGGCGGCGGCCTCCTCGCGGAGCCCCGGATGGACCTTGTGCCGCATGCAGTAGCCGACGGCCCGGACGAGCGGCGTGAGCGAGGCCGGGGCCGCCCCGGGGACGGAGGGCTCCTCGCCGCCCTCCAGGTCCGCGACGAGGTGGTCGACGACGGTGAGCGGGATCCGGTTGCTGTTCTCGAAGGGGGTGAGCCGTTCGAGGACCTCGGCCGTGCCCACGCGCGCGATGGGGACGCCGTAGTGGACGGCGGCGGTGAGCATCGCCGTGGAGAAGCAGCCGACGACGAGCCCGGGCCGGCAGCGCTCGTAGAAGGTCTCGGCGAGCAGCGGCCCGTCGAGGACCGTGAGCCGTACGCCGCTGCGCGCGGCCTCCTCGTCCAGGGCCTGGGAGTAGCGGGCGGGCGCGGTCGGGTGCGGCTTGAAGACGATCGAGCGGTGTCCGGCCGCGGCGGCCCCGCGCAGCATCCGTACGTGCAGCTCCTCTTCCTCCTCGGCGGTGAGGAGGGAGAGGGCGGCGAGGTACTGGCCGAGCAGCAGGGCCGTCGGCTCGGCGGCGGCCGCCCGGGCGATCTCCGGGTCGTCGGCCGCCGCCTCGGCGATCTCCCGCAGGACGGCGCGGAAGGCGGTGTCGGGGACGAGTTCGGGCTCGACCCCGTACTCGCTCAGGAGCAGCGGGCGCAGGCCCGGCACCAGGTCGAGGTGGAGGACTCGGCGGACGCGGCAGGCGATCGACTGCGCGAGGTCGGAGCGGGTCGGGCCGTAGCTCATCAGGCCGTCGGCGTAGACGTGCACGGTGCTCTCGGGGAAGGTGCCGGCGAGCGCCTTGGCGGGGTTGACCTGGATGGATTCGACGATCAGCTCGACCGGGCCGGTGCCCAGGTCCCAGGCGGTGCGCAGGACGCGCTGCCAGAGCGGGGCCTCCTCGGGGCGGGGCGCCCAGGCGGCCGGGTGGTACGGGTGGATCGTCTCGTTCCAGTCGAGGGTGCCGTCGAAGCGGGCGGCGATCCGCTCGTACCCGGTCATGGTCTCCAGGCGCAGCGCGGTCTCCGGGATCTCGGCGTTGTGCGAGAGCAGCAGGAGCCGGCGGGCGGAGTCACGGGGGCCGAACTGTCCGGCGTCGAGCGCGGCGGCCAGGGTGGCCGCGCCGTACAGGGTGGACACCTGGAAGATCTGGACCGGCAGGTCGGGGGCGGGCGCCGTCTCGGGGGCGGGGGCCATGGGTCAGGCGGTCCTTCCGGTGTCGCGCAGGCTCCGGAGGAGGGTGCTGCGCGGGGTGTCCATGGTGGCGAGGGTCTCGTCGAGGACCTCCTGCGGCATGCGGTGCAGGGCGTCGCGGACGTCGGAGCGCAGCCGCGCGGCGACGGCGGGCTCGTACTTGTCGACCTTGCCCATGTGGAAGGCGATCATCGCGCAGTAGGTGCGGACCGCCTTCGGGAGGAAGCGGTCGGCCTCCGCGTCCCGGGAGACGTCGTCGAGCAGGAGGTCGTACGAGGGAATGAAGTCCAGTTGCCGGTTGTCCGTGATCTGCGTGAGCGAGGTGGTGACGCCGCGCCGGTAGAAGACGCCGTGCAGGGAAAGCGCCGCGAAGGTGCGCGCCTTGAGGTGGAGCCGCCAGATCCAGAGGCGGTCCTCCGCCGTTCTGAGGGAAGTCTCGAAGCGTGATTCGCCGTTCTTGAAAAGACGACCGCTGTAAATGCCGAAGGGCACGAAGGGATAGTCGACCATCGTGACCATGCTGGCCGGAGAGATTCCGTCCCTGGGGTCCATGACGGTGTCGCGGCGCTTGGCCGGGGCATAGCGGATCTGCCGCTTCCGGCCTTCCGACAGGACGTGGTCGGTGCGGGCGAAGTCGCAGTCCAGGCGGGAGATCCCGGCCACGGCGGCGCTCAGGTGGCCGGGCGCGTACCAGTCGTCGCCGTCGAGAAAGGTGAGGTAGTCGCCGCTCGCCGCGTCGATTCCGGTGTTGCGGGCCTGGGCGACGCCCTGATTCGTCTCGTGCCGGATGACGGTGGCGTTCGGCAGGCGGCTCTGCCAGCGGTCCAGGATCTCCGGGGTGTCGTCCGTCGAGCAGTCGTCGATGAGCAGGAACTCGAATTCCGGATCCGCGTTGTTCGCGAGACTGCGCAAGGTGTCGGGCGCATAGGCCCCGACATTGTGGAACGGTACGACGACGGACAGTTTCGGCACTCGGGATCCCCACGCTGAATCGAACAATTTAACGCCGTTATGGCGGGCACAGTAACGACCGACTTCTCCGGGTGAACGATCCGCGCGTGCACTCCCGGTGAACTCTTGTCGTCTCCGACGCGAACCGCGTCACTGGCGGGCCCGCCGGCGGTGCAGGAAGGCCGTCGTGGCGAGGGCGAGGAGCGCGGCCGCGCCGATCGCGCCGCCGAGCCGGAGCCCCGGCGGCCGGAAGGAGCAGCTGACCGTGCTCGCCCGTCCGTCGAGGGGGACGGCGACGAGGCCCTCGTACGCGCGCGCGGGGCGGGCGTCCGCGTCGCCGGCGGCGCAGCGCCAGCCGGAGATGCGGGGCGCGGCGAGGACCGCGACGCCCTTGCTGCCCGGGGGCAGTTCGGCGGTGACGGTGTGCCCGTCGGCACGCACGCGCGTGGCGCCGGTCGCGGTGAGCTGCCGTACGGCGGAGTCGAGGCGGGCGCGGAGCAGGCAGCCGATCGGCTCCCGGGGCAGCCGCGCCTTGCCCTCGGGCGCCAGGTCGATCCGTACGGCGCCGGAGGCCGGGACGGTGCCGAGGGCCTGCATGGGGGCGCGTACGGAGGGCGGCTTGCCGTCGAAGTCCACGGGCCGGTCCCCCGCAAGGGCCGCCGTGCCCCGGTACTCGGGGGCCCAGAACCAGACCTGGGAGCCCGCCGGACAGCGGGCGGTGACGGTGCGTCCGGTACGGCTGGGGGCGGGCAGCTCGTACACGTCGGCGCCGAGGAGGCGTTCCTGTCGGGCGAAGGCCGAGTCCCCGGGGTGCGTGGCCGGCCGCTCCGGCGGGCGGACGGTGACCAGGGGCGGCACGGGGGCGGTGGTGACGGTGACCGTGGCGCGGGGCGGGGCGTCCTGCCGTACCGGCTCCGTGGGCTGGGAGTGGAGCCGGGTGCCGATGGAGAAGAGGGCGTCCGTGACGGGGTTGTCGAGGCTGACGGGGTGCCGGCCCTTGGCGTAGTAGCCGAAGCCGAGCGAGGCGAGGGTGCGGGAGGTCACATCGGCGGTGAGGCTGCTGTAGTAGTCGGCGCCCTGCCCTCCGACGAGCAGCACGTCGTTGCCGCCGGGGACCTCGCCGGGGTCGGTGCGGTGGCGGGGCCAGTCGTCCGCCCGGGCCACCTCGGCGGCGGCGGTCGCGTGCCAGGGGCCGATCCGGGGCGACCAGGAGACCTTGGCGCGCTGCTGCTCCTCGATCCGCTTCCCGTTGACGGCCGCCTCGCCCGCCTGCGCGGCGACGAGCAGGACGACGGCGAGGACGGGGAGCACGCGCGCGGCGGACCGGGGACGGGCTGCCGAATCGGGCCGTACGCGCGCGGTGCCCGCGTCGCTGGCGGTCGCATCGTGGCGTACGCGCGCGGTGCCCGGATCGTCGGCGGCCGAATCGGGCCGTACGCGCGCGTGGCTCCGGCGGTCGCCGGCCAGGGCCAGGACGACGGCGGCGAGCGCCAGGAGCGCGGCCGCGCCGGCGGCGGGGAAGGTCCACCGGTCGATGTCGGCACTCCCCCGGGCCGCCCACGCCAGGGCTCCGAGCAGCGCCAGGCCCCCGAGGAGCGCGGTCGGCCGGGGCACGCCCCGGGCGGCGGAGAACCAGGCGGCGATCAGCAGCAGACCGCACAGGACGAAGGTCTGACGGTACGGAATGCCGTTGGGTGAGGCGCCCGCGTGCCACAGGAGGTGCGTGGGCTCCCACTGGAGGGAGAGCGTCACCAGGACGATCGCGGCCGTCCACCCGGCCCGGACGCGGGCGGCGACGGCCCGGTTGAAGGGCAGCGTCAGGGCGAGCGCGAGGGCGGGCGTCCCGATGAAGAGGGCGGGGCTGGAGACGCTCGCGGTGGCGGGCAGGAACCGGGCGAGGACGTCCGTCCAGGGCGCCGGCGCGAAGGTGGTCTCCGGGGTGGGGTCGGCGACCTTGGTGGCGAGGAAGACGACCACGACGAGCGGCGCGGCGAGCCCGATGCCGAGGAGGACGCCCCGGGCGGCGCGCAGCGCCCCGGCGAGGCGCTGCCGGGCGGTGGCCGTCTCCTCGGCGGTGAGGAGGCGCACGACGAGGACGACGGCGGCGCCGAGGGTCGCCATGTACGCGGTGTAGAAGTTGGCGGTCCAGGCCAGGGCGACGACGAGGGGGCCGAGGACGGGACGGCGGCCGGTGCGGGCCCATTCGCCGACCAGGCAGAGAAGGGGGAAGGCGACGAGCCCGTCGAGCCACATCGGGACGGAGGCGCCGTAGTTGAGGGTCCAGCCGGAGAGGGCGTACGCGGTGCCGAGGACGGCGGCGACCGGCCACGGTCCGGGGCGCAGCCGCAGGAGCAGCAGGGCCATCGCGGCCGCCGCCGCGCTGATCTTGGCGGCGGTGACGACGTACAGCGCGAGTTCGACGCGGTCCGCCGGGAAGAGCACGACGAGCAGGTCGAAGGGGCTGCTCAGGTAGGTGCCGATGTCGCCGAGGAAGTTGGAGCCGAAGCCGGAGTTCCAGTTGAGGAAGGTGTCCCCGTGCGTCTCGCCGAGCAGGAAGGCCCGCCAGTAGGCGTGGAACGGCAGGTACTGCTGGCCGAGGTCGACGATGTTCCTGGTCACCGGGCCGAAGGGGTACGTCCGGGAGAGCCGGGTGGCGAGGCAGAGCAGCGCGGCGGTGAGCAGGCCGGCGGCGGCCGGGGCCCGCAGACCCGCGAACCGCCGCCGCCCGTCGCCGCCGGGCTCGTCGCGTACGGTCCCGTGCTCGGCGTCCTCGACGGACACGGCCTCGGCGGCGGGTGGCACGAATCCTCCAGGGGGCGCACGGCACGGAGCGGCCCGGAGGGGTCGTCACGGGCCGACCGTCATTACCGCCGAGGCGGGCGACCCGCAACCGATCAGGAGGCGCTCTTCAGGCACACCCCGGGTGAACTCCGGGTGCCCCACGCCCTGGAGGCATCAGCCGACGGGCGCCGCGGTGACGAGCTCGTCGACCGTGCGGGCCACGGTGCCGAACAGGTCGCGGACCGTCGTGAGGCTCGCGGCCTGGAGGGCCGCCGAGGACTGGACGGTGCCGTCCGGCGCCTCCAGCGGGCGGGTCGCGGTGGCCTCGGCGACCACGGTCGGGCGGTAGCCGAGGTTGAAGGCGCCCTGGGCGGTGAAGAGGACGCACATGTGCGTCATGAAGCCGGCGATGACGAGGTCGCCGCTCACGCCGAGCTCCTTGAGGGTCGGCTCCAGGTCGGTGGCGTGGAAGGCGTTGGGGAACTGCTTGACGACGACCTTCTCGCCCTCGATCGGGGCGACTTCGTCGCTGATCGCGCCGATCTCGGCCCGGATGTCGTACGGGGTGCCCTCCCCGCCGTCGTTGACGATGTGGACGACCGGCGCACCGGCGGCGCGGGCGGCGGCGAGCAGCCTGGCCCCGGCGGACAGGGCCTCCTCGGCTCCGTCGAGCCGCATGACGCCGGTGCGGTAGGTGTTCTGGAAGTCGACCAGGATCAGGGCGGACTCGCTCAGTCGCGGCAGCTCCTGGGGCAGGCCGATCACATCGCGGAGGGTGGTGGACGCGGTCATGACGGTTCCTCTCGGTCGAACGAGATTGACGTTATGAACGCTAACACATGGCGTTAACGTCGCTACCAAAGATCCCGGATGCTCGTGTTAGCGCTGTTATCGTGGGAGCCATGTCGACGGCACGAGAGCGCATCCTGGAAGCCACCGGGGAACTGCTCGCCACCAAGGACGCGCTGGCGATCTCGACCCGCGCCATCTGCGACCGGGCAAAGGTCGGCGCGCCGGAGATCTACCGCCAGTTCGGCGACAAGCAGGGGCTGCTCACGGCGGTGGCCGACATCGGCTTCGAGCGATTCCTCGCCGAGAAGCGGCGGAACCCGCTCACCGAGGACCCGGTGGCGGACCTGCGCACGGCCTGGGACAGCCATGTCGCGTTCGCGCTGCGCAACCCGCACCTCTACCGGCTGATGTTCACGCCGACGGGCGACGCCAAGCCCCGGGCCATCAAGGAGGCCCAGGCGATCCTGTTGAAGGCCGTGGAGCGCTGCGGTGACGCCGGACGGCTGCGGATGGCCCCGGAGCTGGCCGGCCAGTCGATCCTCTCCGCCAACGTGGGCGTGTGCATGATGGCGCTGTCGTTCCCCGAGCTGTTCGAGGACGCCGCCATCTCGTACGCGGTACGGGACGCGGTCATCGGGAAGGTCACCGGCGACGAGCGCGAGGACACCCGGATCGGCACCGCGACCGTCCTCGCCCAGGCGCTGCTCGGCACCCTGACGGGAACGGCTCCGGTGAGCACGGCCGCCCTGGACGAACTGACCGACACCCTGCGGCCGCGGGCCTGAGACCCAGGGAGGCTCGAGCCCTACGGACGCCTGAGACCTCCGAAGCCCGAGCCCCACGTCCCGTCAGGCGTTGCCGACGGGAAGGACGTCCGGGGACAGGGCGCCCGCGTGGGCGGAGGCCGAGGTCATGCGGCGGCGGTGGTGGCGGCGGCAGAGGACCTCGTAGCCGATCTCCTCGGCCGGACGGTTCACGTCCCCGACGACGACCTGCTCGCCCTCGACGACCATCTCGCCCCCGACCGTACGGGCGTTGTGCGTGGCGCGGGCGCCGCACCAGCACAGGGCCTCGACCTGGAGCTGCTCGATCCGGTCCGCGAGCTCGATCAGCCGCTGCGAGCCCGGGAACAGCTTCGTACGGAAGTCGGTCGTGATCCCGAAGGCGAAGACGTCGAGGCCGAGGTCGTCGACGATGCGGGCGAGCTGGTCGATCTGCTCCGGGGCGAGGAACTGGGCCTCGTCCACGATCACGTAGTCGGCCTTGCCGCCCTGGGAGAGCTGGGTGACGAGGTACCCGTACAGGTCCATGTCCCGCGGCGCCTCGACCGCCTCCGTCACCAGGCCGAGCCGGGAGGACAGCTTGCCCTCGCCCGCCCGGTCGTCACGGGTGAAGATCACGCCCTGAAGCCCCCGCGCGTCGCGGTTGTGGGCGATCTGGAGCGCCAGGGTGCTCTTCCCGCAATCCATGGTTCCGGAGAAGAAGACCAGCTCGGGCATGACGGGACGGGGACCTTTCAGGTCGTGGGAGGTACGGGGCGGTGTCAGGGGTCAGGAACGGACTTCGAGCAACGGGACCAGCTGCTCGGCCGGGGTCATGGACCCGTGCATGCCGACCATCGCGGACTCGTTGGGCTCGTTGACGGAGGCGGTGATCGCCACGTCGTCGTGGGCCGCGGCGACGACGTCGCCGATCCGGCCGTACACCCGCTCGTCGACCTCGTCGCCGAACCAGCCGAGGGAGATGGCCTCGTCGCGGCTCGCCACCCAGAACTGCTCGCCGACGACCTCGCGCCAGCAGGTGAGGACGTCCGCCTCGGCACCCGGCACGGCGTAGACGTGGCGGGCCCGGCCCTCGCCGCCGAGGAGGGCGACGCCCGCGCGCAGCTCCCAGTCCTCGTCGAAGTCGATCCGGTGCTGCTCGTCGAAGGGGATGTCGACCATGCCGTGGTCGGCCGTGACGTACAGGGCCGAGCGGGGCGGCAGCTGCTCGGCGAGCCGCTGCACGAGCCGGTCGACGAACATCAGCTGGCCGCGCCAGGCGTCGGAGTCTATGCCGAAGCGGTGACCCGCGCCGTCGAGCTCGCTGTAGTACGTGTAGACCAGCGAGCGGTCGCCGGCGGCGAGCTGCTCGGCGGCGAAGTCCATGCGCTCCTCGCCGGAGAGCCGCCCGTGAAACGTTCCGCCACTGAGCGCTACCTTGGTGAGCGGGGTCTGCTCGAAGATCGGGGAGGACACCTGGGCGGTGTGGATCCCGGCCTCGTGCGCGAGCTGGAAGACGGTCGGGTACGGCTGCCAGACGTGCGGCGCGGTCCACGGCTTCCAGCGCAGCTGGTTCATCAGCTCGCCGGTGTCCGGGTTGCGCACGGTGTAGCCGGGCAGTCCGTGCGTCCCGGGGTGGCGGCCGGTGCCGACCGAGGCCAGCGAGGTCGCGGTGGTGGCGGGGAAGCCGGCGGTGACCGGACGGCCCGTGCCGCCCCGCGAGGAGCCGAGGAGCGAGCTCAGGTACGGGGCCTCGTCCGGGTGGGCCTTGATCTGCTCCCAGCCGAGCCCGTCGATCAGGAAGACGCAGTTCCGGTCGGCCGGGGCGAGCTCCGCGATCCGGGCGTCGAAGCCGGACACGCCCTGGCCCGCCACGAGCGTCGGCAGCAGGTCGCCGAGCGAGCCGGAGGAGTACTCGGGCACCGGCGCGCTCTCCGGGGCGAGCGGAACCGGGTCGTCGGGCCAGCCGTGGGCCACTGCCGTGGGCTGCACCATCAGCGGGTGGGCGCGGCGGTCGCCGCGATCGCTTCGGACAGGGCCTGGGCGAACGCGAGGGTCTGCCGGACCGTGTCCGGGCCGTCTCCGGCGTCGCTCACCCGCAGACTGAGGTCGTCGGCGGTGGCGTTGCCCGTGTAGCCGTGGTCGGCGTCGCAGTTGGGGTCGCCGCAGGCGGCGGGCTCCAGGTCGATGCGCGAGACGGCGCCCCAGCCGATGGTGAGGACCACTTCGCGGGGCAGCGTGCCCGGCGTGTACGACTCGGGGTTGGCGACCACGCGGCTGACGACCACCGACGAGATCCGGTCCAGCTTCACGGACTCGGTGGAGGTCGTGGCGTACGGGGTCGGGGAGCTCGTGTCGGCGGCCTGCTCGTCGGTGTGGCTGACGATGAAGCGGTGCGGCGTCAGGACGAGGACGGTGACGTGGCGCCGGACCTCGTTGGCGTCGAAGGTGGTCTCCTGGTGGACCACGTACGACGAAATGGCCTCGCCGCCGACGGCGGCCTCCACCGCCTCGGCCACGAGGGCCGGGTAGTAGCCGCTGCGCTCGATCGCCGCGCGCAGCCCCTGGGTCGTCGTACCGCTCTTTGCCATGGACTCCATCCTACGGGGCCGAGGGGCCCCCTCCGGCCCCGTCAGTAACGTGGCAGGCTCCGCGGGCCGAGGTCGGTGCGGGGCGGGGGCGGGGCGAGCCGGACGGTCGCGCCGAGGACGGAGAGGCCGCGCGGGGCCACGACCACCGGCTCCAGGGAGACCGCGACCACCTCGGGGTGGTCGTCGACGAGCCGGGAGACCCGCAGCAGCAGCTCCTCCAGGGCCGGGGTGTCGACCGGGGCCGAGCCGCGCCAGCCGAAGAGCAGCGGGGCCGTGCGCAGGGAGCGGATGAGTTCGGCGGCGTCCCGGTCGGTGGCCGGAACCAGCCGGTGGGCCGTGTCCCCGAGGAGTTCGGAGGCGGCGCCCGAGAGGCCGAAGGAGAGGACGGCGCCGACGGCCGGGTCGATCGCGGAGCGGACGACGGTGTCGACGCCCCGGGGCACCATCGCCTGGACGACCGGCTGGAGCTCCTCCGGTTTGCCGAGGACCTCGGTCAGCTCGGCGTACGCCGTGCGGAGCTGCTCCTCGGTGGCGAGGTCGAGCCGGACGCCCCCGAGGTCCGGGCGGTGCCGGAGGTGGGGCGCGGTCGTCTTGAGGGCGACGGGGTAGCCGAGCCGGGCGGCGGCCGCGACGGCGGCGTCGGGCGTCGGCGCGGGGAGGGTCGGCAGGACCGCGATGCCGTACCGGGCGAGCAGCGCCCCGGCCTCTTCGGTGTCGAGGGTCACACCGCGGGCGTCGACGCCGCCGGCGTCGAGGGCGCCCTCGATGAGCGCGGCGGCTCCGGCCTCGTCGATGTCCTCGTACTCGGGCACCCGGCCGGGCTCGGCGGCCTGCCGCCGCCACTGGCCGTACCGCACGGCCTCGGCCAGGGCCCGCACGGCCCGCTCGGCGGCGGGGTAGGCGGGGATGGTCGCCTGCTGCGCGGGGGCGGCGGTCGGCGGGGGCACGGTTGTCGGGTCTGCTCCCCCGGCTCCGGCCTGAGCGCCCACGGCCCCCGCCGGAGCGCCGCCGGAACGGTTCTCCCGGGGGGCGGCCGCGCGCCCCGGCGCCGTCGGCCGGGTGCTCGTCGCCACCGCGAGGGCCTCCGCGAGGCCGCCCATCTCCACGTGGACGACGACGACCGGCTTGGTCGGTGAGGGGGCGGAGGCGACGGCCTCGCGGAGGGCGGCCGCGAGGACCTCGCCGTCGCCGAACTCGGTGGCCCCGTCCTCTCCGACCCAGGGGATCGCGGTGACGACGACGGCGTCGGAGGTCTCGTCCGCGAGCGCCGCCGCCAGCGCGTCCCGGAAGTCCCGCGGGACCGCCGCCGTCGTCAGGTCGATCGGCCGCAGCGGGCGCAGCCCCTCGGTCAGGCAGGCGTCGTACGTGAGGAGGCCGAGCGACTCGGAGTTGCCGAGGATCGCGACCCGGGGCCCGGCGGGCAGCGGCTGGGCGGCCAGGAGCAGTCCGGCGTCGACGAGTTCGGTGACGGTGTCGACGCGGATCACGCCGGCCTGGCGGAGCAGCGCGGAGACCGTGGCGTGCGGGATGCGGGTGACCGGGACCCGGTGGCCGGGCGGGGCGCTGCCGCTGTGCCGGGCGCCCTTGACGACCACGACGGGTTTGACGGCGGCGGTGCGGCGGGCGAGCCGGGTGAACTTGCGGGGGTTGCCGATCGACTCCAGGTAGAGGAGGACGACGTCGGTGCCGGGGTCGTCGTACCAGTGCTGGAGGAAGTCGTTGCCGGAGACGTCGGCGCGGTTGCCGGCCGAGATGAAGGAGGAGAGGCCCGCGCCCCGCCGGTGCAGTCCGGCGAGGAGGGCGATCCCGATGGCGCCGGACTGGGTGAAGAGCCCGATCCGCCCGGCGGCCGGCATCTGCGGCGCGAGGGAGGCGTTGAGCCGGACGTCGTCGGCGGTGTTGATGATCCCGAAGGCGTTGGGGCCGATGATCCGCATGCCGTACGAGCGGGCCTGCCGGACGAGCTCACGCTGGCGCTCGCGGCCGGCGGCGCCGCTCTCGGCGTATCCGGCGGAGAGCACGACGAGGCCGCGCACCCCGTGTTCGCCGCAGTCCGCGACGGCCTCGGGCACCCGTTCGGCGGGGACGGCGACGACGGCCAGGTCCACGGGCTCGCCGATGGCGCCGACGGAGGGGTGGGCGGGGACGCCGTCGAGCTCGGTCTCTTCGGTGAGCGCGGCGTTCACCGCGTACACCCGCCCCGTGAAGCCGGCGCCGAGGAGGTTGCGCAGGACGGTCCGGCCGACGCCGCCGGGGGCGCGTCCGGCGCCGACGACGGCGACGGAGCCGGGGGTGAGGAGGCGCTGCACGGAGCGGGCCTCGGCGCGCTGCTCCCGCGCGCGCTGGACGGCGAGGGAGCGGTCGGTCGGTTCGAGGTCGAGGTGGAGCCGGACGGAGCCGTCCTCGAAGCTGCGCTTCTGGGTGTAGCCCGCGTCCGTGAAGACCTTGATCATCTTGGTGTTGGCGGGGAGCACCTCGGCGGCGAAGCGCCGGATGTCCCGCTCGCGCGCGACCGCCGCGATGTGTTCGAGGAGCGCGGAGGCGACGCCCCTGCCCTGGTGCGCGTCCTGGACGAGGAAGGCGACCTCGGCCTCGTCGGCGGGGGCCGAGGCGGGCATTCCGTGGGCGTTGATGCGGTCGTAGCGCACGGTGGCGATGAACTCGCCGCCCACGGTCGCCGCGAGCCCGACCCGGTCCACGAAGTCGTGGTGGGTGAAGCGGTGCACGTCCTTGGCGGAGAGCCGCGGGTAGGGCGCGAAGAAGCGGTAGTACTTCGACTCGTCCGAGACCTGCTCGTAGAAGCTGACGAGCCGGTCGGCGTCGTCGGCGGTGATCGGCCTGATGCGCGCGGTGCCGCCGTCGCGGAGCACCACGTCCGCCTCCCAGTGGTCCGGGTAGGCGTGCTCCGCCGGGGCGGGCCGCGCCGATGCCGCCGGTGGTTCCGCCGCTTCCGACTGCTCCGACGCGCTCTGCATGGGGTCAGCCTACGGCCGCGACACGACTGTGGCACCGGTCGCGGGGTGGGGAAGCGGGACGCAAGGTGTTGCAAGCTGGGGAGGGCCGACGGTCGGTCCGGTCCGGGCCGAAGGGTCGCCTCTTCCGGGCCGTAGGTCGGCGTGAGCACCGCGCAACCCGTGAGAGACTGGTCTAGACAACCCGCTTGAGACTTGAAGGGCAACACCATGGCTGAGCGCCGCGTCAACGTCGGCTGGGCCGAGGGCCTGCACGCCCGCCCCGCGTCCATCTTCGTCCGTGCCGCCACGGCTTCCGGCGTGCCGGTGACGATCGCCAAGTCCGACGGCACCCCCGTGAACGCCGCCTCCATGCTCGCGGTGCTCGGTCTGGGTGCGCAGGGCGGCGAGGAGATCGTTCTCGCTTCGGAGGCCGACGGCGCCGAGGCCGCGCTCGACCGCCTGGCGAAGCTGGTCGCCGAGGGCCTGGACGAGCTCCCCGAGACCGTCTGACCCCGACCCCCCGAACGGTGAATGGCCGTGCCCTCCGGAATTCCGGAGGGCACGGCCATTCGCATTTCCCTCGTCCTGTTTTCGGGCAGCACGAAAACCGCGGCGGAATACCTATTCTTTGTATACGGCGTGCATGTTAATTCCGGACACTCGCCGTGTTGACGGCATGTTGCGAAACCCTCACGCGGCCGCGCTCCGGGTTTTTGAGCCGGTGCAGCGGCATCGACCGCTCCGCGTGCAGCGCGGTCAGCGACCTCGCCCGCTCGGCGTCGCCGCGCGCCACCGCGTCCACGATCGCGCCGTGCTCGGCCCATGCCTCCACCGGCTGGGCGGGCTGGTCCACCACATACATCCAGGCGATCTTGTGCCGCAGCTGGGTGAGCAGCGCCGTCAGGGCCGGGCTGCCCGAGGCCTGCGCGAGCGTCTCGTGGAACCAGCCGCCGAGCGAGCGCAGATCCTCGCCCTGTCCGCGCCTGGCCCGCTCCTGCCCCAGCCTGACCAGGCCGCGCAGCACCTTGAGGTGCGCCTCGGTGCGCCGCTGCGCGGCCCGCGCGGCCCCGAGCGGTTCCAGCAGCGCCCGCATGTCGAGCAGATCGGCCGCCTCCTGCTCGGTCGGCTCGGCGACGTGGGCGCCCGCATGGCGGCGGGTGACGACGAAGCCCTCTGACTCCAGGGTGCGCAGCGCCTCGCGGACCGGGACGCGGGAGACCCCGTACCGGCGGGCGAGCTGCTCCTCCGTCAGCCGGCTGCCCCGCTCGTACACACCGGAGACGATGTCGTCCCGAATCGCCGTGCATACCGAGTGCGCGGGAATGCGCATGTCCGACCTCCGCTTTGGTCCGCGCGAGTCAATTCCGTCGGCGCCTGTTCTGCGCCCGATCTTCGACTCTATTGCAGCGCGCCGGAATTTCCGATGCCCCAGCGGAATCCATGGCCGTCTTTTGGTCAGCGAAAAGCCCCGGCTCAGTACGAGCCGGGGCTTTTGCGACGCGGTGCGCGGCCGGGGTCGGGTCAGACCTGGACGCCGCGGGCGCGGAGGTACGCGATGGGGTCGATGTCCGAGCCGTACTCGGGGCTCGTGCGCGCCTCGAAGTGGAGGTGCGGGCCGGTGGAGTTGCCGGTCGAGCCCGAGATGCCGATCTGCTGGCCCGGCTCGACGGTCTGGCCGACGTAGACCCCGATGGAGGAGAGGTGGCCGTACTGGGTGTACGTGCCGTCGTTCATCCGGATCACGATGTTGTTGCCGTACGCGCCGCCCCAGCCGGCCTCGACGACGGTGCCGGAGCCGACGGAGACGACCCGGGTGCCGTAGGCGGCGTGGAAGTCGATGCCGGAGTGGCTGCCGGAGGACCAGAGCGAGCCGCCGGTCTTGTAGCCGGTGGAGACGTACGAGCCGGCGACGGGGAGCTGGAAGGAGGCCAGGCGACGGCGCTCGGCCTCGCGGGCGGCGCGCTCGCGCTCGAGCCGGATCTCCTTGGCGCGGGCCTCGGCCTTGCGCTTCGCCTCGGCCTTGGCCTTCGCCTTGGCGATGGCCTCGACGGCCTCCTGCTCCTGGGCGGCGGCCTGGGCGTTGATCGGGTCGACGAGGGAGTCCTCGGTGATGACCTGGGTGAGGCCGGTGTCCTCGACGGAGTGCTTGTCCGTGTCGGCGGCGAGCGCCGGGGAGGCGAGGGTTCCGATGACGCCGGTGGTGGCGATGGTCGCGACGCCGGCGATGCCCGCGCTGCGGCGCGCCATCCGGCTCGGACCACGATGCTTCCCGGTGGCACGGGTGAACGCCATGGAGAGGCTGATCCTTTCCTTCCTTCTCGCCTACCGGGTTAGCTGACGGGTTCGGAGCAGGAAGGTCTCCTACGAGCCCCTCCGTCGAGACGAAGGCGCCCGATTCACCCCAGGGACTACGTGTGGGTCCCCGGCTCCCCAGGCTCGCGCCTGACGGGGACTCGGCGATGACTGTCCGATGCCGCGGGTGCGGCACGTGCAACTGACGAACAGCCGCACCGACGCTATGTCGATCGTCTTTCAATCACCAACCAGACACGCCTTTTGTAAGACATGCCACAGGGCAAACGATCACCCTTACCGACAATACGGACAAAGCGGAGGACCCCGACGAACTATGCCGTCGGGGCCCTCCTGTTGTCGTCTGCCGGCGGGAATCAGCCAGTCACGACGGTCACTTCACCGATGCCCAGAGCGCGCACCGGCTCCGCGACCTGCGCCGCGTCGCCGACGAGGACGGTGACGAGCCGGTCCACCGGGAAGGCGCTGACCACGGCGGCCGTCGCCTCGACCGTGCCGGTTTCGGCCAGGCGCGCGTACAACTGGGCCTGGAAGTCGTCCGGGAGGTGCTGCTCGACCTGGTCGGCGAGCGTCCCGGCGACGGAGGCGGCCGTCTCGTACTTGAGGGGCGCCACGCCCACCAGGTTCTGCACGGCGGTCTCGCGCTCGGCGTCGGTGAGGCCCTCGGCGGCGAGCGTGCGCAGCACCTTCCACAGGTCCTCAAGTGCCGGGCCCGTGTTGGGGGTGTCCACGGATCCGCTGATGGCGAGCATCGCGGCGCCGTTCCCCTCGGCGTCCGAGCGGAGCACCTGACCGAAGGCCCGCACGCCGTACGTGTAGCCCTTCTCCTCGCGCAGGACCCGGTCCAGACGCGAGGTCAGCGTGCCGCCGAGGCAGTACGTGCCGAGGACCTGGGCCGGCCAGACGCGGTCGTGCCGGTCGGGGCCGATCCGGCCGATGAGCAGCTGCGTCTGCACGGCGCCGGGACGGTCCACGATGACGACCCGTCCGGTGTCGTCGGCGGTGATCGGCGGCATCGGCAGCGGCTCGGCCGGCTCACCGGTCCAGGCGCCCAGCGTCTCGGCGAGGACCTTCTCCAGGTCGACGCCCGTCAGGTCGCCGACGACCACGGCGGTGGCCGTCGCGGGCCGGACGTGCGCCTCGAAGAAGGCACGGACGGCGGCGGCGTCGATCGCGGCGACGGTCTCCTCGGTGCCCTGGCGCGGCCGGGACATCCGGGACTCGGCCGGGAACAGCTCCTTGGAGAGCTGCTTCGCGGCACGACGGGCCGGGTTGGCCGTCTCGTGCGGGATCTCGTCGAGACGGTTGCGCACCAGGCGCTCGACCTCGGTGTCCAGGAACGCCGGGGCGATCAGGGCCTCGGAGAGCAGCCCGAGCGCCTTGGGCAGCCGGGAGACCGGGACCTCGAGGGAGACCCGTACGCCCGGGTGGTCGGCGTGCGCGTCGAGCGTGGCGCCGCAGCGCTCCAGCTCGGCCGCGAACTCCTCGGCGCTGTGCTGGTCGGTGCCCTCCGAGAGCGCGCGGGCCATGATGGTCGCGACACCGTCGAGACCGGCCGGCTCGGCGTCCAGCGGGGCGGGCAGGAAGATCTCCACGGCGACGACCTGCTGGCCGGGGCGGTGGCTGGTGAGCACGGTCAGACCGTTGTCCAGCTTCCCGCGGTCCGGGGCCGGGAAGGCCCACGGCTTCGCGGTGCCCGGCTGCGGCTGCGGGTGGAAGTCCATGCTCGTCAAAGACGCGGCGGCGTCGGTCACTGGTCCGCTCCCTCTTCGTCATCGCCGTCGGCGTGGTCGCTCTGCTCGGTCGCCAGGGGCTCGTAGACGAGCACCGCGCGGTTGTCGGGGCGCAGCTTGGCAGCGGCGACCTCACGCACCTCGTCGGCGGTGATCTCCAGGACGCGGTCGACGGCGGTAAGGGCGAGCTGCGGGTCGCCGAACAGCACGGCGAACCGGCACAGTTCGTCCGCGCGGCCCGCGACCGTGCCGAGCCGGTCCAGCCACTCGCGCTCCAACTGGGCCTGCGCGCGCTCCATCTCCTCGGGCGTGGGGCCCTCGGCGGCGAAACGGGCGAGCTCCTCGTCGACGGCCGCCTCGATCTGCGGGACGTCGACGCCACCGGAGGTCTTGACGTCCAGCCAGCCGAGCGAGGGCGCCCCGGCGAGCCGCAGCAGGCCGAAGCCGGCGGCGACGGCCGTACGGTCGCGGCGGACCAGACGGTTGTGCAGCCGGGAGGACTCCCCGCCGCCCAGGACCGTCAGGGCCAGGTCGGCGGCGTCGCACGCGCGCGTGCCGTCGTGCGGCAGCCGGTAGGCGGCCATCAGCGCACGCGCCGGGACCTCCTCCTCGACGACCTCGCGCAGCTGCTCGCCGATGACCTCGGGCAGCTCGCCGGAGCGCGGCTCGGGCTTGCCGTCGTGGGCGGGGATGGAGCCGAAGTACTTCTCGACCCAGGCGAGCGTCTGCACCGGGTCGATGTCGCCGACGACGGACAGCACGGCGTTGTTCGGGGCGTAGTACGTGCGGAAGAAGTTCCGCGCGTCCTCCAGGGTCGCCGCGTCCAGGTCGGCCATCGAGCCGATCGGCGTGTGGTGGTACGGGTGGCCCTCCGGGTAGGCGAGGGCGGTCAGCTTCTCGAAGGCCGTGCCGTACGGCACGTTGTCGTAGCGCTGGCGGCGCTCGTTCTTGACGACGTCCCGCTGGTTCTCCATGGACTCGTCGTCCAGGGCGGCGAGCAGCGAGCCCATGCGGTCGGCCTCCAGCCAGAGCGCGAGCTCCAGCTGGTGCGTGGGCATGGTCTCGAAGTAGTTGGTGCGCTCGAAGCTCGTCGTGCCGTTGAGCGAGCCGCCCGCACCCTGCACCAGCTCGAAGTGGCCGTTCCCGTGGACCTGCTTCGAGCCCTGGAACATCAGGTGCTCGAAGAGGTGGGCGAGGCCCGTGCGGCCCTTGACCTCGTGGCGCGAGCCGACGTCGTACCAGAGGCAGACCGCGGCGACCGGGGTCAGGTGGTCCTCGGAGAGCACCACGCGCAGGCCGTTCGCCAACCGGTGCTCGGTCGCTGTCAGGCCGCCGGAGCCGGCCTCGGCCGTGGCCGTGTGACCCATGGGCATGTACGTCCCTTCGATCGCGATGTGAAAAAGTCCTGCCACTGTATGCAAGCGCGCCGACACCTGGCGAAGTTCCCGGGCCTTCGTGATGTCCCTCTTCCGGGTCGCGGTCGGCGCTGTCGGTGGCACGGTCCACAATGGTCCGCGTCAGATCAACCTTGTTCGTGAAGGAGCCGCAGCCGCGATGGCCCGCCGCAGCACGAAGACACCGCCGCCGGACGACGCGTACGAGGAGAGGATCCTCGACATCGACGTGGTCGACGAGATGCAGGGCTCCTTCCTCGAGTACGCGTACTCGGTGATCTACTCGCGCGCCCTCCCCGACGCCCGCGACGGCATGAAGCCCGTGCAGCGCCGCATCGTCTACCAGATGGGCGAGATGGGGCTCCGCCCCGACCGCGGCTTCGTCAAGTGCGCCCGTGTCGTCGGCGAGGTGATGGGCAAGCTCCACCCGCACGGCGACGCGTCGATCTACGACGCGATGGTCCGCATGGCACAGCCCTTCTCCATGCGCCTCCCGCTCGTCGACGGCCACGGCAACTTCGGCTCCCTGGGCAACGACGACCCGCCGGCCGCCATGCGGTACACCGAGTCGCGGATGGCCCCCGCCGCGCTGCTCATGACCGAGTCCATCGACGAGGACACGGTCGACTTCGCGCCGAACTACGACGGCCAGGAGAAGGAGCCGGTGGCACTCCCCGCCGCCTATCCGAACCTGCTGGTCAACGGCGCGTCCGGCATCGCCGTCGGCATGGCGACGAACATGCCCCCGCACAACCTCGGCGAGGTCGTCGCGGCCGCCCGCCACCTGATCCGCCACCCGAACGCCGACCTCGAGACGCTGATGCGCTTCGTGCCCGGCCCCGACCTGCCGACCGGCGGCCGGATCGTCGGCCTCTCCGGCATCAAGGACGCGTACGAGTCGGGCCGCGGCTCCTTCAAGATCCGCGCCACCGCGACCGTGGAGACCGTGACGGCCCGCCGCAAGGGCATCGTCGTCACCGAGCTGCCCTTCACCGTCGGCCCCGAGAAGGTCGTCTCCAAGATCAAGGACCTGGTCGGTTCCAAGAAGCTCCAGGGCATCGCCGACGTCAAGGACCTCACCGACCGCAGCCACGGCCTGCGCCTGGTCATCGAGATCAAGAACGGCTTCGTGCCCGAGGCGGTCCTGGAGCAGCTCTACAAGCTGACGCCGATGGAGGAGTCCTTCGGCATCAACAACGTGGCGCTGGTCGACGGACAGCCGCTCACCCTCGGCCTCAAGGAGCTCCTGGAGGTCTACCTCGACCACCGCTTCGAGGTGGTCCGGCGCCGCTCCGAGTTCCGCCGCACGAAGAAGTCCGACCGCCTCCACCTGGTCGAGGGCCTCCTCGTCGCCCTGCTCGACATCGACGAGGTCATCCGGCTCATCCGGGAGAGCGAGAACTCCGCCCAGGCCAAGGAGCGCCTGATGGAGCGCTTCTCGCTGAGCGAGATCCAGACGCAGTACATCCTGGACACCCCGCTGCGCCGCCTCACCAAGTTCGACCGCCTTGAACTGGAGAGCGAGCGCGACCGCCTCAACGGCGAGATCGACGAGCTGACCGGGATCCTCGAATCCGACGCGGAGCTCCGCAAGCTGGTCTCGGCGGAGCTGGCCGCGGTCGCCAAGAAGTTCGCCACGGACCGGCGGACCGTCCTCCTGGAGTCGGCCGGCGCGCCCGTCGCGGCGGTGTCCCTGGAGGTCGCGGACGACCCGTGCCGGGTGCTGCTCTCCTCGACGGGCCTGCTGGCCCGTACCGTGACCGAGCACCTGCCGCCCGTGGTGGACGGCAAGCGGGCCAAGCACGACGTGATCGTCTCGACGGTCGCCGCGACCCAGCGCGGTGACGTCGGCGCGGTGACCTCGGCCGGCCGGCTGCTGCGGATCGCGGTGATCGACCTGCCGCAGCTGCCGGACACCGCCACCGCCCCGAACCTGGCGGGCGGCGCGCCGCTGTCGGAGTTCCTCTCCCTGGAGGCGGACGAGACGGTGGTCTGCCTGACCACGCTGGAGGAGTCCTCGCCGGGCCTCGCCCTCGGCACGCTCCAGGGCGTGGTGAAGCGCGTGGTGCCGGACTATCCGGCGAACAAGGACGAGCTGGAGGTCATCACCCTCAAGGAAGGCGACCGGATCGTCGGCGCGACGGAGCTGCGGACGGGCGAGGAGGACCTGGTCTTCATCACCTCCGACGCCCAGCTGCTGCGCTACCAGGCCTCGCAGGTGCGGCCCCAGGGCCGCCCGGCGGGCGGCATGGCGGGCATCAAGCTCACCGCGGGCGCCGAGGTCATCTCGTTCACGGCCGTGGACCCGGCGGCGGACGCCGTCGTCTTCACCGTCGCGGGCTCCACGGGCACCCTGGACGCCTCGGCGGGCACGTCGGCGAAGCTGACCCCGTTCGACCAGTACCCGCGCAAGGGCCGCGCGACCGGCGGTGTCCGCTGCCAGCGCTTCCTGAAGGGGGAGGACGTCCTGATCCTGGCCTGGGCGGGCGCCACCCCGGCCCGCGCCGCCCAGAAGAACGGCACCCCGGTGGACCTGCCGGACCCGGACCCGCGCCGCGACGGCTCGGGCACCCCGCTGCCCAAGCCGGTCGAGGTGGTGGCCGGCCCGACGGTCTAGGACCTGTCCGCCGGGCGACCCGGCCCCGGGCCGGACGGTCTGGGTCCGGCCGCGGGCGACCCGGACCCGGCGGGAACGGTCCGGCAGGACCTAGGACTCCTCCGGGTCCTCTTCGGACCGCTGCACGTATCGCAGGACGCCCCACATGCTGTGTTCGTCGGGGGCGTCCTGCGGGCCGTTCAGCTCACAGGCGGCGAGTTCCTTGCGGAGCCCGGCCGCGTCGATGCCGGAGCCGATCAGGACGAGCTGGGTGAGCCGTTCCTCGCCGGCGGGCCAGGGCTCCGGGTAGAAGCGCAGGAAGCGGCCGACCGCGTGCACGGTGTAGCGGTTGGCCGGATCGGCGGCACCGAGGTCGACGAAGCCCTTGATCCGGTAGAGGCCCTCGGGGCGCGAGTCGAGGAAGGCCATCAGGCGGCGGGGGTGCAGCGGCGTCGACGCCGTCACCGACAGGCTCTCGTAGGCCGCGTGCGGATGGGCGTGAGCGTCGTCCTCGGAGCCGTACAGGATGTCCTCGATCGACATCTGGCCCTCGATCTCCCCCTCGGGTACGACCCGGTCGAAGAGCAGCTCCGGATCGACGCGCCCGTGCGAGGCCTCGATCACGGCGGCGCGCCCTGCGAGCCCGGTCACCGTCTCCCGTACGGCCTTCAGCTCGTCCTCGGGCACCCGGTCGGCCTTGTTGACGACGACGAGGTCGGCGAGGGAGAGGTGCCGTTCGGTCCCGGGATGCCGCTGCCGTGTGGCCGCGAACTCGGACGCGTCGACGACCTGCACGAGTCCTCCGTACACGACCCGCTCGTTCTCGCTGGCGAGCACCATGCGGACCAGCTCCTCCGGCTCCGCGAGCCCGCTCGCCTCGATCACGATCACATCGAGCCGGGACTCGGGCCGGGTCAGGACCTCCAGGTACTCGTCGAGCTCGCCGGCGTCGACGGCGCAGCAGAGGCAGCCGTTGCCCAGGGAGACGGTGGAGCCGACCTGGCCGGCGACGGTCATCGCGTCGATGCCGATGTCCCCGAAGTCGTTGACCATGACTCCGATACGGGTGCCCCGGGCGCTGCGCAACAGATGGTTGAGGAGCGTGGTCTTCCCGGCCCCGAGAAACCCGGCGAGGACGACGACGGGGATCTGCTGCGTGGTCAAGGGACGTGCCTCCGGTTCCTCGGGTCCTGCGGTCGTGCGAAAGCCCCAGAATAGGCGCCCGTTCCGTCACCATTTCCGGTCACGGCGCGCGGCCGTTTACCTTTTCGGGCATGAGCCCCGCACAGAGCAGCCCTCCGCGCCCCCGCGCGCGCCGTCGGCGGTTCGGGTGGCCGCAGCGGGTGTTCTCGCAGGTCCTGCTGATGCAGCTGGCCATCGCGACCGGTGTGACCGTCCTGGCCACCGGCCTCTTCCTCGCCCCGCTGAGCGCGCAGCTCGACGACCAGGCCATGCGGCGGGCCCTGGCCATCGCCGGGACCACCGCGTCGCCCCGGCTCGCCGCGGACCTCACCGGCAGCCGGCCGTCCGCGCTCGGCCCGGTGCAGGCGGAGGCCGAGCGGATCAGGACCTCCACGGGCGCCGAGTACGTCGTGGTCATGGACACGCACGGGGTGCGCTGGTCGCACACCGACCCCGCACAGATCGGCCGGGTCGTCTCCACCGACCCGAGCGCCGTCCTCGCCGGTCATGAGGTCATGGAGATCGACAGCGGCACCCTGGGCCGCTCGGCGCGCGGCAAGGCGCCGCTGCGGGACGCCGACGGGCGGATCGTCGGCGCGGTCTCCGTCGGCATCGAGTACGACAGCGTCCGCGACCGGCTCGTGGCCGCGATCCCCGGCCTCCTCGCCTACGCGGGCGGTGCGCTCGCCGCCGGGGCGCTCGCCGCGTACCTGATCTCCCGGCGCCTCCAGCGGCAGACCCACGACCTGGCGTTCTCCGACATCTCCGCGCTGCTCGCCGAGCGCGAGGCCATGCTGCACGGCATCCGCGAGGGCGTCGTGGCCCTCGACCGCAACGGCTCCGTACGGCTCATGAACGACGAGGCGCAGCGACTCCTCGGCCTCGGCCCCGAGGCGGCGGGCCGGCCGCTCGACGAGGTCCTCGGCGGGGGCCGTACCGCCGACGTCCTGGCGGGCCGGGTCACCGGCGATGACCTGCTCACCGTCCAGGGGCACCGGGTGCTGATCGCCAACCGGATGCCCACGCACGACGGCGGCGCCGTGGCGACCCTCCGCGACCGCACCGAGCTGGAGCGCCTCGGGCGGGAGCTCGACTCCACCCGCGGCCTGATCGACGCGCTGCGCGCCCAGGACCACGAGCACGCCAACCGGCTGCACACCCTCCTCGGGCTCCTGGAGCTGGAGATGCACGAGGAGGCGGTCGAGTTCGTCACGGAGGTCGTCGGCGTGCACCGGGCCACCGCCGAGCAGGTCACCGAGAAGGTCCACGACCCGCTCCTCGCCGCGCTCCTGGTCGGAAAGGCGACCGTCGCGGCCGAGCGAGGGGTCTCGCTGCGGCTCGCGCCCGACTCCCTGCTGCCGGATCGGCTCGTCGACCCGCGCGAACTGGTCACCGTCGTCGGCAACCTCGTCGACAACGCCCTGGACGCCGTCGCCGGCACCCCCGGCGCCCGCATCGAGGTCTCCTTCCGCGCCGAGGGCCGTACGGTGGTGCTGCGGGTCTCGGACAGCGGCCCGGGCGTCCCTGAGGAGCGCCGCGAGCTGATCTTCACCGAGGGCTGGACGACGAAGGAGCTGCCCTCCCACGGGAAGCGCGGTCTCGGCCTGCCCCTGGTGCGCCGGCTCGCCGAGCGCCGGGGCGGCACGGTGGAGGTTGCCGACGGTCCGGAGAGCGGCGCCGTGTTCACGGTCGTCCTCCCGGACGCCCTGACCGAAGCCGAGACAGCCGAGCCGGAAAGGGCTGCGGAACGCTCTGAGGAGGCGTCGCGATGATCGACGTGCTCGTGGTGGACGACGACGAGCGTGTGGCGCGGATCAACGCCGCCTACGTCGCCAAGGTGCCAGGTTTCCGCGTCGTCGCCACCGCCCACTCGACGGCCGAGGCGCTCGCCGCCCTGGACGGACAGCCGGTGGACCTGATCCTCCTCGACCACTACCTGCCCGACGAGAACGGGCTCGCGGCGGTACGGGAACTCCGCACGCGCGGCCACCAGTGCGACGTGATCATGGTGACGGCGGCGCGTGACGTGGCCACCGTGCAGTCGGCGATGCGGCACGGAGCGCTCCAGTACCTCGTCAAGCCGTTCAACTTCGCCGGGCTCCGCGCCAAGCTCGAGGCGTACGCGACGCTCCGGCGCACCCTGGAGAGCGGCGGCGAGGCGGAGCAGGCCGAGGTGGACCGGATCTTCGGCGTCCTGTCGGCGGGGGCCGTCGCCCCCGACCTCCCCAAGGGCCACTCCCCCACCACCGCCGAGCTGGTCCGGCAGGTCCTGCTCGCGGCCGGCGGCCCGTTGTCCACGCAGGAGATCGCCGAGCGGACCGGCGTCAGCCGCCAGACCGCACAGCGCTACCTCAAACTCCTGGAACGCACCGGCCGGGTCCGCCTCTCCCTCCGGTACGGCGAAACGGGCCGCCCCGAACACCGCTACGCCTGGGCGAGCTCACCGACGGCCGGCTGACGCCCCTCACGGCCGGGCCACGGCCAGACGGCTCGGGGGGCGGTGGTCAAACAGCACCCCGCGCCCCGGCGCTTCAGGTCGACGGTCAGACGGCACCCGCGCCCGTCAGCGACCGCACCTCGGTCTCCGCGTGCCGGGCCTCGTCGGGCGGCTCGGGTGAGGTGACCGTACCGATCCACCCGGCCAGGAAGCCGAGCGGGATGGAGACCGCCCCCGGGTTCTGCAGCGGGAACAGATGGAAGTCGACGCCCGGGAACAGCGACTCGGGGCTGCCGGAGACGACCGGCGAGACCAGGACCAGGAGCACGGCAGGGATCAGACCGCCGTACACCGACCAGACCGCGCCCCGGGTGGTGAACTTCCGCCAGAACAGCGAGTAGAGCAGCACCGGCAGGTTCGCGGAGGCCGCGACGGCGAAGGCCAGGCCGACGAGGAAGGCCACGTTGAGGTCGCGGGCCAGCAGCCCGAGGCCGATGGCGGCCGCGCCGATCCCGGCGGCGGCGACCCGGGCCACCGCCACCTCGCTGTACTGCTTCGCGAGCGGACGGCGCAGCGAGGCGTACAGGTCGTGGGCGACGGAGGCCGACGAGGCCAGCGTGATCCCCGCGACGACGGCGAGGATGGTCGCGAAGGCGACGGCGGCGACGACCGCGAAGAGCACCGTGCCGCCGGTGGAGCCCGCACCGCCGCCGAGGTCGAGGGCGAGCAGCGGCACGGCGGTGTTCCCGGAGGCGTTGGACGCGCGGACCTCGTCGGGGCCGATCAGCGCGGCGGCGCCGAAACCGAGCACGATGGTCATCAGATAGAAGCCGCCGATGAGGCCGATGGACCAGACGACGGAGCGTCGGGCGGCGCGGGCGGTCGGGACGGTGTAGAAGCGCGAGAGGATGTGCGGCAGTCCCGCGGTGCCCAGGACGAGGGCGAGGCCGAGGCTGATGAAGTCGAGGCGGGCCGTCCAGTCCCCGCCGTAACGCAGCCCGGGGGCGAGGAAGCCCAGGCCGTGCCCGCTGCGCTCGGCCGCGGCGGAGAGCAGGCTGTTCACGTCGCCGTGGAACCGGAGCAGCACGAGGACGGTGAGCGCGATCGTGCCCGCCATGAGCAGGACCGCCTTGACGATCTGGATCCAGGTGGTGGCCCGCATGCCGCCGAGCGACACGTAGATCACCATCAGCGCGCCCACACCGATCACGGTCCATGAGCGCGCCCCCTCGCTGGAACCGCCGAGCAGCAGCGCCACCAGACTCCCGGCGCCCACCATCTGGGCCACGAGGTACAGCACGGAGACGGCCACCGAGGACGTGCCGGCGGCGATCCGTACCGGCCGCTCCGCCATCCGCGCGGCGACGACGTCGGCCAGCGTGAAACGCCCGCAGTTGCGCACCAGTTCGGCGACCAGCAGGAGCACGACCAGCCAGGCCACCAGGAAGCCCACGGAGTACAGCATGCCGTCGTAGCCGTAGAGCGCGATCAGCCCGGAGATGCCGAGGAAGGAGGCCGCGGACATGTAGTCCCCGGCGATGGCGAACCCGTTCTCCAGCGGCGAGAACAGCCGCCCTCCTGCGTAGAACTCCTCCGCCGACCCGTGCCGGTGCCGGCTGACCCAGGTCGTGATCCCCAGGGTCACGGCGACGAACACGCTGAACAGCACGAGCGCCAGGGTCTGGTGGTCTCCGGTCACGGCTGCACCATCCCTCGGGTCATCTCCTGCGTGTCCCAGCGCAGTTCCAGCGCGGCCCGGTCCCTGCGCAGTCGCGCGTGGCGCGCGTACGCCCAGGTCAGCAGGAAGGTGCTGAGGAACTGCCCGAGCCCCGCGACCATCGCCACGTTCACCGACCCGGCCACCGGCCGGGCCATGAGGCCGGGCGCGGCGGTCGCCGCCACCACATAGGCGAGGTACCAGAGGAGGAACGCCAGGGTGGCCGGGAAGACGAACCGGCGGTAGCGGCCGCGCACCTCCTGGAAGGCGGGGCTCCGCTGGACCTCCAGATAGATCTCCGCCGCGCTGTGGACCCGCTGTCGCGGCACCGCTCCGGGGCGGTCCTCACCGGACGCCTCGGCCGCCGTCCCCTCGCCCCAGCCGGAGGCCGTCGCGTCATACCAGGGGTCGTCGACCGCCATCGCCGCAGCGTCGCGCCCCTCCTGCTTGTCCACCTGCTCCACCGGCCAACTCTCCTTGTCAGCGAACCGTTTCGGCCGCGTGCCCAAGGATGGACAGAGCGGGAAGATCCCGGACTCTTCTCCTCCCTCACTTCACCCCATCAGGTGACTCTTCTTCCAGGTGGCCTGACCAGGCCGTGCTGATATGCGTACCGCACGGCCTGCGCCCGGTCGCGCACCCCGATCTTGGCGAAGAGGTTGTTGATATGGGTCTTCACCGTGGCCGTCGAGATCCGCAACCGTCCGGCGATCTCCGCGTTGGACAGGCCGTCCGCGACCAGCACGAGCACCTCCGTCTCCCGCTCGGTCAGCCCGACGTCACCCGGCCCGCCCGAACCGCCCGTTCCCCCGGGACCAACCGATTCGTCCGAACTCCCCAAACACACCCTGGAGTCACCACCAGCGACCGCCCCGCGCCGGGAACCGCCCCCGGTCTCGCGCCCGGCCCAGCGCTCCTGATGGTCCCGGTGCTCCTGATGGTCCCGTTCCTCGATCAGCCGCTCGAGGAGTCGCCGCTGCACGGAAGGGGAGAGTCCCGCACGCCCGTCGATCACATCCCGCACGGCCCGCTCGATGTCCTCCCCGCCGGCGTCCTTGGTGAGGTAACCACGCGCTCCGGCCCGCAACGCCGGGAACAGCGAGTCGTCGTCGGCGTACGTGGTCAGCACGACGACCTCCGTCCCGGGGTGCCGTTCGCGGATCCGGCGGGTGGCCTCGACGCCGTCGCAGCGGGGCATCCGCAGATCCATCAGGACGACGTCGGGACCGAGCTCGGCGGTGAGCGCGACGGCCTCCTCCCCGTCCCGGGCCGATCCCACGACCTCGATCCCCGGAAGCAGACCGAGCAGCATCACGATCCCCTCCCGCACGACGGCCTGGTCGTCGGCCACGACGACGCGTGCGACGCGGTCGCCGCCCGCGGCGCTCATGCCGGCACCCGCAGTCGCACCGTGAACCCGGCCCCGTCGGGCCCCGCGTCCAGGCTGCCGCCGAGCAGTTCGGCCCGCTCTCTCATGCCGAGCAGTCCGTACCCGGAGCCGGAGGACCCGAGCCCCTCCCCCACTGCGACGCCGTCCTCCGTCCGGGGTGGCCCGAAATCGCGTATCTCCAGGGAGACCTCGTCCGTCCCGTAGGCCAGCCGGATCCTGGTCCGGGCTCCCGGTGCGTGCTTGCGGACATTGGTGAGCGCCTCCTGCGCGACCCGCCGCACCGCCTGCGAGGCCTCGGCGGGCAGGTCCCGGCGCTCGCCGGTGACGTCGACCTCGGCGCGGTCCTCCCGCCCGAGCTCCCGGAGGTAGTCCTCGACCGGCGCCATGTCCCCGCGCAGGGCCGAGAGCGCGTGCCGGGTCTCGGCGAGCCCCTCTCTGGCCATGGAACGGGCCGAGGTCACGAGCTTGAGGATCTCCGCGCTGTCCGCCCCGGCCTCGATCTGGAGCCGTGCGACCTCCAGATGCACCATCTGGGCGGAGAGACTGTGGGCGAGCACGTCATGTATCTCCCGGGCGATCCTGGCCCGCTCGGCGAGCGCAGCCGACGCGGCCTCCGCCTCCCGGGCGAGCCGCTCCTGCGCGAGCAGCTGGAACCCGGCACCCCGCGCCTCGGCATCGAGGCGCAGGGAGTAGCCGGTGAGCAGCACGGCCGCCGTGGTGACGCCGGCCCCGAGGATCCCGGTCTCGTCGGCCTCGGCGAAGCCCGCCACGAGCACCACCACGGTGGCCAGCCCCGCGGGGAGCGGCAGCCGTTCCATGGCCATGACCGAGACGACGATCCAGAGCACCGTCGCGGGCGTCGGGGCGCCCGCCGCATACGCCCCCAGACCGCAGAGTGTGATCACCGCGAGCATTCCCAGCGAGGCCGCCAGGCGATTCTCGAGGGTCGTTCGGTGATACCGGAGCGCCACCGCCATACAGAGCCCGAAGCCCAGCGGAGGCAGGGGCGCGTACCAGCCGCCGAAGGCACCCGAGGTGTAACAGCCCGTCACCACCAGGACGCTGAAGCCCGCGATCAGGGTGTGGTCGAGAACGATCCGCCCCCGGGGCACACCGACGCGGGTGAGCGCCTCCCGCGAGGGCCAGGAACGCCAGGACGGCCCGTGCGCCCCAGCACTTCCGGTCCCTGCCACTGCCCCCCGCCGAAGCCTGGTCCTCGCGAATCCCGGATCGCGGTTCACACCCATGTCCGTCCCCCTCCGACATCTCCATGCTACGGAGAGTGCGCGGCCGTGGGATCGGCCCGTGGGTGGAGCGCTCGGCTCCACCCACGGGTGGAGTTGCTCAGGCGTCGATGCGCGAGCGGTCCAGGGTGGCCGCGGAGCCGGTGATGAACTCCTTGCGGGGCGCCACGTCGTTGCCCATGAGGAGGTCGAAGACCTGCTCCGCCGCGTCCAGGTCGCCGATGTTGATGCGGCGCAGGGTGCGGTGACGCGGGTCCATCGTGGTCTCCGCGAGCTGGTCGGCGTCCATCTCGCCGAGACCCTTGTAGCGCTGGATGGAGTCCTTGTAGCGGACCCCCTTGCGCTGGAACTCCAGGAGGGTCTGTCGCAGCTCGTTGTCCGAGTACGTGTAGACGTACTTGTCCTGGCCCTTCTTGGGCTGGACGAGCTCGATCCGGTGCAGCGGCGGCACCGCGGCGAAGACCCGGCCGGCCTCGACCATGGGACGCATGTACCGCTGGAAGAGCGTCAGCAGCAGGCAGCGGATGTGGGCGCCGTCGACATCGGCGTCGACCAGCAGGACGATCTTCCCGTAGCGGGCGGCGTCGATGTCGAAGGTGCGGCCCGAGCCGGCTCCTATGACCTGGATGATCGCGCCGCACTCGGCGTTCTTGAGCATGTCCGAGACGGACGACTTCTGGACGTTGAGGATCTTGCCGCGGATCGGCAGCAGGGCCTGGAACTCGCTGTTCCGGGCGAGCTTGGCCGTACCGAGGGCCGAGTCCCCCTCGACGATGAAGAGCTCGCTGCGCTCCACGTCGTCGCTGCGGCAGTCCGCGAGCTTCGCCGGCAGCGAGGAGGACTCGAGCGCGGTCTTCCTGCGCTGCGCCTCCTTGTGCTGACGGGCCGCGATCCGGGTCCGCGCCGCGGCGACGGCCTTCTCCAGGACGGCGCGGGCCTGCGCCTTGGCGTCCCGCTTGGTGGAGGTGAGGAAGGCCTTGAGCTCCTTGGCCACCACGTTCGCCACGATCCGGCGGGCTGCGGAGGTACCGAGGATCTCCTTGGTCTGGCCCTCGAACTGCGGCTCGGCGAGGCGGACCGTCACGACGGCCGTGAGGCCCTCCAGGGCGTCGTCCTTGACGATGTCGTCCTCGGCGACGCGCAGCATCTTGGCCGAGCGCAGCACCTCGTTCACCGTCTTGGTGATGGCCTGCTCGAAGCCGGAGACGTGGGTGCCGCCCTTGGGGGTGGCGATGATGTTGACGAAGGACTTCACCGTGGTGTCGTAGCCGGTGCCCCAGCGCAGGGCGACGTCGACGGCGAGCTCACGGGTGACCTCGGTCGGGGTCATGTGGCCGCGCTCGTCGAGGACCGGGACCGTCTCCTTGAAGGTGCCCTGTCCGGTGAGGCGCTGGATGTCGCAGACGGCCTTGTCCTGCGCGAGGTACTCGCAGAACTCGCTGATGCCCCCGTCGAAGCGGAAGGTCTCCTCGCTCTTGCCGACGCCGGCCAGGTCCCGCTCGTCGCGGACGACGATGGTGAGGCCCGGGACGAGGAAGGCGGTCTGCCGGGCGCGCTGGTGGAGCGTCTCCAGGGAGAGCTTGGCGTCCTTGAGGAAGATCTGCCGGTCCGCCCAGTAGCGGATGCGCGTGCCGGTGCGGGTCTTGGGGACGCGCTTGCCCTTGATCAGACCGTTGGCCGGGTCGAAGGGGCTGTCGGGGCCCTGCTCGGTGAAGATGCCGGGGACACCGCGGCGGAAGGAGATCGAGTGGGTCGCGCTGTTCCGGTCGACCTCGACGTCGAGGCGGGCCGACAGGGCGTTGACCACGGAGGCGCCGACGCCGTGCAGACCGCCGGACGCCGCGTACGAACCGCCGCCGAACTTTCCGCCGGCGTGCAGCTTGGTCATGACGACCTCGACGCCGGAGAGGCCGGTCTTCGGCTCGACGTCGACCGGGATGCCGCGGCCGTTGTCCTGGACCTCGACCGAGCCGTCGTCGTGGAGGATGACCTCGATGTGGTCGCAGTAGCCGCCGAGGGCCTCGTCCACGGAGTTGTCGATGATCTCCCAGATGCAGTGCATCAGGCCGCGGCTGTCGGTGGACCCGATGTACATACCGGGGCGCTTGCGGACCGCTTCGAGCCCTTCGAGTACGAGCAAGTGCCGAGCGGTGTAGTTGGAACCGTCACGGTCTGCGGTCAGCAGCGCACTGGACGGCACGGACGTCTCGGCGGTCACGCGGTTCGCTCCTCGCTGAATTTGGAATCTGGCCCTGTGGGGTAAGGCCCGGCCTCGGTCACCGCTCAGAGGGTACCGATGCCTGGTAGAGCCGTTGTAACGCCACCCTCCCCGAATCCTCATGCTAGTCCAGCGTCGCATGGATGTTCGATCCCTCGATGGGGTGACGCGAACATCACGTTCCCTTCCAGGCATGAACCATTTAGGCTCCGGGCACGTCCTCATGAACAACCGGCGACCCCGCCGGGAGGGCTAACCGACACAAGCAACGCGAAATCCGTAGAGCGACGCAATACGGCTCATTCGCCGCCAACCGGCAGCAGACAGCCACCTTGGGAAGAAGTTTCAAGGAAAAGCCACGAGCGGGAACGTTTTCGGCCTGGTTGGATGTTGACCCTGGTACGACAGCTCGTCGAGCTAGAGAAGAGGCGACGTGACTACTGTTCTGACCCCCGCGAGCCCCCTGACGGCCGCTGACCGCTGCGACCGCTGCGGCGCCCAGGCATACCTGCGTGTCGTCCTGACCAGCGGAGGTGACTTGCTCTTCTGCGCCCACCACGGACGCAAGTTCGAGCCGGAACTCAAGAAGATCGCCGTTGAGATACAGGATGAGACGGACCGGCTCACGGACGTGCCGGCCCGCACGCAGGGCGAGGACCACGCCTGACGCGCCATCCACGACGAGCACAGGGCCGGTCGCGCTGATCGGACGGCGGGCGGTCACCCCCTGATTCCAGGGGGGTGACCGCCCGTTCTCGTATCCGCCCGCTCAGGAGCGGGCGGGAAGCACCTCTGACACCCGCGTGTAGACGCCGGGGTTCTCTGCCTGCCCGCAGCCGCTCCCCCAGGACACCAGGCCGACGAGGAGCCCCTTGGCCACCAGCGGGCCTCCGCTGTCGCCCTGGCAGGCGTCCTTCCCGCCCTGCGGGTCGCCCGCGCACAGCATCGTCCCGCGCTGGTAGCGGACGCCGAAGCCGCCCGGGTACGCCCGCTCGCACGCCGTGTCCGGCAGCACCTGGACCCGTGCCGTCCGCAGGGTCGAGGCGTAGGCCCCGTTGCCGGTGGTGTCGCCCCAGCCGTAGACGTCCGCCTCCGTCCCGGGCGCGTACGCCGTGTCTCCGGAGCGGGCGACACCGATCACGTACGACTGCGGCAGCGCGCTGACGAGCGTCAGCACGGCGAGGTCGCCCGAGTTCGTCGTCGGGTCGTAGTCCGGGTTGACCCAGGTGTCCGAGATCCGGACCTCCTGCCCCTCCTGTCCGCGGAGCGCCGCACGGCCCGCGATGACCACGAAGTCGCGCACCTCCCACGGCTCTCCGCCGAGCACCTCACGGCCGAGGCAGTGCGCCGCCGTGAGCACCTTGGTGGGGGCGACGAGCACACCCCCGCAGAACTGCCCCGCGCGCGTACCCCCGAACCGGTCACGGCTGGACAGCGCCACGACCCACGGCGCGTCCGTGATCTGGGCCGGCCGGCCACCCACCACGACGCTGTCGGCGGCCACGGGACCGGCGATGGCGAGCTGTCCCGCCGCCGCGGTCATCAGGCTCAGAGCACCCGTCAATGCTCGGATGAGGGAACCACGCATGGAGCCTCCTGACTCTCGGGTGATGTCGGTTCACCCAGCGTCCAGCACCTGCCCTCACCGTGCACCCGCGCAAAGCCGGAGGGCCCGGCTCCCCTCTCGGGGAACCGGGCCCTTCCGTGTACTGCTGCGTCCCTCGTACGGATCAGTCGAGGTAGTCGCGCAGGACCTGCGAGCGCGACGGGTGACGGAGCTTCGACATCGTCTTCGACTCGATCTGACGGATCCGCTCTCGCGTCACGCCGTAGACCTTGCCGATCTCGTCAAGCGTCTTCGGCTGGCCGTCGGTGAGGCCGAAGCGCATGGAGACGACGCCCGCCTCACGCTCGGAGAGCGTGTCGAGGACGGAGTGCAGCTGCTCCTGGAGCAGCGTGAAGCTGACCGCGTCGGCCGGCACGACCGCCTCGGAGTCCTCGATGAGGTCACCGAACTCGCTGTCGCCGTCCTCGCCCAGCGGGGTGTGGAGGGAGATCGGCTCCCGGCCGTACTTCTGGACCTCGATGACCTTCTCGGGGGTCATGTCGAGCTCCTTGGCCAGCTCCTCCGGGGTGGGCTCACGGCCCAGGTCCTGGAGCATCTGGCGCTGGACGCGCGCGAGCTTGTTGATGACCTCGACCATGTGCACCGGGATACGGATGGTGCGGGCCTGGTCGGCCATGGCGCGGGTGATCGCCTGACGGATCCACCAGGTGGCGTACGTGGAGAACTTGTAGCCCTTGGTGTAGTCGAACTTCTCGACGGCGCGGATCAGACCGAGGTTGCCCTCCTGGATCAGGTCCAGGAAGAGCATGCCGCGGCCGGTGTAGCGCTTGGCCAGCGAGACCACCAGACGGAGGTTGGCCTCCAGGAGGTGGTTCTTGGCCCGGCGGCCGTCCTCGGCGATGATCTCCAGCTCGCGCTTGAGCTTCGGGGCGAGCTTGTCGGAGTTCGCGAGCTTGTCCTCGGCGAACAGACCGGCCTCGATGCGCTTGGCGAGCTCGACCTCCTGCTCGGCGTTGAGCAGCGGGACCTTACCGATCTGCTTGAGGTAGTCCTTGACCGGGTCGGCGGTGGCGCCGGCGACGGCGACCTGCTGCGCCGGAGCGTCGTCCTCGTCCTCGTCGGACAGGACGAAGCCCTTGCTCTCGCCCTCGGTCTCCTCTTCCTCACCCTTGCCGGGCGCGACGTCCTCGAGGAGCTCCTCGCCCTCGATGAGCTCGTCGGCGTCCTTCTTGGACGTGGTCTTCTTGGCCGCCGTCTTCTTGGCGACGGTCTTCTTGGCCACCGCCTTCTTGGCGACGGTCTTCTTCGCGGCCGCCTTCTTGGCGGGCGATCCGGCCTCGTCGGCCGGGTCGGTGCCCTCGGCCGCAGGGGCCGCGGAGGCCGAGACGGTGCTCTTCGTCACGGTCGTCCTGGCGGTGACGGTCTTGGTGGCGGTGCGCTTGGCCGGGCTCTTCGCTGCGACGCTCTTGCGGGCGCGCTTCGGCGACTCCGCTGCACTGACCATCAGCGTCACACCCTCTTCCTCGAGGATCTGATTGAGGCTGCGCAGAACATTCTTCCACTGGGTTGGCGGAATCTGGTCAGCTTCGAAGGCCCGACGCACGTCATCGCCGGCGATCTGCCCATCAGCCTTTCCCCGCTCGATGAGCGCCATCACAGACTCGGACTCGGCGATCTCCGGCGGGAGCGTACGGGATGTGCTGGCCGACACGAACAACCTCTCGGAACGATGGAAAACGGCTTCCGGCCCCGCCCTGGATCGGGCTGGAGCCGACGACCGTCGACGGGGAATGTGCCGACGGCGCGGGCTGGACCGGGGAACTGCACAGCGCCTCCACGGGCTGCTGTATTCCTTCCTCGGCCATCACCTCTTAGGTCATCGCACGGCTCGGAGGAGTGTTACGCCCAATCTTCGTGGCCCGAGTCACACCCCATTTGCGACGAAACGGCCAGAGCGGTCGATCGCGGCACATTCGCGCCGCCGGAACCCGGGCGCCGCCCGGGGAGGCCCTGTCGGGCCCCCGGGTGGCGCTCGGACCCGGCGGCACGCGGTGCGTGCGCCCCCGCGCTCCCGGCCACGACCCGCGGATCAGTGTTCGCGAGGGGCGGGGACGACGCGCTCCACCTCGGGGTGGACCGTGAGCAGCTGCCGCATGGCGCTCTCGGCGCCGTGGGCGTCCCCGGCGGCCAGCGCGTCCACGATCCGTGCATGGTGCGCGAGGCAGGCCTCGCTCGGCCGGTCGCAGCCGGTGGCGGGACCGCCGGAGACCTGGAGCGCGGCGCCGACGATGCCGGAGAGGTGCTCCAGCATGCGGTTCCCGGCCAGCTGGATGAGGAGGGTGTGGAACTCCGTGTCGGCCCGCGAGAAGGTGATGCCGTCCCCCTGCGCGAAGGCGTGCCCCATGATCTCGACCATGTCGGCGAGGCGCTGCTGCACGTCCTCACGGCCGTGCCCGGCGGCGAGGCGGGCGGCGAGGGGCTCGATCGTCCATCGCAGCTCGTTCAGCTCGCGGCGCTGGTCGTCTCGCTGCGGGCCGAAGGCGCGCCACTCGATGATGTCGGGGTCGAGGAGGTTCCAGTCGCTGACGGGCCTGACCCGCGTACCGACGTTCGGGCGGGCGCTGACGAGCCCCTTCGCCTCCAGGACGCGCAGCGACTCGCGGACGACGGTGCGCGAGACCTCGAACCGCTGGCCGATCTCCTCGGGGACGAGCGGGCGGTCGGCCCCGAGGTCGCCGGAGACGATCATCTGGCCGAGCTGCTGGACGAGCTGACCGTGCAGCCCGCGCCCCCGATTGCCGGCGGTCCGGCGGCCGACGCGGCCGAGGTCGGTGTCCACCCCCTCCCAGGAGGGCGGGCCCACGCGGCCGGCGGCGGGGGCCTCCGTGTAGGGGTAGCGGTCGAGATCGCCCGGGGCGCCGAGGCCGGAGTCGACGGGGCGGGCGGCGGTCATCATGGTGTGCGCAAGGGTACTCACGCATCCTTTGTCGGCGTTGCCTCCGTGACCCTTGAGGTCTTTGGTGAAAAGCACACGAAAGGGTGATCGGCACCCCCTACACAATTGACGATTAATCGGACATATGCGGCACATTTCAAGCGAGTTGACGGCTAACCGGAACCTTTCGGTCCACAAATGATCACCAACGGGCCCTACGGCGAAGGCCGGTGAACACATAGGCGCAGAGCAGACCGGTCAACGTCAGCGAGAGCGCCACCCCGGCGGGCTGGCCGACCACCTTCAGCGCCCCCGCCAGCCACCGGTCCAGGGCGGGCGTCCACTGCGGACCGGCGAACTCGCGCAGTCGCGCGGGAAGTCCGGCCGCCGAGCGCACCGACGGCCCGGTCAGCACCTTCTGCAGCAGCGGAACGAAGGCGATCGGCACCGCGAGCACCGCCGCCACTCCGGCCGCGGCGGCCCGGAACACTCCCGCACCGAGCACCCCGGCCCACGCGCAGCCGACCACAAGACCGAGCCAACTCGCCGAGAGGGTAGGCCAGTTCCTCGGTACGGGAACCAACTCGCCGCCGTAGACGAACCGCAGCACCTCCAGGTCGACCACCACCACGAGCACCCCGAGCGCGAGGGCGACGACCGCGGCGACGGCGAGTTTGGCGAGCAGCAGACCCGGCCTGCGGGGCACGGCTCCGCGCCCCGAGGTGAGCGCGGGATAGCGGTACTCCTCGCCGAAGGAGAACGCTCCGACCAGCCCGGCGCCGACGGCCGCGGGCGGCAGCGGGGAGATCGCGGGCCAGCCGGCGAGGACGGCGGGCAGCTCGGCCCGGCCGGACCGGCCGAGGAGCAGGGCGAGCGCCACGGAGGCGAGCAGGACGCCGGCCACGACGAGCGGGGTGGACGGCACGCCCAGGAGCCGGTGGAGCTCGTAGCGCAGCGGTCGAAGGGGCGAGCGCACGGGCCTCCGAGCGACGCCTCGCCGGCTGACCGACGCCTCCCGCCCGTTGGCTCCGGACGCCGGCCCGGCAGCACCCCCGGGCTTCGCGGGCCCCTCGCCTTCCTGGGTACGCCGCGCCTGCCCGGCAGCAGCACGGCCACGACCGGCACCGGCGCCGCCCTCGCCTCCCCTCTCCTCGGTGAGCCGGTGGACCGGCACGCCGTGCCGGAAGGCGGTGTCGCCGACGGCCGCGCAGTCGCTGCCGTAGACGGAGAGCCGGTTGCCGTCCTCGGCGACCACCTCGACGGCCCGGCGCGCGGCCCTGGCCTCCTGGGTCACGGCCGCGGCCAGGCGCGCGGCGTGCGGCGTGCGGACGACGACCCGGGGACGCAGACGGGTGCGGGCGAACTCGACGGCGTCCTGGTCCGCGACGAGCCGACCGCCCTCGAGGGTGACGACGCGGTCGGCGTTGCGGGCCGCGTCCTTGGGGTCCTCCGTGGTGTACAGCACGGTACCCCCCTCGGCGGCGTGCGCCCGCAGCAGCTCGTACAGCCACCCGCTCTCGGGTACGGAGAGACCCGCGGCCGGCTCGTCGAGGAGCAGGGTGTGGGGGTCGCCCAACAGGGCCGAGGCGAGACCGAGTCGACGGTCCGCGCCGATGGGCAGGGTGCCGATCCGCCGGTGCTCCAGGCCGGTGAGACCCACGGTCCGCACCAGTTCCTCGGCGCGTGAGGCGGGAACTCCCGTGGCGGCGCAGAGCATCCGGAGCTGACCCCGAAGGGTGCGGGAGGGGTGCCCGGGGACGTCGCCGAGGAGCACACCGACCTCGCGAGGGGGGTGGGCGACGCGGTGCAGCGGCCGGCCGCGGAAGTAGGTGATCCCACGGCCCGGCTCGAGTTCGAGCATGAGCCGGAGTGCGGTGGTCTTGCCGGCCCCCCGGGGGCCGAGGAGAGCGGTCACGGCACCCGGCCGTGCCTCGAAGGTCAGATCGTCCACGGCGGGCGGGCGATCGCGGCGGGGAGTGCTGGTCAGTCCGATTGCCTGGAGCATCGCTTCTCTCGCGGTAGGTGACACCGCTCCGCGGCAGGGCGGCGCTACCGCAGCAAGATAACGCTACATTTCGGACTTTCAGTGCATGGTCGGCGCCCCAGGGCGCCGGTTGCGCACGGCCCTCAGACCTCGGGGCGCAGCATCGGCGGGTTGAGAAGAGTGGCCCCACCTGCCCGGAAGAGCTGTGCGGGACGCCCTCCCTGACGGGTCGTGGTGCCTCCGGCCGGGACCAGGAAGCCGGGCGTGCCGGTCACTTTGCGGTGGAAGTTGCGCGGGTCGAGGGAGACTCCCCAGACCGCCTCGTAGACGCGCCGCAGCTCGCCGACCGTGAACTCCGGCGGGCAGAAGGCCGTGGCCAGCGAGGAGTACTCGATCTTGGAGCGGGCGCGCTCCACCCCGTCCGCGAGGATCCGGGCGTGGTCGAAGGCGAGCGCCCCCGGCCCGCCGTCCTCGGCCGCTGCGGCCTCGTCCTCGCCGAGGAGCTCCTCGACCGGGGCCCAGCGGGCGCTGTTGGCGTCGCCGCCGGCGCGCGGCGCGGGAAGGTCCGGCGCCAGCGCGAGGTGCGCGACGCTCACCACGCGCATGCGCGGGTCGCGGTCGGGCGCCCCGTACGTCGCCAGCTGTTCCAGGTGCGCGCCGTTGCTCGGCACGGGCGGCGGGGCGGCCGGATCGTGGGCACAGAGACCGGTCTCCTCGACCAGCTCGCGCGCCGCCGCCGCTCCCAGGTCCTCCTCCGCCCGTACGAAGCCGCCGGGCAGCGCCCAACGCCCCTGGTACGGCGACTCTCCTCGTCGCACGACCAGGGTGCACAGCGCGTGGCGTCGCACGGTGAGCACTACCAGGTCGACGGTCACGGCGAAGGGAGGAAAGGCCGACGGGTCGTAGGGAGGCATGCCGCGATCATAGTCGTCTTCCTGACGATAAACACGCCTCGCGGAGGCATCGGCCATGACTTCCTCACCAGGTCGTGAGGCTTCCCTCGTCTCTGTGCCCGGCATCTCGTCACACCCCCAGTTGAAGGCCCACTGCGGCCTCCTCGACCATACCGAGACCCAGCCTGCCGACCCGCACGGCGAAGGGTTCGCCGGCGACCACGAGCCCCGACAGGCGGATCGCGCCGAGCGGGGCCGAGGACAGCGGGTGCACCGACACGGAGCCGCCCGGCACGTCGGGCCGGACGCCCGCGAGGGCGAGAAGCGCCTGGACCGCTCCGCCGGCCGCGACGGCCGCCGGCCGGCAGGCCGCCGGGTGCGGCACCGGACGTCCGCCCGTCGTGCGCTGTTCTCCCGCGTACATCTCGGGGAGCCGGTGGGCGAAGGCCTCCGCCGCGTCGAGCAGCCCCCTCAGCAGCGAGGCCGCCTCCTTTTCGTAACCGGTGGAGGCGAGACCCGCCACGGCGACCGCGGTCTCGTGCACCCTGACCGCTCCGGCCCGGTGCCCGAAGGGATTGTGGCCCGGCTCCTTGGTGGCGAGGCTGCGCAGCCCCCAGCCGGAGTCGAGCGCCGGGGTGCCGAGCAGCCTGGCCACCTGTTCGGTCTGCGTCCTGTCCAGGAGGCCCGGAGCGTACCGGCCGCCGCCGAGCAGCCCGGTGTCGAGCAGGTGCGCGGCCCAGCCGCCCAGCTGGGGCCAGGTCCGGCCGTCCGGTGCGCGGGCGACGGCGGGGCGGCCGCCCGCCGGGTCGTCGAGCCAGAATTCCCGCCGGAACCGCTCGCGCAGGGTTCCGGCCGCGTCGCGCAGGGCGTCTCCTCCGGGCCGCCCGCAGTCGTCGAGGAGGTCGGCACCGAGCAGGGCGGCACGGTGGGCATGCGCCTGGGTCTCGGCCCGCCAGGGCCCGGCGGGCCCCGGATCCGGCACGAAACCGCTCCGGCCGGCCGTACGGCGGAGCCAGTCGAGGCAGCGCTCCGCGACGGGCAGCAGCTCCTCCTGGTCCGCGGCGGGAAGCCCCCAGCGGCGGGCCTCGGCGAGCACGGCGGGAAAGGCGAGGGTGGCTTCGATGCCCGTGCAGCGGGGCGGGAGGTGCGGGCCGGCGTCTCTGAGGGGTCCTTGGAGGCGGCCGGACTCGGGTCCGCCGGCGGAGAGTTGGGTGCGTCCGAAGGAGCGCAGGGTGGTGGCGGCGAGCCGGGTGCCGAGAGGCAGGGACATACGGGCCGCCCAGAGCGCCTCGGAGGTGACCGGTCCACACCGCCAGGGGACGCCCGCCGCGAGGTACACGTCCGCGGGGTGGGCCGGGTCGCGCTGGAGCAGGGCCCGCAGGTCCTCGACGCAGACGCGGAGCAGCTCTCCGGGCCGCGGGTCGTCGCCCTCGGCGCGGGCCTCGGCGAGGAGGTGGCCTCCCGGCCGTCCGGAACCGGCACCCGTGGAGGCTGTGGGCCGGGCGGCCGACTCCCCTCGCACGCGCAGCCGGAGGGTGAAGACCGCTCCTGGCGCCAGTTCGGCCTCCCAGCGCAGTACTCCCGCCGCCGCCAGGGAGTCCATGGGCGGTGGGTCCGCCGTGACGGAGACGGATCGGCCGTCGGCGCCGGTCCACCGCAGCCCGGTGCCGTGGACGCTCGCGGCGAGTTCGGGACCGGTCCTCCCGGACGCCACCGTGCCCAGGTCCGCGAGATCCGTCCCCAGAGCGACCTCCACGGGGAGCCGGAGGGGTCGGGTCGCGGCGCTGCGCAGGATGATCCGTTCGGTGCCGTCGGCGCTCCGGGTGCGTTCGACCGCGAGGGCCGGGTCGGGTCCGGCGTCCCCCGGGACACGGAGGACACCGAGGAACACCGCCCGGTCGGCGGCCGCCATGCGGCCCTGGAGCGCGACGGGTTCGCGTCCCGCCACCCGCAGGACGCAGCGGGACAGGAGCCTTCGCCCCGCCTCGTACACCCCCTCGGGTCCTTCTCCGGTGAGCTGCCCGTGCTCGGCGGAGACGGCGAGGGCGGGCAGGGCCACGCAGACGAGGGCTCCGTGCACCGAGGGGAGTTCCGCGGGCCGCGTCGCGCGTGGGAGCGCGATGCCGGCGCCGGACGTGTGTCCGGAGGCGGGTCCGGACGACTGGGTGGTGGGGCGGCCGGGGGCCGGGACGGGGCTGGGAGCCATGGCGGGTACGGGGTGCTCTCTGTGCGAACCGGGCGGCCGGCGGTGTGTCGGCGGGACGGTCCGTGCGACTCCGCCAGAGAGCTGAACGCGCTCACGTGCGGCCGGGTCACGGTCGTCATCGGCCACTCCTGGAGCCGCGCTGCCCGCCAGGCCGCGGAGAGCCGCTCGTCGGCCTCCCGGTGGCGGCCCCGCCGGGGCGGACTCCGGCGGTCGCCCGGCGCTCGCTCCCGCTCCGGTGCCCCGGCTTCCTGAGGCTCGGCGGGGTGCCCGGCCGGCGGCCGGCCCGCATGCGGACCCGCCGGGAGGGCGGCGGAGTCTCCTGCTCCGCAGCGGCCCGGGCGTCCCTCTCGCTCCGCAGGCAGGAGCGGAGCGACTCGGGGTCGAGTCCTTCGTTGCACGCCTGGTGCAGCAGCCGGGCGAAGACGTACTCCGGATCGGCGTCGAGGGCGAGTCCGAGGGCGACCCGGGCGCTGGGCTCGTCGCCCGTGGACCAGGCCGTCCAGCCCGCGAGGGTGAGGGGCGCGGCGGCATGCTCCTGGTAGGGCGGGACGCAGCGCCTGGACAGGACGCGCCAGAGCCTGAGCGCGGCGCTCCCCTCCCAGCCCTCCATCCACTCGGCGGCGCGGTCCCGGGTGACCCGGTCCTGCAGGCCGAGGACGAGAGCGGCGGCCTCGTCGACGGTGATCAGGGCGTCGTCCGCGGCGTCGTCCGCGGCCGTGGAGCCGGCGGGCCGTCCGGGGGCGATCTGCCGCACCCGACTGGCCGTGCCCGGCGCACCCGCCGCACCGGCCCTGCCCCTCGTTCCCTCGGGGCGCCCCGCGTTCTCCTGCCTCTTCGGGTTCACGAACCGACGGAGGACCTCGCGGGCGAGTCGCAGTGTCCCTTCGCGCAGCTCCTCACGTCCCTTTTCTTCGGCCCCGTCGATGATCCGGGGGACGATCGAGGCGGCAGCCGTGTCGAGAGCGGCCCGCTGCTCCTCGTCCGCGGGCCCGCCGCGCGGCTTCAGCCGGTTCTCCATGTCCCGCAGGGAGCCTCGTACCTGCACTCCGGCGTAGGTGGCGGCCGCCGCCATCACCGAGGTGCCGCTGAGCGCGAGTGGGGTTCCGTCGGGCGGGCAGCAGCGCTGGTCGGGGCAGCAGTACGAGAAGTAGAGACCGTCGGTGATGCACAGGGCCTCGTAGACGGGGATGTCGAGGGCGCCGCAGGCGGTCCGCAGTCGCTGCGCGAAGGGCTTCAGCCGCTCCATGACCCTGCGGCCCGTCTCGCCGGGAGCGGGGTCCTGGCAGAGGAAGACGACGATGCCGTCCGGCCGGTCGCCGGACCGGGCGCCTCCCTCGACGAGGCATTCGGCGAGGTGGTCCGCGGTGGACGCCCACTCCCGTGGCGAGCGCGGGATTCCGAGCCTGACCCGGCCTCCGAAGCGGCCGTGCTCCCCGTGGAGGGCGACCAGGACGACGGAGTCCGTGGGATGGAAGCCCAGCACGAACGGCAGGGCGTCGGCCAGCTCCGCGGGGCCGCGCAGGGTGATGCGCTGGGCACGGGAGAGTCCATTGGATTCGTGGTGATTCGCGTTCATGGTCAGGACGGTCTCGCGATCTCCCGAAATCCGAAACCCCTGTGGATAACTCCCGGAACGGGGCATCCGCCGGACCTCGAGTTGTCCACAGGTTCGCTCTCTCATTCGCGCGATGTCCGAGGCATCGGGTTGCATGGAGGCATGACCCAAGCAGCCCCGCTGGAAGACCGCGCCGCCCTCCGAGCCGCCGCCGACGCCGTGCTCGCCCGTCTCGTCTCCGACCCGACGGGCAGGGCCAGACTGCGCGAGGACCAGTGGCGGGCCATCGAGGCCCTGGTCGCCGACCGGCGCCGGGCCCTGGTGGTGCAGCGAACCGGCTGGGGCAAGTCGGCCGTCTACTTCGTGGCGACTTCGCTGCTGCGCGAGCGCGGCAGCGGGCCGACCGTGATCGTCTCCCCGCTGCTCGCGCTCATGCGCAACCAGGTGGAGGCGGCGGCCCGGGCGGGCATCCGCGCCCGGACGATCAACTCGTCGAACACCGAGGAGTGGGAGACGGTCCAGGAGGAAGTCGCCGCCGGCGAGGTGGACGTGCTCCTGGTGAGCCCGGAACGGCTCAACAATCCCGACTTCCGCGATCAGGTCCTGCCCCGGCTGGCCGCCGCCACCGGGCTGCTCGTGGTCGACGAGGCGCACTGCATCTCGGACTGGGGCCACGACTTCCGGCCCGACTACCGCCGGCTGCGGACGATGCTGGCCGACCTGCCCTCCGGCGTTCCGGTGCTGGCCACCACCGCGACGGCGAACGCCCGGGTGACGGCGGACGTGGCCGAGCAGCTCGGCACGGGCGCGGGCACGGACGCCCTCGTCCTGCGCGGGCCCCTCGACCGGGAGAGCCTGAGCCTCGGCGTGGTCCGGCTGCCGGACGCGGCACACCGCCTGGCCTGGCTCGCCGACCACCTGGGCGAGCTGCCCGGCTCCGGCATCATCTACACCCTGACGGTCGCCGCGGCCGACGAGGTCACCGCCTACCTGCGCCAGTGCGGGCACATCGTGTCCTCCTACACCGGCCGCACGGAGAACGCCGACCGGCAGCAGGCGGAGGACGATCTGCAGGCCAACCGGGTCAAGGCGCTCGTGGCGACCTCGGCCCTCGGCATGGGCTTCGACAAGCCGGACCTGGGTTTCGTCGTGCACCTCGGGTCGCCGTCCTCCCCCATCGCGTACTACCAGCAGGTGGGCCGGGCCGGGCGAGGGGTGGAGCACGCGGAGGTGCTGCTGCTGCCCGGCCAGGAGGACGAGGCGATCTGGCGCTACTTCGCCTCGGTGGCCTTCCCGCCCGAGGAGCAGGTGCGCCGCACCCTCGACGTGCTCGCGCAGGCCGGCCGGCCCCTGTCCCTGCCCGCGCTCGAACCGCTGGTCGAGCTGCGCAGGACGCGTCTCGAGACCATGCTCAAGGTCCTCGACGTGGACGGCGCCGTGCACCGGGTGAAGGGCGGCTGGGAGAGCACCGGACAGCCCTGGGTGTACGACACCGAGCGGTACGCCTGGGTGGCCCGGCAGCGGGCCGCCGAGCAGCAGGCGATGCGCGACTACGCGGCGGCCACCGGGTGCCGGATGGAGTTCCTGCGGCGCCAGTTGGACGACGAGGAGGCCGCGCCGTGCGGCCGCTGCGACAACTGCGCGGGGATCAGGTTCGATCCGAAGGTGTCCGAGACGGCGCTGGACACGGCCAAGGGCGAGCTGGGGCGGCCCGGCGTGGAGGTCGAGCCCCGGAAGATGTGGCCCACCGGGCTCGCCGCGGTCGGGGTCGACCTGAAGGGCCGTATCCCGCCCGGGGAGCAGTCGTTCGGCGGCCGGGCCCTGGGGCGGCTCTCGGACATCGGCTGGGGCAACCGGCTGCGTCCGCTGCTGGCCGACGGCACTCCGGACGGGCCCGTGCCGGACGATGTCGTGCAGGCGGTGGTGCACGTGCTGGCGGACTGGGCGAAGGGACCCGGGGGTTGGGCCTCCGGTGCGCCGGACGCGCCGGCCCGGCCCGCCGGTGTGGTGACGGTCGCCTCCCACCGGAAGCCGCGTCTGGTGGGTTCGCTCGGGCAGCGGATCGCCGAGATCGGCAGGATGCCCTTCCTGGGCGTGGTGGAGTACGCGCCGGAGGCGGAGGATCTCCGGCTCTCGCGGACGAACAGCGCCCAGCGGGTCGTCGGTCTGCAGCGGACTCTGACGGTCCCTCCGGAGCTGGCCGGGCGGCTGGCGGGGGCGGGTGGGCCGGTTCTCCTCGTGGACGACTTCTCCGACACCGGCTGGACGTTGGCGGTGTCGGCGCGGCTGCTGCGACGGGCCGGAGCGGAGGGCGTGTTTCCGCTGGTGCTCGCCGTCCAGGGGTGAGACAGGAGGGAGAACGGGGAGTGAACAATGGGCAACTGGGCAGGGATATGAGTGGCATACCGACTCAATCCCGTCAGCGGTCTCAATTGCTCGTTGCCGCTCGCGCACGGGCCCGCAAGAATTGGGAAACCGCCCCGCACGGCCCGTCAGCGGTCCGGAAGGACTGTGCCGTGGTGCGCCCTCACCCGACCTTGCCCGCCCAGCGGGCGCGTATCCGAAGGGAGGACCGTGACCCTCGGATTCGCTCCGCCCACAGCCGCCTCGCTCAGATCGTCGTCCCAGTCCGCCAGCCGCCTCGCTCGGATGCTCGAACCCTCCGAGTGGGCCGCGGCGGGAATTCCCCTGCTGCGCAACCCTCGTGAGGTCGTCAGCGGCCTTCACTCACGGCACGCGCCCACGCCCTCGACGGCGGTCATCGCCGTCCTGGACCACGAGGAACGGCTCGCCGCCAGCGCCTCGTTCGTGCGCCGCCCCGTCGCGGCGGACGGCTGGGAGTTCCGCAACGCGCTCCTCGCGCATCTGCGCCGGGTCATTCCCCATGACCTCCGCAGACGCGCGCCCGTGCGGACCGCGGTTCTGCTGTACTGCCGCGAGGGCGACGAGCGCTGGACGGAGGAGGACGGAGCCTGGATGTGGGGGCTCCGGGACGCCTGCACCCTGCACGGGCTCCGCTGCGGCGCGTACATCACGCTGACCGGCGGAGGCTGGCAGGTGCTCGGCGAGGGCCGGGGAGGCCGGCGGCCGAGCTCCGACTCGCTTCCCCTGCCGCTGGGCGACGGGCCGGCCGAACTGGGCCTGCTCGCACCGAGAACCGCGAGCGGCGCGACCGAACCCCTGCGCCGAGCGGCCGCACGCTGATCGCACGGACCGCGCCGGGCCCCCGCCGGGCCCCATGGGGTCCGGCGGAGGGGCGGTCGGTCAGACGCCGGCGCCCAGGAGCGCGGTGATGCGCTGCGGGTCACCGCAGACGACGAGCAGCGCCCCCGCGCGGGTCATCGCCGACGGGAGGGCCCGGGCGGCCGACTCCTCGTCACCGCCGTTGACCGCGACGATCACCACGGGGCGGGCGGCGGCCCGCTCCACGGCCGCCGCGTCCGCGAAGAACACGTCGTCGCCGCTGTCCTGTTGGGCCCAGTAGGCGGCCTCACCGAAGGACAGCTCGTGGGCCGCCCACGGGTGCGGGTCACCGGTGGTGAGCACCAGGATCTCGCCGGGCGCCCGCCCGCTCTCGAGGAGCAGGTCCAGGGCCTCCTCGGCGGCGTCGAGCGCGCCGTCGACCGGGGCCGGGATCAGCTGGAGCTGCGGAGTGGATCGCCGGTCGGAACGATTCTCCGCGGACGTGGCCGGAGACTGTCCGGCACCGGGGTGCGGCATCGGTGCCGTGGGCCTGGCCGGGCCGGGACCGGGGCGTCCGGGACGCGGAGAGGCCGCGGAACGCGGGCCGGGTACGGGACGGGGGGTCGACGCGGGGCGGCCGGCGGCCGCGGTGGCGCGGGGACCCTGGGCGCTCTCGTGAATCTGAGGCTCCTCGGGGATGAGAGGCATGAATGGATGTTTATCAAACGCCGCTGCGCGGAGCACCGGCGGGTGGGCACACATGTGCACCCCGGCCACGTGGACGGCCCTCTCGGACAGGGCCCCCGTGACCGGAAGTTCAGAAGTCGAAGCCGAGTTGGCCCCCGCTCTCCAGCGCGGCCGCCTCGGCGGAGAGGCGGACCTTTTTGAGGTGGCGCCACTGGGGCAGCGCGTCCAGGTACGACCAGGAGAGTCGGTGGTACGGGGTGGGCCCCAGCTCTTCGAGCGCCGCCTTGTGGACCGGCGAAGGGTAGCCCGCGTTGGCGGCGAAGGCGTAGGCCGCGTACGTGGCGCCCTCGGCCTCGAGCTCCGCCATGAGGGCGTCGCGCCGGACCTTCGCGATGACGGAGGCGGCCGCGACGGCGATGCAGGACTGGTCGCCCTTGATCACCGTACGGACTTGCCAGGGGCTGCCGAGGTAGTCGTGCTTGCCGTCCAGGATCACCGCGTCGGGCCGCACGGGAAGGCCTTCGAGGGCCCGGATGGCCGCGAGCCGCAGCGCCGCGGTCATCCCGAGTTCGTCGATCTCCAGCGGAGAGGCATCGCCGAGCGCGTACGCGGTGACCCAACCCTCGAGCTCCGCCGCCAGCGCGTTCCGGCGCTTGGGGGTGAGCAGCTTCGAGTCGGTGAGCCCCTCGGGGGGCCGGCGAAGGCCGGTGACGGCCGCGCACACCGTGACGGGGCCGGCCCACGCTCCGCGTCCGACCTCGTCGACCCCGGCGACGATCTTGGCGCCGGTGGTGGCTCGGAGCGACCGCTCGACGGTGTGGGTGGGAGGTTCGTACGGCATGGCGCCAGACAGGTTACGCCGCCTGACGCCACCCGCGATACCCGGATTCGCCACAGACGCCCGGAGGGCCGTCACATCCGGTCCGGATTCCCACCCCACAGCCCGCCGGCGCCGAAAGACCGCCCCTCAGCAGTCCCCGCCATCCGGACCGGCTCAGGCACGCAGCAGCGGCACCATGATCCGGTCGATGACATCGGCGATCTCACCGTCGGACCATTCGCTTCCGCACACCTTGGACCGGTACATCATCATGGCGGGAATGACATCCAGGACGAGATCGTCGATCGCGTCGGCCCGCACCTCTCCGCGCGTGATGCCGCGCTGCAGCACGTCCTGGAAGAGCCGTTTGGACGGTTCGATCACACCCGTCTCGATCAGCCCATGGAAGCGTGCGGCTGCCTCGGCATCGCATTCGTGAAGCACGGAACGCAGGGCGAAGCCGGGCTTGGAGTACATGACGTCCCTGACCTGGCGGCACAGCTCGTACAGGTCCTCACGCACGCGACCGGTGTCCGGAGCCTCGTCCAGCGACGGCAGTCCGGCCTGAAGGGCGTCCGCGACGAGGTCTTCCTTCGAAGGCCACCGGCGGTACACCGCGGCTTTGCCCGTCTGCGCGCCGACCGCGACACCCTCCATCGTGAGGCCGCTCCAGCCGACGCTGCCCAGCTGGTCGAGCGCGGCCTCCAGGATGGCCCGCTCGAGAACGGGCCCGCGGCGTCGCAGCGCCGCCCCCTCCGGCCGGGCGGCGGCCGTGGAGCGCGAAGTAACCATCAGGATCTCTCCGTTGACGCGATTCGATTCGTCGGCAGTGCCCAGTGAACGGTTGCGTTCACTGAGGGGGACTCACTACCGTGGCGAACAGTGAACGGGTGCGTTCACTAATTCTTCCGTGGGGGATCCATAGTGACAACTTCTCCGGTGGACACACAGACCAAGGACGAGCCAGGTCACGCCGCCAGTCGGCCGGGCATCGCCTTGACCGTCATCGCCGCCTGCCAGCTGATGGTCGTCCTCGACGCCACCATCGTGAACATCGCACTGCCGCACATCCAGGACGCGCTCTCCTTCTCGACCACCGACCTGTCGTGGGTGCTGAGCGCCTACACGCTCACCTTCGGCGGCCTGCTGCTCCTCGGCGGACGCGCCGGCGACATCCTGGGCCGCCGCCGGGTGTTCATGGCCGGAATCCTGCTCTTCACGTTCGCCTCGCTGCTCGGCGGCTTCGCCCAGGAGCCCTGGCAGCTGCTCGCGGCGCGGGCCCTGCAGGGCGTCGGCGGCGCGATCGCCTCGCCCACCTCGCTCGCGCTGATCACCACGACGTTCCCCGAAGGACCGGAGCGCAACCGGGCGTTCGGCGTGTTCGCCGCGGTCTCCGCCGGTGGCGGTGCGATCGGCCTGCTCGCCGGCGGCGCGCTCACCGAGTGGCTCGACTGGCGCTGGGTCTTCTTCGTCAACGTGCCGATCGGCCTGCTGATCGCCTTCCTCACTCCGCGCTACATAGCCGAGTCCGAGCGTCACCCGGGCCGGTTCGACATCGCGGGCGCCGCGACCTCGACCCTGGGCATGGCGGCGCTGGTCTACGGCTTCATCCGGGCGTCCGAAAAGGGCTGGAAGGACGGCCTGACCATCGGCTCCTTCGCCGCCGCGGTGGTCCTCCTCGTGGCCTTCGCCGTGGTGGAGTCGCGCGCCAAGGAACCGATCACCCCGCTGCGCATGTTCGCGGACCGCAACCGCTCGGGCACGTACGTGATCATGCTCAGCCTGTCGGCCGCCATGTTCGGCATGTTCTTCTTCATCGTGCTCTGGGTGCAGAACGTCCTGGGCTACAGCCCGGTCCAGGCCGGACTCGCCTTCCTGCCGGTGACGGTGGCGATCGGCGTCGGCGCGGGGCTCGCCCAGCGGCTGCTCCCGGTCCTCGGCCCCAAGCCGTTCATGGTCACCGGAGCGACGCTCACCGGCGTCGGCCTCGCCTGGCTGACGTTCATCTCCTCGGACAGCAGTTACGTCACCGGGGTGCTCGGCCCGATGATCGTGTTCGGCTTCGGCATGGGCCTCAACTTCGTGACGCTCACGCTCACGGCCGTCTCCGGGATCGCCCAGCACGAGGCGGGCGCCGCGTCGGGTCTCCTCAACGCGACCCAGCAGGTCGGCGGCTCGCTCGGCCTCTCGATCCTGGTCACCGTCTTCGGCACGGCGAGCCGCGAGGAGGGCGAGAAGCAGCTGCCGGACTTCCTCGCGCACTCGACGCCCGAGCAGCAGGCCGAGGCGCTGAAGGCGAAGGAGCTGCCGGCGCCCTGGGGCCACGAGGTGCTGACCTCCGGCATCTCCTCGGCCTTCACGGCGGCGGTCGGCATGGTGCTGATCGCACTGGTCACGGCCGTTCTGGTGATCCGGGTCCGCAAGAGCGACCTGGAAGCACTGAGCGGCCGCGCCGAGGCCGCGGGCCCGATGGCCTAGGGACACGCCGAGGCCCCGGATCCGGTGGCCCGGGGACGCCCGCGGCCGAGGCCCCGGGCCAAAGGGCACAGCCACGCACACGTACCCGAAGCCGGAGGTCCGACGGCCCGGCCACGCGCACGCGTACCCGAGCTCCCGGGGCAATAGCCACAGCCACGCGCACGCGTACCCGATCGCACCGATGTCCCCCGCCCCATTCGGAGGCGGGGGACATCGCGCCGTTTCAGGCCGTGCCGTCCGGGACCCACCCCGGAAGTTCCTCGGTCTGTCGCAGCCACTCCTCCGGCGGCGCGCCGCCCGCCGCGGCGACCACGCCACCGGCGATGGCGCAGGTCGTGTCGACGTCGCCGCCGACCTGCGCGGTCGTCCAGAACACCCGCTCGAAGTCGCCGAGCCCGCGCGCGGCCGACCAGAGCGCGAAGGGGACCGTGTCGTGGGCGCTGGTCCGCCGTCCGCTGCCGAGCACCGCGGCGACCGTGCTCGCGTCGTCGTAGTCGAGCATGTCGCGGGCCCTGCGCAGGCCCGCGCCGACCGCGCTGCGCGGCACCAGGGCGATGACCCCGTCGAGCAGGGCCTCGGGCGTGGGCGGCCCGGCGGGGTCGGCGGCGATCGCAGCCGCGGCGGCGACGGCCATGGTCCCGACCACGGCCTCCCGGTGCTGGTGGGTGGTGTACGCGGAGATCTCGGCCTGGTGGGTGGCCTGCTCGGGGTCGTCGGCGTACCAGGCTCCCAGCGGGGCGATCCGCATCGCGGCGCCGTTGCCCCAGGAGCCCTGCCCGTTGAAGAGCGCGGCGGCGAGTTCCCGCCAGTCGCCGCCCTCCCGGATGAGCCGGAGCATCCGGTTGACCGCAGGGCCGTAGCCCCGGTCGAAGTCGTGGTGCTCCGCGAAGGACAGGGCCAGGGCGTCCTGGTCGATCCGGTGGTGGCGGGCGAGGACGGCCAGGACGGAGCAGGCCATCTCGGTGTCGTCGGTCCACTGCCAGGGGCCGGCGGGCAGCTCGCGCCGCTTCAGCAGGGGGTAGTGGGCGGGTACGAAGAACTGGGAGCCCAGGGCGTCTCCCACGGACAGCCCGCGCAGGCTGGCCAGGGCGCGATCGAAGCGCCGGTCGGGTGAGGAGTCAGCGGTCATCGGTCTGCCACTCTATCCGGTGGGGCCGTACGGTTCCGGGGTACGCCAGCGTTCGAACGGCCTGTCCAGGCGGTAGCGGCCGTCCTCCCCGAGCAGGAGCATGCGGGTCTCGGCGTTGCCGGGGTTCGACAGCGACTCGAAGTCCGCGACGGTCCAGTGGAACCAGCGCATGCAGAACAGCCGCATGGTCAGCCCATGGGTGACGAGCAGGACGTTGGGCGGATGGTCGGGCGCCTCGAAGCTGCGGTACAGGCTCTCCAGGAAGGCGCCGACGCGGTCGTAGACGTCGGCACCGGACTCGCCCTGCGCGAAGCGGTAGAAGAAGTGCCCGTACGCGTCCCGGTACGCCTTCTGCAGGCGCACGTCCTCCCGCTCCTGCCAGTTGCCCCAGTCCTGCTCCCGCAGCCTGGGCTCCTCCCGTACCCGTACCTGCCCCGCGGGGAGCCGGAAGGCCCGGAGGGTCTCATGGGTGCGGCGGTAGGGCGAGACGTACACGCTGACCGGCTCGTGCCCGAAGAGCTCCCGCAGCCGCTCCCCCGTGGCCTCGGCCTGCCGCCGGCCGGTCGCGGTCAGCCTCAGGGCGTGGTCGGGCTCGCGTTCGTACACCGTGTCATCGACATTGCCCTCGGACTCTCCGTGCCGTACGAGAACTATGCGCCGCGGTCGTGCCATACCCCGACCCTAGATCGCCCCTCTGCGGCAGGCTCAGCCGAGGGGGCGCCCGGAGCCCATCCGGGGTACGTGCCGGGGGGAGGCTCAGACCGTCCAGGACGGTTCGAGCTGCACGACGTCCCCGTTGAGCGCGGCCACGTCGGCCGCGGTACGGGCCCGCAGCCCGAGCCGCTCCACGCGCTCGACCCGGTATTTTCCGTGCTCGGCGGCGGACTGCCACAGGGAGAGCACCAGGAACTCGCTGCCGGGGGCCTCGCCGAACAGGCCCCGCAGCATGCCGGGAGACCCGGCCATGGCCGGGTTCCACACCTTCTCCTGCATGAGCGCGAAGTGCTCGGCGCGGTCCTCGTGGACCCGGCAGTGCGCCACCCGCGCCACGTCGGCGTCGGCGAACCGCGGCTCGAACCCCGTCTTCACGTCGAAGCGGTGGTCGAAGAGCTTGACCTGGATGTCCTTGAACGTGCCCGCCTGGGAGGCCGCCAGCCGGTCGTGCGACCGCGCCATGAACGAGTCGTAGAAGGCCCGGCTCTCCCAGAACGCGAAGATGTGGGCGACGTCCGGGCGCCCCCGGCTCCACCCGCCGCCCTGGCCCCGGAATCCCGGCTCACCGAGCAGCCCCGCCCATTTCCGCTGTCCCCGCTCGAACCCTCGACGGTCCACCACGGTGCAGCGAATCCACTTGACCAGCACCGCGCCATCGTACGGGGCCGGAGAGCGCCCCGGCAGACCCTGTCAGAGTCCCGCCGCGTGCACGCGCTCCAGACCGGCGCGCTCCTCGTCGTCCAGTTCGATCCCGAACTCGGCCTCCAGTGTCGCAGCCAACTCGGCCACCCCCACGGTCCGTTCCTCGGCGGATCCGTCCGTGCGCGTCATGGAGAGGCGCTCGCGCACCAGCGCCTTGCGCACGTCCGCGCCCGGCCGCTGCGCCACGACCTGGCCGAGGAATCGCGACTGCGGGTGGCTGGAGCTGTAGTGGTTCATGACGGTGAAGTCGCCGGGGTAGAGGGCCTGCGGCGAGAAGGCGTACAGGTCGGTCCAGCCCTCCGGCCGCAGCGAGCGCAGCACATGGATGCCCTCGTCCTCGACACCGATCCCGAAGGTCCAGCCGCCCTGCTCCACGCGCGCGCCGTCCCGCAGCGGCACGGGTTCGAGCGGCCCCTGCCAGCCGAACCCGACGTCGGCGAGCCACTGTTCGCCGTCGACCGTGACCACGAGGAGCGCGTGGGTGACCGGCGGCAGCGCCGCACCCCGCGAGCGGTTGCGGGCGCCGCGGCCGGCCACCCGGAAGCCGATCCGTTCGAGGACCGCCGCGAAGAGGGAGTTCTGCTCGTAGCAGTAGCCGCCCCGGCGCCGCTCGACGAGCTTGCCCTGAAGGCTCTTCAGGTCCAGGGGCACGTTCCTTTCGAGCGCGACGTCGAGGTTCTCGAACGGAATGGCCGAAACGTGCGCCCGGTGAAGGGCCGTCAAGGTCCTGACGTCGGGGACGAGTTCACCGTCCCTCTCTCTGTCGTATTCGATTCGAGCCAGATATGCGTCGAGATCCAGCTCGTCACCGCTCCACAAACCGCTCTCCCCCTCAAGCGCCGGGTCCTCTGTCGTAGGCACATGACACCATGAGTAATCGGCCCACGACCACGGGCTTTTGAACGGGTCGACGGTACGAGGCGAGGGCGTGCGCGGGGGCGTGCGCGGAGAGGGGAAGCACCATGAGCGGACTCAACAAAGGGGTGGCTCGCGTCGAGGTCACGCTCAAGTGGGACCCCGCCCCGGCCGGCGCGCCGGCCCACGACCTGGACATCGTCGCCGGGGTCTTCCGTACGGACGATCCGTACGGCGCGCCCGCCCATCTGGTGCACTTCGGCAGCCGCTCCCCGGACGGCACGATCACCCTCCACCGCGACAGTCGTACGGGGCAGGGCTTCGGCTACGACGAGGCCATGACCCTGGAGCTGGACCGGCTGGACGCGCGGTACGCGCGCGTGGTGGTGGGCGTCGCCATCCAGCAGGGAGGCGGGCGGCTGACCTTCGGCGACATAGCGAACACGGGCATACGGGTCCGCGAGGGGTACACCGACCTGCTGACCCACGACTTCGCGGACGTCCCCGGGGCCCGCTCGGCGACGGTCGTCGAATTCACCCGCGACGGCGCGGACGGCTGGTCGTACCGGTCGATCAGCCGCGGTTTCGACGCCGACCCGCAGACCTTCGGCACGATCCTGGGCACCCCCGCGGCCTGACGCCTGCCCGGTCATGCGAGAAGGGGCGCCGACCGGCGGTCGGCGCCCCCTCACAGGCGATCGGACGGGCGGTCCGGTGCGCTCAGCGGCTCTGGCCGCTCGGCGCACCGGCCGGCGTCAGCTGCAGCCGCTGGTCGAGCCGCAGCCCTCGCAGATGTAGCAGGAACCGGCCCGCTGCATCTTGGTGCCGCAGGAGAAGCAGAGCGGAGCGTCGGCGCTGATGCCGAGCTGCATCTCGACGAGCTCCGCGGAGGTGTGGGCCTGCTTCGGAGCCGGGACCTCGACCTTCGGGGCCGGGGCCGCGACGGCCTTCAGCTCCTGGGTGCGGGGCGCGGACTGGGCGAGCGCCTCGACGTCGACGTCCTCGTCCTCGGGCTGCTCGTACGAGCCGGTGTCGAGGTGACGCTGGCGCTCCTCGGCCGAGTGGATGCCGAGGGCGGAGCGGGTCTCGAAGGGCAGGAAGTCCAGCGCCAGGCGGCGGAAGATGTAGTCGACGATCGACTGCGCCATCCGCACGTCCGGGTCGTCCGTCATGCCGGCCGGCTCGAAGCGCATGTTGGTGAACTTCGAGACGTACGTCTCGAGCGGGACGCCGTACTGCAGGCCGACCGAGACGGCGATGGAGAAGGCGTCCATCATGCCGGCGAGGGTGGAGCCCTGCTTGGACATCTTCAGGAAGACCTCGCCGAGACCGTCGTCCGGGTAGGAGTTGGCGGTCATGTAGCCCTCGGCGCCACCGACGGTGAAGGAGGTGGTGATCCCCGGGCGGCCCTTGGGCAGACGCTTGCGGACCGGGCGGTACTCGACGACCTTCTCGACGGCCTCGCGGATCGTCGCCTCGGACTTCGCGGTGACCTCGGCCTTCTCGTCCTCCTTCTTCTTCGCGGAGAGCGGCTGGCCGACCTTGCAGTTGTCGCGGTAGATCGCGAGCGCCTTGACGCCCATCTTCCAGGCCTCGAAGTAGACCTCCTCGACGTCCTCGACCGTGGCCGTCTCCGGCAGGTTCACGGTCTTGGAGAGGGCGCCGGAGATCCACGGCTGGATGGCGGCCATCATGCGGACGTGGCCCATCGCGGAGATGGAGCGCTCGCCCATGGCGCAGTCGAAGACCTCGTAGTGCTCGGTCTTCAGGCCGGGGGCGTCGATCACATTGCCGTGCTCGGCGATGTGGGCGACGATCGCCTCGATCTGCTCCTCCTGGTAGCCCAGGCGGCGCAGGGCCTGCGGGACGGTGCCGTTGACGATCTGCATCGAGCCGCCGCCGACGAGCTTCTTGAACTTGACCAGGGCGAGGTCGGGCTCGAGGCCGGTGGTGTCGCAGGACATCGCGAGACCGATGGTGCCGGTGGGGGCGATGACCGAGGCCTGGGCGTTGCGGAAGCCGTTCTTGGCGCCGAGGCGGATCACGTCCTGCCAGGCCTCCGTGGCGGCGGCCCAGATCGGCGAGTCCAGGTCGTCCATGCGGACGGCCTTGGTGTTCTCGTCGGCGTGCTGCTGCATCACGCGCTGGTGCGGCTGGGCGTTGAGGGCGTAGCCGTCGTAGGGGCCGACGACCGCGGCAAGCTCGGCGGAGCGCTTGTACGAGGTGCCGGTCATCAGGGAGGTGATGGCGCCGGCGAGGGCGCGGCCGCCGTCGGAGTCGTACGCGTGGCCGGTCGCCATCAGCAGGGCGCCGAGGTTGGCGTAGCCGATGCCGAGCTGGCGGAAGGCGCGGGTGTTCTCGCCGATCTTCTGGGTGGGGAAGTCGGCGAAGCAGATGGAGATGTCCATCGCGGTGATGACGAGCTCGACGACCTTGGCGAAGCGCTCGACGTCGAAGGACTGGTTGCCCTTGCCGTCGTCCTTGAGGAACTTCATCAGGTTCAGCGAGGCGAGGTTGCAGGACGTGTTGTCCAGGTGCATGTACTCGCTGCACGGGTTCGAGCCGTTGATGCGGCCGGACTCGGGGCAGGTGTGCCAGTGGTTGATCGTGTCGTCGTACTGGATGCCCGGGTCGGCACAGGCCCACGCGGCCTCGGCCATCTTGCGGAAGAGCGCCTTGGCGTCGACCTCCTCGATGACCTCGCCGGTCATGCGCGAGGTGAGGCCGAACTTCCCGCCGGACTCGACGGCCTTCATGAACGTGTCGTTCACGCGGACGGAGTTGTTGGCGTTCTGGTACTGGACGGACGTGATGTCGTCGCCGCCCAGGTCCATGTCGAAGCCCGCGTCACGGAGGGCGCGGATCTTCTCCTCCTCCTTGACCTTGGTCTCGATGAAGTCCTCGATGTCGGGGTGGTCGACGTCGAGGATGACCATCTTGGCCGCGCGACGGGTCGCGCCGCCCGACTTGATCGTTCCCGCGGAGGCGTCGGCGCCGCGCATGAAGGAGACCGGGCCGGAGGCGTTGCCGCCGGAGGAGAGCAGCTCCTTGGAGGAGCGGATACGGGAGAGGTTCAGGCCGGCGCCGGAGCCGCCCTTGAAGATCATGCCCTCTTCCTTGTACCAGTCGAGGATGGACTCCATGGAGTCGTCGACGGACAGGATGAAGCAGGCGGAGACCTGCTGGGGCTGCGGCGTGCCGACGTTGAACCAGACCGGCGAGTTGAAGCTGAAGATCTGGTGCAGGAGGGCGTAGGCCAGCTCGTGCTCGAAGATCTCGGCGTCGGCGGGCGAGGCGAAGTAGCCGTGGTCCTCGCCGGCCTTCGTGTACGTCTTCACGATCCGGTCGATGAGCTGCTTGAGACCGGTCTCGCGCTGCGGAGTGCCGACGGCACCGCGGAAGTACTTGCTGGTGACGATGTTGACCGCGTTCACCGACCAGAAGTCGGGGAACTCGACGCCACGCTGCTCGAAGTTGATCGAGCCGTCGCGCCAGTTGGTCATGACGACGTCACGGCGCTCCCAGGCCACCTCGTCGTACGGATGCACGCCGGGGGTGGTGTGGATGCGCTCGATGCGCAGGCCCTTGCTCGCCGACTTGGCTCCCTTGGTGCGGGAACCACGTGCCGGGCCGCTCGCCGTCTCTGTCATGCCGCCTCCCATATACGGGCAAAACACACTTTGGCACCCAGATAGTCCCAGGGCACCGTCTTCTGTACGTCGTTCTGTACTGCTGCCACAGGGACCACAGGGGTCGCCCGGGGCACGTCTGCCGGGCCGCACGGCGGCCGGTCGCCGGGCCGTCGAACGGCCCGGTCCGCCGATCAGTCGGCGGCGGTGGCGGGAACGGGGACCTCAGGGGTCGCACCGGTCCCGCGGTTCTCAGCGGGAGGCCGCACGCGGAGCTCCGCGATGGCGGCCTCGAAGTCTTCGAGGCTGTCGAAAGCCTTGTACACGGACGCGAAGCGCAGGTACGCGACGAGGTCGAGCTCCTGCAGGGGGCCGAGGATGGCCAGACCCACGTCGTGGGTGGTCAGCTCGGCACTTCCGGTGGCGCGCACCGCCTCCTCGACCCGCTGGCCGAGCTTGGCGAGGGCGTCCTCGGTGACCGGTCGCCCCTGGCACGCCTTGCGCACGCCGGAGATGACCTTGTTACGACTGAAGGGTTCGGTGACGCCGGAGCGCTTCACCACCATGAGCGAGCAGGTCTCCACCGTCGTGAAACGACGGGAGCAGTCGGGGCACTGGCGGCGGCGTCGGATCGACGTCCCGTCGTCGGTGGTGCGACTGTCGACGACACGGCTGTCGGGGTGCCTGCAGAAGGGACAGTGCATTGGTTCCGACCCTCCTCACGGCACGACTGACGAGCCTCGCCGGCCCGTCAAGGCCCTGCGAAGCGACCACCAGCATAGGCGATAGGGGCACCCCCGGCAGACCGGGGACCACTACCCCTGGGTGGCCGATGCCATCCAACCACTAGATCTTGGGTTGGGGACACTAACGGCCCCTCCGCGTGTCGCAGCCCGGGCGCTCCCGCGGATCCACGCCTCCGGGTGCGACACTGGGACGGTGCACCGGTCGCTCGCGACCCAGCGGCGAAGGCTACCGTAACGACCGATTTGGGACGGCGGAGTGAGCGGGCTCATACACCCCCGCACATACGCGCGTAAGGCAATCTGCGAATTTTCACTCGAACGTGTGTTTGGCGCAACCTTTCGAAAGCCACTACCGTTGTGCCAGCCAGGGAGACCATTCGAGAGGGGCCGACGACGTGACCACCACCGCAGACAGTGCCACCATCACCGCCCAGGACCGCTCCCAGGGCCGACTCGAGCCGGTGCACGCCATGAATGACGCAAGCATGAACGGCGAGGAGCCCGGGCGACCCGCCCGCGCCCTCCCCGGGCGACCTCCAGGCATCCGCGCCGACAGCTCCGGACTCACCGACCGGCAGCGCAGGGTCATCGAAGTCATCCGCGACTCGGTCCAGCGGCGCGGCTACCCGCCGTCGATGCGGGAGATCGGGCAGGCGGTCGGCCTCTCCAGCACCTCCTCGGTCGCACATCAGCTCATGGCGCTCGAGCGCAAGGGCTTCCTCCGCCGCGACCCGCACCGGCCCCGCGCCTACGAGGTCCGCGGCTCCGACCAGCCGAGCACCCAGCCGACGGACACCACCGGCAAGCCGGCCGCTTCGTACGTGCCGCTGGTCGGCCGGATCGCGGCCGGTGGCCCGATCCTGGCCGAGGAGTCCGTCGAGGACGTCTTCCCCCTCCCCCGCCAGCTGGTCGGCGACGGAGAGCTGTTCGTCCTGAAGGTCGTCGGCGACTCGATGATCGAGGCCGCCATCTGTGACGGCGACTGGGTCACCGTCCGCCGTCAGCCCGTCGCGGAGAACGGCGACATCGTCGCCGCGATGCTCGACGGCGAGGCCACCGTCAAGCGCTTCAAGCGCGAGGACGGCCACGTCTGGCTGCTCCCGCACAACGCGGCGTACCAGCCGATCCCCGGCGACGAGGCCACCATCCTCGGCAAGGTCGTCGCGGTGCTCCGGCGGGTGTGACACTCCCCGCCGGCTCTGACCGGGCCCCGGGACCCACTGCGCCGGTCCCGGGGCCCTGCCGTGTCCCGACCCGCTAGCCAGCCGTCCTCGAGGCGGCGTCGATGGCCGCGAGCGATTTCCGCACCTGGTTGCGGTCCGTCGTGTACCAGAAGTCGGGCAGCGAGGCCTTCAGATAACTGCCGTAGCGGGCCGTGGCCAACCGGGGATCGAGGACCGCGACGACACCCCGGTCACCGGTGGCCCGGACGAGTCGGCCCGCGCCCTGGGCCATCAGCAGGGCCGCGTGGGTCGCCGCGACCGCCATGAAGCCGTTCCCGCCGGCCTCCTCGACGGCCTTCTGCCGTGCGCTCATCAGCGGGTCGTCCGGGCGGGGGAACGGAATCTTGTCCATGACGACCAGCTGACAGCTGGGCCCGGGGACGTCCACGCCCTGCCACAAGGACAGCGTCCCGAAGAGACAGGTCTTGGGGTCGGCCGCGAAGTTCTTGATCAGCTCGCCCAGCGTGTCCTCGCCCTGGAGCAGGATCGGCAGCTCCGGGATCCGCGCCCGCAGCTCCTCCGCCGCCTGCTGTGCGGCACGCATGGAGGAGAAGAGACCGAGGGTCCGCCCGCCGGCCGCCTGCATCAGTTCGGTGAGCTCGTCGAGCATGTCTCCCCGCTCCCCGTCGCGCGCGGGGCGCGAGAGGTGCTTGGCGACGTAGAGGATGCCCTGCTTCGGGTAGTCGAACGGGGAGCCGACGTCGATGCCCTTCCAGACGGGGAGGTCGTCGCCCTTGGTGCCCTCGGGGGCCAGTCCGAGCGAGGCCCCCACCCCGTTGAAGTCGCCGCCGAGCTTGAGCGTCGCCGAGGCGAGCACCACGGACCGCTCCGCGAAGAGCTTCTCGCGCAGCAGGCCCGAGACGGTCAGCGGCGCGACCCGCAGCGAGGCGCCGAACCGGTCGTGACGCTCGTACCAGACGACGTCGTACTCGGAACCGTGGGTGATCCGCTCCGCCACGCCGTGCACGGTCTCCACCGAGGCCATGGCCTGCTTGCGCACCGCGTCCTCGTCCTGCACGGCCCGGTCCCGGGTGTTGCCCAGCGCCGTGATCACGGCGCGGGCCGCGTCCCGCAGCGCCATCAGCGCGTACGCCAGGTCCTCCGGGATCTCCTCAAGGCGGCCCGGAAGCGCCAGCTCCATGACCCGCTCGAAGCCCTCCGCTGCGGTCTGGAGCTGGTCGGCCGTCTTCTCGTCCACGAGCTTCGCGGCACGGCGCACGGCCCGGTTGACCTGGCCCGGCGTGAGCTCGCCGGTGGCCACACCCGTGACCCGCGAGACCAGCTCATGGGCCTCGTCCACGATCAGCACCTCGTGCTGCGGGAGCACCGGGGCGCCCTCGATGGCGTCGATGGCGAGGAGGGCGTGGTTGGTGACGACGACGTCCGCGAGCTTGGCGCGCTCGCGTGCCGCCTCGGCGAAGCACTCCGGCCCGTACGCGCACTTGCTCGCGCCGAGGCATTCCCGGGAGGAGACCGATACCTGGGCCCAGGCCTTGTCGGAGACGCCGGGCGTCAGGTCGTCCCGGTCGCCGGTCTCCGTCTCGTCCGACCAGTCCCGGAGCCGCAGCAGGTCCTGGCCCAGCTTGCTCGTGGGAGCGGCCGCCTCGAAGGGGTCGAAGAGGCCGTCCTCCTCGTCCTGCGGGACACCTTCGTGGAGCCGGTGCAGACAGAGGTAGTTCGACCGGCCCTTGAGCATGGCGAACTGCGGCCGGCGGCGCAGCTGCGGATGCAGTGCGTCGACCGTCCGGGGAAGGTCGCGCTCGACGAGCTGGCGCTGGAGCGCCAGGGTGGCCGTGGCCACCACCACCCGCTCGCCCTGGGCGAGCGCCGGCACGAGGTAGCCGAGCGACTTGCCCGTGCCGGTGCCGGCCTGGACGAGGAGGTGGGAGTTGTCGTCGATGGCCTCGGCCACGGCCTCGGCCATGGCGACCTGGCCGGGCCGCTCCGTGCCGCCGACGGCGGATACGGCGGCGTGGAGGAGGTCGGGGAGGGATGGCTTCGTCATAGCCCTTCCACCCTACGGGGCGGCACTGACAGCCGGGGCACGCCCGCGGTTCACGCGAGGGGGTTGGGGACGGTGCCGTGGACGGCCGCGTGCGGGCGCTCGGACCGGTCCCGGTAGCCGTCCAGGTGCAGACGGTTGCGGTTGAGACAGAGCCGCTCGATGCGCGGGGTCAGGAGGTCGAAGAGCTCGAAGCGTTCCTTCAGCTCGGGGAAGCGCCCCTGGTGCCGCAGGATCTCGGCCCGGACGAGACTCCAGAAGTCGTCTTCGGGCACACCGAGTTGGTCCTCGCAGAGCGGCGCCAGGTAGCGGAAGACGCCCACGAAGAGCCCTGAATGGATGAACTGGGTCAGGAATCCGGGCTCCTCCGTCAACAGGACGCCGCGGACATCATCCGGGAGGGTGGCGTGTTCGGGTAGCGGGTGGGCACTGATGTTCACATCGTCGACGAAGTCCTTGATCGCCAGCCGGACGGGGACCTCGTCGCCGTCGTACACGACGATGGCGTTCTCGCCGTGGGGCGAGAAGACCGTGCCGTATCGGTAGAGGAAGTGCAGCAGCGGGGGGAGCAGAGCGGTGAAGAGGTGCTGGAGCCAGACTGCGGGGGCGAGCCCGGAGCGCTCGACGAGCTCGGCGACGAACGCCCGGCCGTCGGGGTCGGTGTGGAGCAGGGAGGCGAGGGTGCGGGCCCGCTCGCCCGGGGGCAGCCTCAGGGGTTCGCGCCAGATCGCGCCGAGGAGTTCCTTGTACTGGTACGGGACTTCGGGCAGCCGGTCGTACAGCGGGTGCTCGACGGTGACGGAGGCGACCTCGCCGAGGAGAATCACTCCGCACTCGTCCCGGAGGAAGGGGTCGGCGTCGCGCAGGCCGTGGACCCAGGCGGTCACGGCGGGCGCGGCGAGGGTCCGCTCGGTGGGGAGTCCGCGCCAGACGAGGGTGTTGAGCACCGACAGCGGCAGCTTCACGGTGTGCCGGTCGGGGCGGCTGGTGTTGAGGAAGGTACGGACGGACTGCTGCGGCAGACGGAGGTCGCCGTCGGCGGTGAGCGGGACGACGGTCCCGGCGGCGATGGCCGGCGCGTAGAGCGGCAGCAGGATCTCGTCCCACTGCCAGGGGTGGACGGGCAGCAGGAGGTAGCCGTCGGGTTCGTGGCCGCGGGCGGTCAGTGCGGCGCGGAAGGCGGCGTGCACCTCGGGGTCGAGTTCCCGGGCGTAGAGCCGGTCGGGGGTTTCGAGGCCGGATACGCCGCGGTAGGCGGCGAGGCGGTTGCTGACGGCGATCCACGGCAGGCGGGTCGCGCGGCGGGCCTCGGGGGCCCAGTCGGCGGCGTCGGTGGCGGAGAAGCCGATGCGGCCCTTGTTGAGGACGAGCCAGGGGTGGCCGGTCTGGTGGCCTTCGAGTGCGGCGTAGGAGAGTTCGGCGAGCCGGGCGGCGGGGAGGGCCGTGTGGTCGAGGCGGGCGTCGGCGCACAGGGTCGCGGAGAGCTCGCGGATCAGATGGCCGAGGGTGGCGCCGTCGAGCTGGAGGAGGCGGCGGGCGCGGACCAGGAAATCGAAGGGGTCGGTGAGGGGCAGGCCCTCGTGGGTGACGGAGCCGGCGAGGACGTGCCAGCTGCCGTAGGCGCCCCGGCGGGCACGGAAGGTGAGCGTGGTGCCGTCGTCGAGGCGCAGTGCGTACCGGTCGGGTTCGCCTCCGGCCGTGGGCACGGGTTCGAGGATCTCCTCGTACGAGAACTCCGAGAGGGCCTTGGCGAGGAGGCGGGAGCAGGCCCGGGTCCAGGCGGCGGCGTTCAGCTCGGGAGGCGCGAGCAGCTCGGGCGCGGTGACGGCTCCGTCGGGGGCAGCCGGGGTCGCCGGGCTGGGTGGTGCGGAGTCGTGGGGTGCAGGGGACGTCGACACGAGGACTCCTCGGGGTGGGAACCGCTGTGGGTCGAGCGGTGTATGTGAGGCAGAGGGGTGTTCACAGAACGTGACGAAGGGCCCGGTCACGGATCATGAGCGCGGCTCTTTTGTCGGGGAGGTCGACTTCCGCCGCGTAGCGGAAGCCGCCGGTGAGGAACGCGGAGACGGAAGGGGTGTTGCGGATGTCGGGTTCGGCGACGACGCGGGTGCAGCGGGGACGGTGGTCGAGGACCAGATCGGCGACGGCGCGCAGCAGCGTGGTGCCGACGCCGCGGCCCCGGTCCGTGGCGCCTCCGATCAGCAGGTGGATACCCGTGTCGTGGGGAAGCGCCGGGTAGTGCCGGGCGAGCGGGTCGAGATCGGCACGGTAGATCTCGAAGTAGCTCATGGGCGTGCCGTCGAGGACGCCGAGGCAGGGGACGCTCCGGCCGTCGCCCTCGAGTTGGGCGCGGACGTGCTCGGCGGTGACGGTCTCGGGTCCGGCGAGTTCCCAGAAGGCGGCGACGGCGGGGTCGTTCATCCATCCGGTGAGGAGGGGCAGATCGCGTTCGAGCCGCACGGGTACGAGCCGGAAGGAGCCCACGGCGGTGTCGGCGGGGCTCCAGGCGGCGACGGAGTCCAGCAGATCGCCGTCGAGGAGGGCGACGAGGTCGTCGACCCTCAGGTCCAGGGTGTCCTCCCCCGGCGGGTCGACCGGTGGGCGGGTGGGTGACACGGTGTCGCTCTCCTCTCGGCGGTGTGGTCGGGGCGGGCGTGGGGCGCCGGCAGGGTGGTTCAGCTACGGAGGGGGTTGGTGACGGTGACGTACACGGACTGGGTGTCGACGGGCCCGACGAGCTCGTCCAGGCCGTGGAGGCGGGTGAGGAGGTTGGCCTTGCTGCGCAGGGTCGCGGCTTCCAGGAGCCGGTGCGGCAGGGGTGAGCCGAGGCTGGTGGCCGAGACGAGGAAGCTGCGGAAGGCGGCGAGGAGGACGCGTTCGTCGGCGAGGTGCTGGGCGCCGAAGGCGCCGATGAGACCGAGGACGTTGTTGATGCCGAGGTAGTAGGCGAAGCGTTCGTCGGTGACCTGGTCGGAGACGAAGGTGTCGCTGTCGGCGCCGATGCCGGGGAGGCGGCTCTCCAGCTCGCCCCGGTGGGACTCGCGGAAGTAGTAGCCCTGGTTGTCGCGGTAGCGGCCGCCGACCGGCCAGCCGTCCGGGTCCAGGAGCACCAGGGTGTTCTGCTGGTGGGCTTCCAGGGCGATGCCGGCGTGGCCGTCGAGCCAGAGGACGGGGCGGACGACCTGGTCGAGGTAGCGGAGGAACCACTCGGCGGCGACGGCGGTCGTGGGGCGGCCTGTGCGGGCGGAGAGCCGTCCGATGAGGTCGGCGAGCCGGGAGCGCATGGTGGTGGCTCCGGGCCAGGGGCGGGGTGCCGTGAGGGAGGCGATGCAGACGGCGTCGTCGCCGGGGCCGAAGGGGTTGTGGCGGATCATGACGTCGAGGCCGGGGACGGGGGTGCCGTCGGGGGTGTCCACGGCGAGCCAGGCGGGGTCGCGGACGATGTCGAACGACGGGTGGGCGGCCTGCCACTCGTCGACGAGGCCGGTGCGGAGCAGCCGGTGGACCTCGACGCCGCGGTGGAGTTCCTTGCGGAGGTTCTCGCGGCGGGAGTTGGTGATGCGCAGGCCGAGGGAGAGCTTGAGCATGGCCCGGGCGCCGGGGCGGTGCACGGTACGGACGGAGGAGGTGGGGTGCCAGGGGCTGCCGTGGAGGCCGAGGTCGTGGAGGAGGCCGGCGTCGAGGAGGGCCCGGACGTCGGGGCGGTGCAGGAGTTCGCGGGCCTGCCAGGGGTGCAGGGGCAGCGGGGCGGTGCCGGTGGGGAGGGTGAGTCCTTCGGCGAGGGCCGAGGCAAGTTGCTCCGCGGTGACGGGCCGGCCCTGTTCGGTCCACGCGGAGTCGGTGGCCAGGAGGGTGCGGTCGACGGCGATCCAGTGGAGGGGGAAGGAACCGTGGAGTTCGGGTGAGTAGAGCCGGCCTTCGGCCTCGGAGAGTCCTTCGCGGCTCTTGGGGGTGGGGTGGAGCGGGTGGCCGAGCAGCAGGGACTGTTCGGCGGCGAGGAAGAGGTCGGCGTCCGGGTGCGGCTCGGGGCGGCGGCGGCGCTCGGTGAGGAAGTCGGCGGTGCGGCGGGCGGAGTCGGCGACGCGGCCGACGAGGTCGGTTCCTTCGGAGCGGCCGGTCTCACGGCTCAGCAGGGCGGCCACCGTGACGGCGTCGGCGGCCGGCGCGGAGGCCGGGAGTCCTTCGAGGGCGGGCGCTCCGAAGCGGTGCCAGCCGGTGGGGGACCAGTAGCGGACGGGGACGAGGAGGGCCGTGCCGCTGGCGTCGAGGGGGATGCGCAGGGTGGTGGATCCGGGGGCCGGGAGGTTCTTCTCGCGGACCCAGCAGCGGAGGAGGTTCTCGACGGCCGCGGCGTCGGCGGCCCGGTGCGGGTCCGGGTCGTCCAGCGGGTCGGGGCTGCCGGCCGGGCGGCGGCTCGGGGGCTCGTACGGCCCGGTGTGCTGGCGCGGGACGGTGGGCTCCTCGGCGCCGAACGCGTCCACGCCGAACTCCTCGGACCTGAACGGGTCCGGGAGGACCGCCTGCGTGCTCCGGCGCTCGGGGCGGAGGGCCGCGGAGTGAGCGGGCTCGGCGGAAAGGGGCGCGGAGTGCGGGGGCTCCGCGGGGAAGGTCGCGGAGTGAGCGGGCTCCGGGAGGAGGGGCCCGGAGAGTGGGCGCTCCGGGTGGAGGGGAGCCGAGTGAGCCCCCTCCGCGGGGAAGGTCGCGGAGTGCGGGGGCTCCGGGAGGAGGGGTGTGGAGAGTGGGGGCTGCGGGTGGAGGGGGTTCGTGGTGCGGGGTGGTTCGGTGATGGGGGGCGGGGTGACGGGGGTGGCGTTCACGGGGGCTTCCTTGGGGGTGGGGGCCGGGGCGGTCCGGGGTCAGTGGGACGGGCCGGAGGCGTTCCGGGGGGCCGTGGCCCGGGGGGAGGCGGGCGGGTGGGGGGCGTGGGCCCGTTCGGCCGCGGCGAGGGCGTCGGCGAAGCGGTCAAGGACGGCGTCGGCCTGCTCGTCGGTGAGGGTGAGCGGAGGCAGGAGCCGGACCACCGCGGAGTGGCGGCCGCCGAGTTCGACGATGAGTCCGCGGGCGAGGCACTCCTGCTGGACGGCGAGGGCCAGCGCGGGGGCCGGGGGCGGGACGGGGTCGTCCGGGCCGGCCGCTTCGGGATCGACGAGTTCGACGCCGATCATCAGGCCCCGGCCGCGGACGTCGCCGACGCAGGGGTGTGCGGCGGCGAGGCCCTGGAGGCGGCCGAGGATACGGGCGCCGAGGGTGCCGGCCCGTTCGGCGAGCTTGTTCTCGCGGACGTACGCGAGGGTGGCCGCGCCGGCGGCCATGGCGAGCTGGTTGCCGCGGAAGGTGCCGGCGTGGGCGCCGGGTTCCCACGCGTCGAGCTCCGACCGGTAGACGATGACCGCGAGCGGGAGGGAGCCGCCGATGGCCTTGGAGAGGACCATCACGTCGGGCACGACGCCGCTGTGCTCGACGGCCCAGAAGGCGCCGGTGCGGCCCACGCCGGTCTGGACCTCGTCGACGACGAGCGGGACGGAGCGGTCGGCGGTGACGCGGCGTATCCGGCGCATCCAGTCGTCGGGGGCGGGGATGACCCCGCCCTCGCCCTGGACGGCCTCGACGATCATTCCGGCGGGGGTGGTGACGCCGCTCTTGGGGTCGTCGAGGAGGTTCTCGGTCCAGCGGGCGGCGAGTTCGGCGCCGCGCTCGCCGCCGACGCCGAAGGGGCAGCGGTACTGCTGCGGGTAGGGCAGCCGGGTCACGCGGACGTCGGTCGCGCCTCCTGAGGCGTCGAGGGCTCCGGCCGTCATGCCGTGGTAGGCGCCGGTGAAGGCGAGGAGGCCGCTGCGGCCGGTGGCCGTCCGGACGAGTTTGAGGGCCGCCTCGACCGCGTCCGTGCCGGCGGGGCCGCAGAACTGGATGCGGGCGTCGTCGGCGAGTTCGCCGGGGAGGGTGGCGAACAGTTCGGAGGTGAAGGCGTCCTTCACGGGGGTGGCGAGGTCGAGGACGTGGAGGGGCGCCCCTGAGTCGAGGACCTTCCTGATGGCTTCCAGGACCACGGGGTGGTTGTGGCCGAGGGCGAGCGTCCCGGCGCCGGACAGGCAGTCGAGATAACGGCGACCGTCGGCGCCCTCGATGGTCAGCCCCCGGGCCCGTACGGGGACGATCGGCAGGGAGCGGGCGTAGGTGCGGGCGGCGGACTCGCGTTGGGACTGGCGGCGAAGGATGCCCTCGTACTCGCCCCCTCGGTCCGGCTGGTCCGTCGGCCGGGTGTGCGTACGCGCGGCCGGTGGGACGGCCGGAGCTGATTCGGTCACGGCCACGGCTGGGTGTCCTCCCGCTGTAACAGTTGCGTTGCACATCGGGGCGTCGTGAAGCCGCCGCAAGGGCCGTCCAGAACGCCACCGTTGTGTCCCCCGTACGTACCAACGACGGGAACTGCCCGGGATCACGGGCCGGGAGGCAGGAACTTGGCGTGTCCCGGATCACGGCACGGCAACGGCCGAGGGGTGCCCGGAACCGTGGACGGGGCGCGTACCGTCCCCTCCGGCACCGGCATAGTGGGGGCGGTCGGTCGTGTCCGCGAGGGCGCGGCCGGTGTTCGCCCATGCACCATGCACAAGTTGACGTAGTCCCAGGGGGATCACGAGATGCGATCGATTCGTCCGCTGCTGATGGCGGCTTCCGCCGTCGCGGCGCTGACGCTCACCGTCACTGCCTGCGGTCCGAGCGAGGAGAACGCGGGAGGGGACAAGCCCGTCGCGCCCGCGAGCCTGGACCCGGACAAGATCAAGATTCCGGAGGACCTGAAGGACCGCCTGAAGGAACACGGGATCGACCTGGACAAGTGGCGGAACGGCGAGTGGAAGAACTGGGACCGCGACAAGTGGCTTCGTGAGGCCAAGGACTTCGTCAACCCGATCATCGAGGACCTCTGGGACCCGGACCGGATGCGCGAGGCCGAGCGCCCCGACAAGCCGGTCGAGGAGGAGGACATCTCGGGCGACAAGGGTGTCACCGACCCGACGCCGGAGCCGGTGAAGGCGAAGGCGGTGGCGGCGAAGTACCACGACAACGCCCCCGAGTCCGGCAAGGTCTTCTTCGACAGCCCCGAGGGCTCGATGGTCTGCTCGGCCACGGTCGTGAAGGACCCGGCGCACCCGGGCAAGTCCAACCTGGTCTGGACGGCCGGGCACTGCGTGCACAAGGGCAAGGAGGGCGGCTGGTACCGCAACATCGCCTTCGTGCCCTCCTACAACGACGCGGCGATGGAGACGGCCGCGCTGGAGAAGGCGACGCGCGAGCAGATCGCGCCGTACGGCGTGTGGTGGGGGGACTGGGTCAAGACCTCCGACCAGTGGATCGCCGAGGGCGCGTCCACCGGTGGTGCCGGTGCTCCGTACGACTTCGCGGTCATCAAGGTGACCCCGGAGAAGGGCTCCTCGGGCAAGTCGCTGGAGGAGACGGTCGGTTCGGCGCTGCCGGTGGAGTTCAACGCTCCCGCGGTGCCGAAGATCGCGAGCCTGACGGCGACCGGCTACCCGGCGGCGCCGCCGTTCGACGGCCAGAAGGCGTTCCAGTGCCAGGACAAGCCGGGCCGGCTGTCCCTGAAGTCCGACCAGCCGACGATGTACCGGATCGGCTGCACCATGACCGGTGGTTCGTCCGGCGGCGGCTGGGTCGCCGAGGGCCATGACGGCAAGCCGGCGCTGGTGTCGAACACCTCGATCGGCCCGTCGACGGCCGGCTGGCTCGCGGGTCCGCGCCTCGGTCCCGAGGCGAAGGCCATCTACGACGAGGTCAGCAAGAAGTACGCCGGCCAGTAGGCGCGGCATCGCCGGAGGCGGGACCGCCGGGTCCCGCCTCCACCCGTGTTCGGCGCAACCGGCATACTGTGCACCGCTCATGACACGTCCATGGCAATACCAACGGGGAATACATTCATGCGTTCCGTACGACTCCTACCCGCAGCCCTCGGTCTGGTCACCGCGCTCACGCTGACCGCCACGGCCTGCGGCCCCACCGAGACCCCGGCCGACGGCAAGCCGTCCGCCGGAGCGAGCAGCTCCGCACCCGCCGCCGACGGCGGTGACGCCGGCTCCGACCTCACCAAGGACCTCGCCGACAAGCTCAAGAAGCACGGCGTCGACCTGGACAAGTGGAAGAACGGCGAGTGGAAGAACTGGGACCAGGACACCTGGCTCCGTGAGGCCGAGGACTTCGTCAACCCGGTCATCGACGGACTCTGGGACCCGGCGCGCATGCAGTCGGCGAAGAGCCCGGACCAGACGATCACCGCGCAGGCCGGCAGCGGCGGGACCGACCCGACGCCCCGCCCCGTGCAGGCGCAGCGCGAGAAGACGCCGTACCACCGCAACGCGGCCCCGGTCGGCAAGATCTTCTTCGACTCGCCCGAGGGCTCCATGGTCTGCTCCGGCACGATCGTGAAGGACCCTCGCCGGCCCGGGAAGTCCAACCTTGTCTGGACGGCCGGCCACTGCGTCCACGCCGGCAAGAAGGGCGGCTGGTACCGCAACATCACCTTCGTCCCGGCCTTCAACGACCTGGGCAAGTCCCCCGCCGCGCTGCAGAACGCGCAGCCGCACGAGGTGTACCCGTACGGCCAGTTCTGGGCCGACTGGGCGGTGACCTCGGGCGAGTGGATCAACGCGGGCGGCACCAACCAGGCCTGGCCGTACGACTACGCCGTGCTGCACGTACAGCCGGAGCGCGGCGGGAAGTCCCTGGAGGAGACCGTCGGCGTCGCCCTGCCGGTCGACTTCTCCGCGCCGACGGCCGCTCAGTCCGGGACGATGGGCGCCTGGGGCTACCCGGCGGCGCCGCCGTACAACGGCATGATCATGCACAAGTGCCTCGACCGGCCCACGCGGCTCACCACGGCTCCGGCCACGCCGACGATGTACCGGATCGGCTGCACGATGACGGGTGGTTCCTCGGGCGGCGGCTGGTTCCGCGTCCTGCCGAACGGCACGACGGCGCTCGTGTCGAACACCTCGATCGGCCCGGCCGGCGGCAACGGCTGGCTCGCCGGACCGCAGTTGGGCCGGGGCGCCAAGGCCGCCCACGACATGGTCAGCAAGAAGTTCGCCCGCTGACCCGAGCGACAACAGAGGGCGCTGCCTCCCCCGTGACGGGAGAGGCAGCGCCCTCGGTCGTACTGCCGTGGATCAGTGCGCGGCCGGAACGTACGGCGCGAGCAGCGCCGCCAGCTCCTCGTGCACCCGGGCCTTGAGCAGGGTGCCCTCCGGGGTGTGCTCCTCGGACTGCACCTCGCCCTCGGCGTGCACCCGCGAGACGAGACCGCCCTGCGTGTACGGCACGAGGACCTCCAGCTCGACCTCCGGGCGCGGCAGCTCGGAGTCGATGAGCGCGAGGAGCTCCTCGATGCCCTGGCCCGAACGGGCCGAGACCACGATGGAGTGCTTCTCCATCCGCAGCAGGCGCTGGAGCACCAGCGGGTCCGCCGCGTCGGCCTTGTTGATGATGACGATCTCCGGCACGTTCACCGCGCCGACGTCCCGGAAGACCTCGCGCACGGCGGCCAGCTGCTCCTCCGGGGCGGGGTGCGAGCCGTCCACCACGTGCAGGATGAGGTCGGACTCGGCGACCTCCTCCATGGTGGAGCGGAACGCCTCGACCAGGTGGTGCGGCAGGTGTCGGACGAAGCCGACGGTGTCGGCCAGGGTGTAGATCCGGCCGGTGGGCGTCTCGGCCCGGCGGACGGTCGGGTCGAGGGTGGCGAACAGCGCGTTCTCCACGAGGACGCCCGCGCCCGTGAGCCGGTTGAGCAGGGAGGACTTGCCGGCGTTGGTGTATCCGGCGATGGCGACCGACGGCACCTTGTTACGGCGGCGCTCCTGCCGCTTGATGTCGCGGCCGGTCTTCATCTCGGCGATCTCCCGGCGCATCTTCGCCATCTTCTCGCGAATGCGGCGCCGGTCGGTCTCGATCTTGGTCTCACCGGGACCACGCGTGGCCATGCCGCCACCGCCGCCGCCACCCATCTGACGGGAGAGCGACTGACCCCAGCCGCGCAGTCGCGGCAGCATGTACTGCATCTGCGCGAGCGCGACCTGGGCCTTGCCCTCTCGGGACTTGGCGTGCTGGGCGAAGATGTCGAGGATGAGGGCGGTCCGGTCGACCACCTTCACCTTGACGACGTCTTCGAGGGCGATGAGCTGGCCGGGGCTGAGCTCGCCGTCGCAGACCACGGTGTCGGCACCGGTCTCCAGGACGATGTCGCGCAGTTCGCGCGCCTTGCCCGAGCCGATGAAGGTGGCCGGGTCCGGCTTGTCGCGGCGCTGGATCACGCCGTCGAGGACGAGGGCGCCCGCCGTCTCGGCGAGGGCGGCGAGCTCCGCGAGGGAGTTCTCCGCGTCCTGCACCGTCCCGGAGGTCCAGACGCCGACCAGCACGACGCGCTCCAAGCGCAGCTGGCGGTACTCGACCTCGGTGACGTCCTCGAGCTCGGTGGAGAGACCCGCGACACGCCGCAGCGCAGCGCGCTCGGAGCGGTCGAACTGGTCGCCGTCCCGCTCTCCGTCGATCTCGTGGCTCCAGGCGACGTCCTCTTCCATCAGGGCATCGGCCCGAAGGCTCTCGGTACGGCTCGTCTCCGCGAAGCTCTGGTCCTGGGAAGGGGAAGAAGAGGAGGTCATTGGGTCCTAACGTCGATGAGGAGATGTGTGTCTCTGCCGGTCACAACGCCTGCGGGTGCCGGAAGATTCCCGTCCGCGGCCGCGTCGCCGGCCAGAAGATGGTGACACGGCCGCGCGCGGCCCGTCACCCGGGTTTCGGCGCTGTCCTCGCGGCCTCGACCGGGCGGCTGCGCCAGTCCGGGTGCCCGGGCATGGCGGGGGTCTTCGCCTCGTACAGCCAGCCCCGGAAGAAGGAGGTGAGGTCCCGGCCGGCGACCTCGCTGGCGAGGGCCGTGAAGTCGGCGGTGGTGGCGGTCCCGTCCCGGTGCTCGGCGACCCAGCGGCGCTCCACGGTCCTGAAGGCCTCGGCGCCGATCTCCTGGCGGAGCGCGTAGAGGACGAGGGCGCTGCCGTCGTAGACGACGGGCCGGAAGAGGCTGATCTTGTGGTCGGGAGAGGGCGGCTCGGGGGCGGCGGGCGGTCCTCCGGCGGCGCGCCAGCCGTCGGAGGCGGCGTAGGCGGCCTTCATGCGCCGCTCCAGGGGCTTGTCGGCGGTCTCCTCGGCGTACAGCGCCTCGTACCAGCTGGCGTGTCCCTCGTTGAGCCACAGGTCGGACCAGGTGCGGGGCGAGACGCTGTCGCCGAACCACTGGTGGGCCAGCTCGTGGACCATGACGGAGTCGACGTACCACTCGGGGTAGGCGGGCTCGGTGAAGATGCCGCGCTCGAAGAGGGAGAGGGTCTGGGTCTCCAGCTCGAAGCCGGTGGCCGCGTCGGCGATCAGCACGCCGTACGTCTCGAAGGGATACGGGCCGACCTGCTTCTCCATCCACTCCAGGTGGCCGGGGGTGCGGCGCAGCCAGGGCTCCATGAGCTGCCGGTCGGCGGTGGCGACCACGTCCCGTACGGGCAGCCCGTGGGGGCCCGCGCGGTGGACGACGGTGGAGCGGCCGATGGAGACCTGGGCGAGCTCGGTGGCCATGGGGTGCTGGGTGCGGTACGTCCAGGTGGTGGTGGTGCCGTGGTCGACGCGGCCCTCGGGGAGCCCGTTGGCGACGACGGTGAACTCGCTGGGGGCGGTGATCCGGAAGGTGAAGCGGGCCTTGTCCGCGGGGTGGTCGTTGGAGGGGAAGACCCGGTGGGCGGCGTCGGCCTGGTTGGCCATGGCGAGCCCGTCGCCGGTGCGGACCCAGCCGCCGGTGTCGGCGGGGCCGGTGGGGTCGCTGGTGTGGGTGACGGTGATCTCGACCTCCTCCCCCGCGTCGATCGGGGCGACCGGGGTGACGACCAGGTCCTCGCCGCTGCCGGCGTACTCGGCGGGCAGGCCGTCGACGGTGACGGCGGAGACCGTGCCGTGGGTGAAGTCGAGGTTGAGCCGCTCCAGGTCCTCGGTGGCGCGCGCCTCGATGCGGGTGACGGCGGCGAGCGGCTTGGTGTTCACCCCCGGATAGGTGAGGTCGAGGGTGTACGCGAGGACGTCGTAGCCGGGGTTGCCGAGGTGCGGGAAGAGCGGGTCCCCGATGCCGAGCGGCGCCGGGGCGGGCAGGGCGGCGGCGACGAGCCCGGCGGAGGCGGCGACCAGGACGGCGGAGCGGAGCCACCGCGCGCGGGGCAGGGGGGTTCGGACGAGCGGCATGGGCCAGGGCCTTTCCGGAGGAATGGCCCTACGGCTACCAGGGCGGCCGCCGCGCACCGGGGCGGCGCGCGCGCCGGCCACCCGAAGGGGGTCACGGGAAGGGCAACCGAAGGTGACGTGCCGCGGCGGAGCCGGCCGTCTCGGGCGGCGGCGGAGGGCGGCCCGTCACGGGCGGCGGCAGAGCCGGCCACCTCGGGCGGCGGCAGAGCCGGCCGTCTCGGGCGGCGGCGGAGGGCGGCCCGTCACGGGCGGCGGCGGAGGGCGGCCCGTCACGGGCGGGGCAACCGAAGGTGACGGACCGAAGCGGAGGGAGGCCGGCCGGAAGGGCCTGGTCGCGCGAAGGTGATCGCCCGCGGGGGTCCGCTCGCCCGCGGCGCCGCGTCGGTTCGGCCCGTCGTCAGCCCACGCCGCGCGGGTGGCGGGCGCGGCTCACGTCGTACACCCCCGGCACGTCCCGCATGGCCTTCATGAGGGCGGCGAGGCCGGCCACGTCGGGGAGGTGGAGGGTGTACGTGTGGCGGACCCGCTGCTCGCTCGGCGGTTCGACGTTCGCCGAGACGACGGCGGCCCCGGAGGCGGCGATGGCCTCGGTGAGGTCGGCGAGCAGTCCCGGCCGGCCGAAGGACTCGGCGACGAGCGTGACCCGGCCCTGCGCGGTCTCGCCCCAGCGGACGGTGACGGGCTCGCGGCCGAGGTCGCGCATGGCGTCGACGGCCGAACAGCGGGCCCGGTGGACGGTGACCGAGCCGCCGCGGACCCGGAAGCCGGTGATCTCGTCGGGCGGTACGGGGGTGCAGCAGCCCGCGGGCCGGACGGTCGCGGGCGGCTCGCCGTCGAGCTCGGCGTGGAGCTCGGCACCGGAGCGGCGATCCGCGGGGACGCTGGGCTGCGGCCGGGGGTCGGTGGGGGCGGCGGGGGGCGCGGCGCTCTCGGGGTGTGCCTGGAGCCAGCCGGTGATCGCGATCCGCGCGGCGGGCGTACGGGCGTGGTCCAGCCACTGCGGGGACGGCCCGGACACGGTGTCCTGGGCGAGGAGCAGTTGGACGGTGTCGCCGTCGCCGAGGACGGTGCTCAGCGGGGCGAGGCGGCCGTTGACGCGGGCGCCGAGACAGGCGTGGGCGGCCTCCCCGTGCTGGGCGTAGGCGGCGTCGATGCAGCTGGCGCCGGCGGGCAGGCTGATGGTGCCGGGGGCGCTGCCGTCGGCGCGGAAGACGGTGATCTCGTCGTCCTCGGCGAGGTCGGCGCGGAGCGAGGTCCAGAAGGTGTCGGGGTCGGGCGCGGACTGCTGCCAGTCGAGGAGCCGGGAGAGCCAGCCGGGGCGGGTGGGGTCGACGCGCTCGCCGTCGTCCGTCTGCGGGAGTCCGGTGCCCGGGGCCGCCGGGTCCGGCTCCTGGCCGAGGTGGGGGTTGCCGAGGGCGACGACTCCGGCCTCGGCGACCTTGTGCATCCGGTGGGTCCGGATGAGGACCTCGGCGACGGCGCCGTCGGGGGCCGCGATCGCGGTGTGCAGGGACTGGTAGAGGTTGAACTTGGGGGCGGCGATGAAGTCCTTGAACTCGGAGATCACCGGGGTGAAACAGGTGTGGAGCTCGCCGAGGACCCCGTAGCAGTCGGCGTCCTCGGCGACGAGGACGAGGAGCCGTCCGAAGTCGCAGCCGCGCAGCTCGCCGCGCTTGAGGCGGACCCGGTGGACGGAGACGAAGTGCCGGGGGCGGACGAGGACTTCGGCGCCGATGCCGGCCTCGCGCAGGACGGCGGTGACCTGCTCGGCGACGGCGCCGAGCTCCTGGCCGGCGGCCGGGTTGTCCGCGATGAGCGCCCGGGTGGTCTCGTACTCCTCGGGGTGGAGGATCGCGAAGACCAGGTCCTCCAGCTCGGTCTTGAGGGCCTGGACGCCGAGCCGCTCGGCGAGCGGGATGAGGACGTCGCGGGTGACCTTGGCGATCCGGGCCTGTTTCTCGGGGCGCATCACGCCGAGGGTGCGCATGTTGTGGAGGCGGTCGGCGAGCTTGATGGACATGACGCGGACGTCGCTGCCGGTGGCGACGAGCATCTTGCGGAAGGTCTCGGGTTCGGCGGCGGCGCCGTAGTCGATCTTCTCGACCTTGGTGACGCCGTCGACGAGGTAGGCGACCTCGTCGCCGAACTCGCGGCGCACCTGATCGAGCGTCACCTCGGTGTCCTCGACGGTGTCGTGGAGGAGGGAGGCGGTCAGGGTGGTGGTCTCCGCGCCGAGTTCGGCGAGGATGAGGGTGACGGCGAGCGGGTGGGTGATGTAGGCCTCGCCGCTCTTGCGGAACTGGCCGCGGTGCGAGGACTCGGCGAGGGCGTACGCCCGGCCGAGCACCGTCAGGTCGGCCTCGGGATGGTGGGCGCGGTGGGCCTCCGCGACATGGCTGATGGCGTCGGGCAGCCGGTCACGGGGCGCCGGTCCCGCGGTGGCGCCGAGCAGGGCGGCGCGGCCGAGGCGGCGCAGATCGATCCGGGCGCGTCCTCGTCTGCGGACGGCCACGTCGGTGGGGGCGGCCTCGGGGTTGGTGGCCTCTGCGCTCATGGGGCACCTCCGGCAACGTCGACCGGCGGTGGGCGGGCCAGGCGTGCCCGGGGGGCCGGTGCTTGATGCTACCGACCCCACCACGTGGCGCAGTCACGCTCTCGCTCAGCGTGAAACGGATCACCCATTCGAGCGATAAATCAGTCGTTGACAGTTTCGAATCCGTCGCGCACGGTCACGGCGCGGGAACCAGCCACGCCGGGTCGACGGTGCCCTCGGCGACGATGACCGCCGGCCCGGTCATGTCGATCCGTCCGTCGGGGTGCTCGGTGATGACCAGGGTCCCGCCGAGGACGTCGACGGTGTACGTGACGGGGGTGCCGGACTCGGCGGGGTCGAGGCCGTCCCGGCGGGCGGTGGCGACTGCGACGGCGCAGGCGCCGGTTCCGCAGGAGCGGGTCTCGGAGGCGCCGCGCTCGTGGACGCGCATGGCGACGTGGCGAGGGCCGCGGTCGGCGACGAACTCGATGTTCACCCCGTCCGGGTAGACCGCGGCGGGCTCGTACGGCGGCTCGTCGTAGAGGGTCCCGGCGTGGGCGAGGTCCTCGACGAAGGCGACCGCGTGCGGGTTGCCCATGTTCACGTTGCGGGCGGGCCAGCTGCGGCCGTCCACGGTGACGGTGACGCCGGCCTCGGGGAGCACGGCGCGGCCCATGGCGACGGTGACGGAGCCGTCCTTGTCCAGGTGGACGTACTTGACGCCGCCGCGGGTGGCGACGGCGACCTCGCCGGCGGTGACGTGCCCGGCGTGCTCCAGGTAGCGGGCGAAGACCCGCACACCGTTCCCGCACATCTCGGCGACCGAGCCGTCGGCGTTGCGGTAGTCCATGAACCACTCGGCCTCGTCGGCCAGGTGGCGCGCGTCGGGGTGGGCGGCGCTGCGCACGACGTGCAGCAGCCCGTCGCCCCCGATGCCGGCCCGCCGGTCGCACAGCCGCGCCACGAGGGCGGGCGGCAGGTCGACGGCGTTCTCCGCGTCGGGGACGATCACGAAGTCGTTCTCGGTGCCGTGGCCCTTGAGGAAGGGGAGCGGCGAGGTCTGCGTGCTGGTCACGCGATCAACTGTACGGGCCGGGCCCGACACCCGCCCGGCCCGTCCACGGGCCGGCCCTCCCGGCCAGGGCGCGCTCTGGCCCCCGAGCCCCGGGCCCCGTCCCACACGGGCCCGCGCCGGGGCCCGCACGGGGCGGGCGACTCCACGGGGAAGCGGGGCGTGTACGGGCCCGCGCCCGGGCTCCGTACGGGGTGGGCGACTCCACAGGGAGACGGGGCGTGTACGGGCCCGCGCCCGGGCTCCGTACGGGGTGGGCGACTCCCTACGGGGGCGGATGTTCCCCCGCGTCCTGGTTCAGCGCAGGCGGGCGACGCGCCAGACGGCCAGGGCCTGGTCGTCCCGCGCGTGGTCGTTCAGCGCAGGCGGGCGACGCGCCAGACGGCCAGGGCCACCAGGGCCGCGATCGTCGACACGTACAGGGCGAGGACGCGCCAGTTCGGGCGCTCGCCCGAGCCGCGGGGCGGGAGGCCCGGCCAGGTGTAGCCGACCTTGCGGGCGGCCATCATGCCCCAGCCCGCCGCGCAGGAGCTGATCAGCAGACCGAGCATCGCGACGACGGCGCCGCCGTCCCCCGAGCCGAAGGCCAGCGGGAACGCGAACATCAGCGAGCCGACAGCGGCCAGGCCCACGATCGGGGCGAGCTGCCAGATCCGCAGCCGGCGCTGCGGGCGCAGCTCGACCTCGACCTCGTCGGCGTCGACCTCGACGGCCGTGCCCACGGCGTCGTCCGGACCGTCGGGGGACAGCCCCGAGGCCGTCCCGAGAGGGGCGTCGTCCGTCGGATGACCCGGGGTGTCCCCCGACGGATCCGCCGTCGGGTCGCCCAGGGCCGCCTCGTGCTGTTCTCTGTCGCGAGGGCCGGCCTCCATCGCCACGCGCCCTCCCCACTCGGACTTCACTTGGTCGATCGATGCTCGATGATGGCACGCTCATGACCGCCGAAATGACGGGCAGGGCGTCCCGATGCCATCACGTGATCAGGCTGTAACCGCTCGTTCGACCAACGACAGCGCCTCCCGCGGGAGTTCCCCGCGGTGATCGGCGGCTCCACTGAGCCAGTGCACGCGCGGGTCGCGGCGGAACCACGAGTCCTGGCGCCGCGCGAAGCGCTTCGTGGCCCGTACGGTCTCCGCGCGCGCCTCGTCCTCGGTGCACTCCCCGGCGAGCGCCGCGAGGACCTGCTGGTAGCCCAGGGCGCGGGCCGCGGTACGTCCCTCGCGCAGTCCGAGCGCCTCAAGGGCGCGCACCTCGTCGACGAGACCGGCCTCCCACATCCGGTCCACGCGCGTGGTGATCCGTTCGTCGAGCTCGGGGCGGGCCACGTCGACGCCGATCTGGACGGTGTCGTAGACGGAGTCGTGGCCCGGGAGGTTGGCGGTGAAGGGCTTGCCGGTGATCTCGATCACCTCGAGGGCCCGGACGATGCGCCGGCCGTTGCTGGGCAGGATCGCGCGGGCCGCCTCGGGGTCCGCCTCGGCGAGCCGGGCGTGCAGGACGCCGGAGCCGCGCTCCTCGAGCTCGGCCTCCAGGCGCGCCCGGACGGCCGGGTCGGTGCCGGGGAACTCCAGGGCGTCGACGGCCCCCCGTACGTACAGGCCTGAACCGCCGACGAGGACCGGGGTGCGGCCGGCCGCGAGCAGCCGGTCGATCTCGGCGCGGGCGAGCCGCTGGTACTCGGCGACACTGGCGGCCTCCGTGACGTCCCAGATGTCGAGGAGGTGGTGCGGGACGCCGCCGCGCTCCTCAAGCGTCAGCTTGGCGGTTCCGATGTCCATCCCCCGGTAGAGCTGCATCGAGTCGGCGTTGACGACCTCGCCGCCGAGCTGCTGCGCCAGGAATACACCCAGATCGGACTTTCCGGCCGCCGTGGGGCCGACGACGGCGATGACCCGCGGGGCGGGAGCTGCGCTTCTCACCGTCCCAGTCTCGCAAACCTCCCGGCCGGTCCCCGAACGAGCTACGTGACGGGCCCCATCCGGCTTCGTTGCCTGTTGCGAGGTTCCGGCCGTCGAACATCACGGGACCCTCCCCGTCCAAGTACGCTATGGAGTAAATATGGGTGTTTTTGCAATGTTTCGCCGGAAGAAGCAGGCCGACACCGGGGCGGACGTCACGGCCGAGGCAGCCGAGGCCGAGGCCCCGACGGCTGCCGCGGAGGACGTCGAGACGGACGAGGTGACGGCCGAACCGGCGGCCGCCGAGGCCGTGGAGATCCCGAAGCAACAGTCGGCCGAGGCCGCCGCCGACAACGAGGCGGGCGAAGGCGCCCGGAAGTAGGACACGGAACACGGGCCCCCGGGGTCCGCGGAGGGAAGGTGCTCCATGGGTCTCCTGGATTCGCTGAAGGGCAAGCTCGGCCCGGCCAAGGACAAGGTCGCCGACCTCGCGCAGCAGCACGGCGAGAAGATCGACCACGGCCTGGACAAGGCCGCGAAGCTGGTCGACGAGAAGACCAAGGGCAAGTACAGCGACAAGATCCAGTCCGGTACGGGCAAGGCGAAGAACGCCATCGACCGGATCGGTCACAAGGACGACGGCACGCCCGGGAGCGGTGGCGCGACGCCGCCGCCGGCCGCCTGACGACCGACGTCACCCGACAGTCCCTCCGCACGGCGGACGGCCGCGGAGCATCGCGCTCCGCGGCCGTCCGCCGTCGTGTGCGTGGCCTCTACGACCAGGCGGCGACGAAGTACCCCACGCCGTACGGGGCGTCCTCGAAGAGCAGCCGGCCGTCGAGGCCCGCACCCTCCGCGGCGCCGGCCAGGACCTGCCAGGGGGCGCGACCGGCCGCCTTCAGCTCGCCCGCGAGCCCAGCGTCCAGCGCGAGCAGCGCGGCGACGTCGGCCGTGCCGAGCGCCCCGGCGGCCTCCGCGTCGAAGCCGGCGGCGCGCTCGTCCAGGTAGCCGGGGGCCTTCACCGTCCGGCAGGCGCTGCCGTCGCCCATCACGAGGAGGGCGACGCGCTCGGCGGAGGCGGCGAGCTCGCGGCCGGTCGCGGCGCAGACGTCCGTCGCCGTCGCCTCGGTCACGCCCAGGCCCTCGATCGGGGCGTCGGCCCAGGCGGCGCGGGTCAGGAGCCAGGCGGCGACGGAGAGGGAGGCGGGGAGGGGACGGGGAGTCGACGGGCCGTCGCCCAGCTGTACGGAGAGGTCGACGCCGAATCCGGCGAAGGAGCCGGTCGCGCCGGCCGGGTAGGCGCCGTGCGCGCCCTCTTCGGCGGGGCCGACGACGTACAGCCGGTCGGGGCGAGCGGCCGCGAGCAGCCCGACGGCGTCGGCGCAGGCCGCGCGGGCGGCGTCCAGCTCGGGGGCGGCGCCGGTCGCGATCTCGGGGAGGAGGAGGGGCGGGGCGGGGCAGACGGCTGCGGCGACAAGCATGATCGGCAGCCTACTGCGCGCCGCGTCCGTCGCGGGCGCTCGCTCCGCCGGGGCGGCGCCCACCCCCGTTGCGGGCGGCGTCCACCCCCGTTGTGGGCGGTGCCCACGCCCGTTGTGGGCGGTGCCCACGCCCGTTGTGGGCATGCGTTCCGCCGGGGCGTGGGGGTCCCCCCTGCTCGAGCGAAGCCGAGAGCTTGGGGGAGGGTGGGCACAACGGACGGCGCCCTTACCGGCGCCAGAGGCTCAAGCGCCCTGACCCGCACCACCCGCTCGGTGCATGCGGTGCGGGTCCAGGCTCGGAACGCGGAGGCGCCGCTGAGGGCGCCGTCCCGTGTGCCCACCCGTCCCTCCCCCTAGGACTTCGTCCTGGGGGGACCCCCATGCGGGACGATTGCCCACACGGCAGCGGGCGCGGGCCCCGCGGTGTCAGTGCGTGCCGCAGGCCGGGGTTTCCAGGGGCGGGAGGGGGGCCGGGGCGCCGATCTGCGGGAGGCCCAGGAGGACGCCCGCCGGCTTCGGGGCCGCCGTGCGCTTCTCCCACGCGTCGCCCGCCCGCGTGCGGCGGACCGAGGAGACCTCGCCCTCGGCGAGCAGGTGGTGCGGAGCCGCGTACGTGATCTCGACCGTCACCACGTCACCGGGACGCACGTCCTGCGAGGGCTTCGTGAAGTGGACGAGCCGGTTGTCGGGGGCGCGCCCGGAGAGGCGGTGCGTCTCGCCGTCCTTGCGGCCCTCGCCCTCCGCGACCATGACCTCAAGGGTGCGGCCGACCTGCTTCTTGTTCTCCTCCCAGGAGATCTCCTCCTGGAGGGCGACCAGACGCTCGTAGCGCGCCTGCACGACCTCCTTCGGGATCTGGCCCTCCATGGTGGCCGCCGGGGTTCCGGGCCGCTTGGAGTACTGGAAGGTGAAGGCGTTCGCGAAGCGGGCCTCGCGGACGGTGTGCATGGTCTGCTCGAAGTCCTCCTCGGTCTCGCCGGGGAAGCCCACGATGATGTCGGTGGAGATCGCGGCGTGCGGAATGGCCGCGCGGACCTTCTCGATGATCCCGAGGAAACGCTCCTGCCGGTACGAGCGGCGCATCGCCCGCAGGATCGAGTCCGAGCCGGACTGGAGCGGCATGTGCAGCTGCGGCATGACGTTCGGCGTCTCGGCCATGGCCGCGATGACGTCGTCCGTGAAGTCGCGGGGGTGCGGGGAGGTGAAGCGGACCCGCTCCAGGCCCTCGATCTGCCCGCAGGCGCGCAGCAGCTTGCTGAAGGCCTCGCGGTCGCCGAGGTCGGAGCCGTACGCGTTGACGTTCTGCCCGAGCAGGGTGATCTCGGAGACGCCCTCGGCGACGAGCGCCTCGATCTCGGCGAGGATGTCGCCGGGCCGGCGGTCCTCCTCCTTGCCGCGCAGGGCGGGGACGATGCAGAAGGTGCAGGTGTTGTTGCAGCCGACGGAGATCGACACCCAGGCGGCGTACGCGGACTCGCGGCGGGTCGGCAGCGTGGAGGGGAAGGCCTCCAGGGACTCGGCGATCTCGATCTGCGCCTCTTCCTGGACGCGGGCGCGCTCCAGGAGGACCGGCAGCTTGCCGATGTTGTGCGTGCCGAAGACCACGTCGACCCAGGGGGCCTTCTTGACGATGGTGTCGCGGTCCTTCTGGGCGAGACAGCCGCCGACGGCGATCTGCATGCCGGGGCGCGCGGTCTTCATCGGGGCGAGCCGGCCGAGGTTGCCGTACAGCTTGTTGTCGGCGTTCTCGCGGACCGCGCAGGTGTTGAAGACGACGACGTCGGCGTCGCCGTCCGCGCCCTTGGGGGCCCGGACGTAACCCGCCTCTTCCAGCAGACCGGAGAGCCGCTCGGAGTCGTGGACGTTCATCTGGCACCCGTAGGTGCGGATCTCGTAGGTCTTGGTGCCGTCAACGCTCACTGCGGTGCTCCGGTCGCTGCTGCTCGTCATGCGTCCAAGGGTAGGCGGTCCGGGGAGACGCCCCGTCCCACGCCGGGGGCCGCCGCACCCCTGCGGTTTTCCGCAGGGAGGCCGGGCGGGAAGCCTCGTACCGGGGGTGAGGTGGGATTTCTAGCGTGGACGGTGCCGGGGCGGAGGGCCTCGGAACCCGCTGCCGTCCTGGAGATCCGCCGTGCCGATCACCCCGCTCCTCTCCCGCCCCGCCCTGGACCTGGCCCTGGCCGGGGAGCCCGCCGACGGATTCGCCGGCTGGGCGGCCGGACTCGTCGACACGATGGGCGGGCCCGGCGCCGGGCTCGCCATCGCGCTCGAGAACCTCTTCCCGCCGCTGCCCAGCGAGGTGATCCTGCCGCTGACCGGCTTCGCCGCCGGGCAGGGCGTCCTCAGCCTCGCCTCGGCGCTGTTCTGGACGACGCTGGGCTCGGTGGTCGGCGCCGTGGCCCTCTACTGGATCGGCGCGCTGTTCGGACAGCGGCGGATGCACGCGCTCTGGGCCCGGCTGCCGCTGGTGAAGGTCTCCGATCTGGAGCGGACCGAGCGGTGGTTCGCGCGGCACGGCACGAAGGCGGTCTTCCTCGGGCGGATGGTGCCGATCTTCCGCAGTCTCATCTCCGTGCCCGCGGGGGTCGAGCGGATGCCTATGCATCTCTTCCTCACCCTCACCACGCTCGGCAGTCTCGTCTGGAACAGCGTCCTCGTCATGGCCGGCTACTGGCTCGGGGACCGCTGGGACCTCGTCGAGGGGTACGTGGGCGTGCTGTCCAAGGCCGTTCTGGTGCTGGTCCTCGTGGCCCTGGCCGCGTTCCTCGCCGTACGGCTCCGGGGGCGCGGCCGCGCTCAGCACCGCCGTACCTCGTGAGCGGCCGGCGGGAACCCGTACCGGACGAAGTAGGCTCCGGGATCGTGCGCGGGGGCGAAGGGGAGGCATCGGCGGGCCGGCGGTTCGTCGGCGTGCTGCTCGGCTGCCTCAGCCCCCTCCTCTTCCTGGTCCCCGGTCTCGTCCTCGGCCCCCTTCTGCTGTGGCCCCGCGCGCGGCCCGTCCTGATGGCCGGGGCCCGGCGGCTCGCCGCCCTGGAGCGGAGCCGCCGCTCGGTCTTCTTCGGCGACCGGTTCCCCGGCGCGTACGAGGTCCCCGACCGGCGGCTGCTCCGCTACCTCGCCGCCCGCGTGGGGGCCGGCCTTGTGACCGGGATCGTCCTCGGGCTCCTCGTCTTCGGCGAGGTCCTGGCCGTGCTGCTCGTCCGGGGCGTGGTCCGGGGCTCGCTCGGCTGGACCGAGCTCCTCGGTCAGCTGCTGCTCGGCGGCGTCCTGCTCTTCCTCGACGTCCAGGGCCTGTACGCCCTCACCGCGCTCGACGCCCGCCTCGCGCGCGCGTGCTTCGGCCCCTCCGAGCAGGAGCTGCTGCGCCGCCGCATCGACGAGCTCGCGCTCAGCCGGGCCGCCGTGGTCCAGGCCGTGGACAGCGAGCGCCGGCGGATCGAGCGCGACCTCCACGACGGCGTGCAACAGCGGCTGGTGGCCCTGGCCATGCTGCTCGGCCGGGCCCGCCGGGGCCGGGAGCGCGACCCGGAGCAGGCGGACGCGCTGCTGTGGCAGGCGCACCGGGAGGCGCAGGACGTGCTGGCCGAGCTGCGGGACGTGGCGTGGCGGGTGTACCCCGCGGCCCTCGACAGCCTGGGCCTGGAAGAGGCGCTCGGCGGGGTGGCGCAGCGCTGCGGGATCCCGCTGCGCGTCCGCTTCGAGGCCGGGGACGCGCCGCTGCCCCGGCCGGTGGAGACCGCCGCGTACTTCGTGGTGTCGGAGGCCGTCACCAACGCCGCCAAGCATTCCGCCGCCTCCGCCGTCTCCGTGTGCGTCACGCGCGTCGGCCCGCTGCTCACCGTGCGGGTCGAGGACGACGGCCGGGGCGGCGCGGACCCGGCGGGCAGCGGGCTCACCGGGCTGCGCAGCCGGGTCGCCGCGCTCGACGGGACCCTGCGCGTCGACAGCCCTCTCGGGGGACCCACCACTCTTGTCGCGGAGCTGCCGTGCGCGTGATCCTGGCCGAGGACTCGACCCTGCTGCGGGAGGGCCTGGTGCGCCTGCTCGTCGAGGAGGGCCACGAGGTGCTCGCCTCGTTCGGCGACGCGGAGAACCTCGTCGCCGAGGTCGAGGCGCGGCGGCCGGACGTCGTGGTCGCCGACATCCGGATGCCGCCGACCCACACCGACGAGGGGCTGCGGGCCGCCGTGGAGATCCGTGAGCGGCTGCCGGAGACGGGGGTGCTCGTGCTCTCGCAGTACGTCGAGCGCAGCTACGCGGCCCGGCTGCTCGCCGCCGGCGCGGAACGGGTCGGCTACCTCCTCAAGGACCGGGTGGCGCAGGTCGAGGAGTTCCTCGACGCGCTGGAACGGATCCACGCGGGCGGGGCGGCGATCGACCCGCAGGTCGTGCACCAGCTGGTCGTCCGCAGCACCCACGCCGATCCGCTGGCCCGGCTCACGCCCCGCGAGCGGGAGGTCCTGGAGGTGCTGGCCCAGGGCTACACGAACGCGGCCATCGCCCGGCAGCTGCACCTCTCGCTGAGCGCGGTCGAGAAGTACCTGGGCGTCGTCTTCGACAAGCTGGAGCTCCACCGGACCGACGGCTACAGCCGGCGGATCCTGGCCGTGCTGCGCTACCTGGAGGCCTGAGTCATCGGGAGGCCCGCGCCCACTCCGCGAGGACCTCGTCCGTGTGCTCGCCCGGTCGCGGGGCGCGGCCCGGGGCGTCCGCCGGGGTGCGGTCGAAGCGGGAGGCGGGGGCCGGCTGAACGGTGTCGCCGACCTCCACGAACGCACCGCGCGCGGCCAGCTGGAGCGCGGGTTGACCGGCAGGATGCGGCCCTTGTAGCCGTACCGGAGGAGGTAGTCGAGCGGCTTGCGGCCCAGGGCGCCGGGGCCCTCGCTGGCCCCGATGACGGCGATGGATTCGGCTTCCCAGAGGGCCGAGGTGTCACTCATGCGATGGCCTCGATCTTCTTCTCGTTCGGGTCGTTCGTGTCGCTGTCGCGGGGAGGTTCCGCCGCGGCGAAGAGGCGGGTGAAGGCGGCGATGTGCCGGGCGCCGTCCGGGTCCGCGGCCAGCTCCCGCACCAGGACGGTGGGCTGGTGCAGGGCCTTGTCGACGATGCGGCGGACGGTGCGGCCGATCTCCTGCCGCGCCGTCGAGCCCGTCGAGACGGCGGGCGAGCCGGTCGAGCTCGGCCTCCGCCGCCTCGGTGGCAGCCGTGCGCAGGGCGGTGAGGACGGGCTTGGCGCCGGCGAGCCGGAGGCCCGTACGGAACTGCTCGACCTCGGCGTCGATCAGCTCGTGCGCGGCCTGGACGCTGGCCGCCGAGATCTCGTCCTCCTGGCCCTCCTCCGCGATCCGGCGCCGGTCGACGAAGGTGACGCCGGGCAGTTCCGCCGCCGTGGGGGCGATGTTGTGCGGCAGGGACAGGTCGAGCAGGAACAGCTCGCGGTCGTCCCGGGAGGCGCGCGCCTCCTCGACGTGCCGGGCGGTGACGAGGTGGCCGGTGGCGGCGGTGGCGCCGACGACGTCCACCTCGGTGGGGAGCCGGGGCACGTCCGTGAGGTCGTAGCCCACTCCCCCGGTGGTCTCGGCGAGCCGCTGGGCCTTCTCCGGGGTGCGGTTGGCGACGTGCACCCGGTCGAGGCCGGAGCGGCGCAGTGCGGCGACGACGCCGGCGAAGGCGCCGGCCCGATGACCAGGGCGGTCTTGCCGTGCAGGGAGGCGGTCGGGCCGGCCGGTCCGGTCGACGAGGGTCCCGGCGAGGAAGCTGCCACAGACGCCGCCGATGCCCCAGACCCAGAGGTACGGCACCGCGCTGTCCACATCGGCGACGCGGTGCAGGACCGGTTCGAGGTAGGTGTAGAGCCCGAGGCCGGCGACGGTCTGGGTGAAGGTGACGGCGACGGCCACGGCGACCCGGGGGCGGGCGAGGGCGCCGATCCGGTCCCGCAGCGAGGGCGCGGCGGCTCCCCGCACGGGCGGCAGTGCCGTCGCGACGCCGAGCAGGGCGGCGAGGCCGAGGCCGCTGATCAGCCAGAGGGCCGCGCGCCGGCCGGAGCCGGCCGCGACGAGCAGCCCGAGCGGCACGCCGAGCACGGTGCCGGCGCTCATGCCGCCGAGGACGAGGCCGGGGGCCCGCCCGCGCCGCTCGGGCGTCACGAGCGCGACGGCGGCGGTGGCGGCGGCCGGGGTGAAGAGGCCCGCTCCGGCGCCGGCGAGGGCGCGGGTGCCGAGGAGCGCGGCGTACGAACCGGCCAGCGCGGTACCGGTGTTGGCGAGGACGAAGACGACGAGCGCGGTGACGAGCCCGGTGACGAGGACGGCACGGGTGCCCCAGCGGGCGAGGACGGCCGAGAGCAGCGGCGGCGACCAGGGCGTAGCAGAGGGTGAAGGCGGTGACGGACTGCCCGGCGAGGGAGACCGAGACGTCCAGGTCGGCGCCCGTGGCGGGGAGCAGTCCGGCCATCGCGTAGGCGTCGGCCCCCATGGCGAAGGAGCCGAGCGCGAGCAGGGCCACGGCGCGCGTGCCGCCCCTCACACCCCCTTGTGGTCGTCGCACGGAACCGGCCCTCGTACGGCCGGGGTTCGCGTACGGAGCGGTCCTCGGGACGCTACTGACCCACGGCGCCGCTGGGGGTCCTCACCACCGAAGAGGGTTCGGAGTTCCGCAGCCTCGCGCCCTCGGGCCCGTCGGATCGGCCGGTCACCGCCCTACGGTGGATCTCTCCAGGAACCCCAGGAGGGAGTCCACCGTGCTCGACCTGTCCGTCATCAACGCGATGTTCCTGCCCGATCTCCCGGAACCGGCCGACTGGGAGCGGCGGTTCGGGCCGCGCGCCCTGCCGGACGGCGCCGAGGTCACGCGCTTCGCGCCGAGCCCCACCGGACACCTGCACATCGGCGGCCTCCACACGGCGGCCGTGGCCCGGGCGCTCGCCCGCCAGTCGGGCGGCGTGCACGTCCTGCGCGTCGAGGACACCGACCGCTCCCGCCGGGTGGAGGGCGCCGCGGAGGAGTTCTCCCGCCTGCTGGAGGCCTTCGGGCTCGCGCCCGACGAGGGCGGCGCCGCCGGGGACGGCGCGTGGGGCCCGTACCTCCAGTCGAGCGCCGGGAGATCTACCTCAGCCATGTGCGCGAGCTCCTGAGGCGCGACCGCGCGTACCCCTGCTCCTGCGGCAAGGAGCTGCTCGCCCGGAGCGCGGAGGAGCAGCGCGCGAGCCGCTCGCCGCTCGGTTGTCACGGACGCTGGGCGCCGTGCCGGACGCTCGCCCCGGAGGAGGCGGCGCGGCGGCTCGCGGCGGGCGAGCCGTACGTGGTGCGGTTCCGCTGCCCGTACGAGTTCCCCGGCCGGGTGCGGTTCACGGACCGCATCCGGGCCTCCGTCACGATGCAGGACAACGGCAACGACATCGTCCTCCTCAAGTCCTCCCAGAAGGAACTGCCGCTGCCCACCTATCACTTCGCGCATGTGGTGGACGACCACCTGATGCGGGTGACACTCGTGGTGCGCGGCGAGGAGTGGCTCTCCTCGACCCCGGTCCCTCTCCAGCTGCACACGGCACTGGGCTTCGAGCCGCCCAGGTACGCGCACCTCGCCCCGCTCATGAAGGCGGAGGGACCCTCGCGCCGCAAGCTGAGCAAGCGCAAGGACCCCGAGGCGTCGGTCGGCTATCCCCCGGCCGCCGTCCAGCACTACCTGCGGGGCCGCGCCAACGTCCGGCTGATGGACGTCCCCACCGCCGAGGCGCTCGCCGCCGACGTCCGGCTCGACGGCATGCGCCCCTCGGGTCCTCTGCTCGACCTGCCCAAACTGCACTCGCTGAGCCGCGAGTTCATCGCCTCCCTCACGCCGGACGCGCTGTACGGGCAGCTCCTCGCCTGGGCGGAGGAGTACGACACGGAGCTCGCCTCCGTCCTCGCGCACCACGAGGAGCTGGCCCTGGCCGCCGTGGCCACGGGCCGGCCGGAGGGCGCCCCGGCCCGCAAGGACCTGGAGCGCTGGTCCTGCTCCCGCGACCGGTACGGCTTCTTCTTCGCGGAGCTCTTCGGTCGTCCCCCGGCGCCGGGGGACGACCGCTACGGCGGCCTTCCCGAGGACCAAGTGCGTTCCGTCGCCTCCGAGTTCGCGAGCCTCTCTTTCGAGAAGCGGTACACGAACCTCGGGGAGCTCGCCGGGCGCCACGGCTTCGCCCCGGACACGGCCTCCTGGCGCTGGGACCCGAACCGCTGGGCGGGACCGCCGAGGCTGATCGCGAACGTGGCCCGGGTGGCGCTCACCGGCGCCACCCGCAGCCCCGATCCGGTCGCCGTGGCCCGCGCCCTGGGCCGGGACGAGGTGGTGCGCCGCCTCACCGCCGTGGCGGGGTGAGGCGGCGGACCGGCACTCGGCGGGCCGGCGTCTTCGCTGCGGGCATAGGAAAACTCCCTTGGGACAGGGGTGAGTTGGTCGGCTCGGAAGGGACGCCAGGGGCGGACAGGGGACTGTCCTCAAGATCACCGAGCGCGCTCCGACGCTAACCGCGATCACCCCCGCGCCCCGGCACGACACACGGCACGGCGCGCACCGACGACCTCGCTCACCGCTTCGGCGGAGCGCACTCGGGGCCGGCCCGTCCGTTCGTACGGACTCCGGGGGTGCGGGCGTGAGGGCGGGCGGCCGTACGGGGCAGGGGTCGCCGGGCAGGCCGGCTCGCGCGTACCGGCCCGGCAGCTACTCGCCAGTACGGAAGCGCCCGGGCCTCCCGCACCAGCCGATCCTGGCCAGACACGCCGCCCACCTGGCAGGATCGGCTGCATGTTCGCCTCGCTCTCCCGTGCCGCCCGCCGCCGTCTCCTGGCGGTCACGGCCGCGCTGCTCGCGGTGTGCGGGGTGCTCGCGTGGTGGCTGATTCCCTTCGGTTCCCCCGCCCCGAGCGGCTCCGTCACCTTCAGTACGGGTGTCCCCACCGGCGTCTACCAGATGTACGGGCGACTCCTGAAGAACGCCCTGGCGCAGGACCTGCCCGAGGTGTCGATAAAGCTCGTGGACAGCGAGGGCTCCCAGCAGAACCTGGCCCGGGTGGCGACCGGCGAGGCCGATTTCACGGTCGCGACGGCCGACGCGGTGGCCCAGTACCAGCGCGAGCGCAGGCCCGGCTTCGAGCGGCTGCGCGGCTGCGCACGGCTCTACGACGACTACGTACAGCTGGTCGTGCGCAAGGGCTCCTCGGTGCAGAAGGTCCAGGACCTGCGCGGGCTCCGGGTCGGCGTGGGACAGGCCGGCTCCGGCGTGCGGCTGATCGCCGACCGGGTCCTCGCCGCGGCGGGTCTGACCCCCGACCGGGACGTCGAGTCGGTCGCGGCGGGCATCGACACGATGCCGGGGCTCCTGGAGCGGGACGAGCTCGACGCCTTCTTCTGGTCGGGCGGCCTGCCGACCGACGCGGTGCAGAAGCTGTCCGAGCGGTTCCCGGTCCGGCTGATCGCGCTGGACTCCCGCCTGGTCGACCGGCTGCACGACGTCGGCGAGTCGACCCGGCTCTACCGCTCGGCGGTGATCCCGGCGGACGCGTACGCGAAGGCGCAGGACGGCCGGCCGATCGAGACCCTGGCGGTGGCGAACCTGCTGGTCACCACGGTGGACGCGGACGAGGACCTGGTGGAGGGCTTCACCCGTACGGTGATCAGGAGCAGGGACGGCATCGGCCGCCAGGTGCACCCGGCCCAGCTGGTCGACCTGCGGACGGCCGTCTACACCGAACCCCTGCAGCTCCACGACGGCGCCCGCCGCTACTACCGGTCGGTGAAGCCCTAGGGGCCTGTCCGACCCTGATCCGCCGGACAGGCCCCTAGGGGGCTTCCGGCGCGTGCCGGGGCACGGTGACCGTCACCCTCAGCCCGTGCGGCTCGTTCGGGGCGAAGGTCACGCCTCCGCCGCCCGCCGTCAGCAGGACGCGCGCGATGGAGAGGCCGAGGCCCGAGCCCTTGATGTTCTGGTGGCGGCCCGAGCGCCAGAAGCGGTCGCCGACGCGGCCGAGCTCCTCCTCGGTGAGGCCGGGCCCGTGGTCGGCGACGACGACGGCCACGGTCGACCGCTCGGGGACGACGGTGACGTCGACCGACTCCCCGGCGGGGGTGAACTTGAGCGCGTTGTCGATCACGGCGTCGAGGGCGCTGGACAGGGCCACCGGGTCCGCCCAGGCGGTGACCGCCCCGCACTCCCCGGTCAGGCTGACGCCCTTGTCCTCGGCGACCGGGCGCCAGGACGCGACCCGCTCGGCGGTGAGCGCGCCGACGTCGGTGAGGCGCAGCTCGGCCGCCGCGTGCTCGGCGAGCGCGAGGTCGAGCAGGTCGTCGAGGACCTGGGCGAGGCGCTTGCCCTCGGTGCGTACGGAGGCGATCTCCTCGTTTCCCTCGGGCAGCTCAAGGGCGAGCAGCTCGATCCGCAGGAGCAGCGCGGCCAGCGGGTTGCGCAGCTGGTGGGAGGCGTCGGCGACGAAGGCCCGCTGCTGTTCGAGCGCGTCCTCGACGTTGTCGGCCATCTCGTTGAAGGAGCGGGCGAGGCGCCGCAGCTCGGGGGGCCCGCCCGTGGCGGCGACGCGGGAGTTCATCCGCCCGGTGGCGATGTCGTGGGTGACGGCGTCCAGGACCCGGACCGGTCGCAGCACCCAGCCGGTGAGCCGGAACGCGGCGCCGACGGCGAGGAGCATGGCGGCGGCCTCACCGGCGAAGATCAGCAGCCAGCCGCGCAGGATGCGGGAGCGGAGCTGTCCGGTGGGCGAGTCGGTGACGACGACGGCGACGACGTCCCCGTCGCGGACGACGGGTGAGGCGATGGTGAGCCGGGCGTGCCCCTGCCAGGGCCAGACCTGGGGCGGGTCGTGGCTGCGGCGCCCGAGCAGGGCCTCGTTGAAGGCGCGCCGGCCCTCCCCGTCGTAGGGGACGACCCAGTCCTCGGGGGCGGCGGCCATGGCGCGGTTGTCGCGGTAGAAGACGCCGGCCCGGATGCCGTACACGTCGTGGTAGCTGGCGAGTTCGCCGCCGAGGGTGCTCTGCCGCTCGTCCGTGGCGGGGTTGCTCTCGTTGACGAACTGGGCGAGGGCGGCGAACCGCGCGGCGTCGTCGAGCCGGTCGACGACGACCCGCTGCTGCTCGGACGCGGCGAGGCTGGCCGCGAGCGGGAAGCCGAGGGCCAGCAGCACGCCGGCCATCAGCACGATGAGCAGCGGGAGGAGTCGGGTGCGCACGAGGGGGCCGTCCGGTCCTTACGCGGGGGCGACGAGGCGGTAGCCGACGCCCCGTACGGTCTCGATCAGGGCGGGCATCCGCAGCTTGGAGCGCAGGGAGGCGACGTGCACCTCGAGGGTGCGGCCGGTCCCCTCCCAACTGGTCTGCCAGACCTCGCTGATGATCTGCTCGCGCCGGAAGACGACGCCGGGCCGCTGGGCGAGGAGGGCGAGCAGGTCGAACTCCTTGCGGGTGAGCGGGACGCTCTCGCCGTCGACGCTGACCCGCCGGGTGGGCAGCTCGATGGTGACGGAGCCGAGCCGCAGCAGGGCTCCTTCGGCGGCACCGGTGCTCCCGGCGCCCTCCTCGGCTCCGGTGCTGCGCCGGCTGACGGCGTGGATGCGGGCGAGGAGCTCACCGGGGTCGTAGGGCTTGACGACGTAGTCGTCGGCGCCGAGGTTGAGCCCGTGGATCCGGGAGCGCACGTCTCCGCGCGCGGTCACCATGATCACCGGGGTGGTGGTGAGCTTCCGGATGCGGCCGCAGACCTGGTAGCCGTCCTGGTCCGGCAGGCCGAGGTCGAGCAGGATCACTCCGTACGAGGGCCGCTCGCCCTGGGCGGTGGGCAGGACGGCCTGGAGGGCCTCCTCGCCGTTGCGCGCGTGCGTGACCGTGAAGCCGTGCTTCGCGAGGATCGCGGAGAGGGCGGCGGCGACGTGGTCGTCGTCCTCGACGAGCAGCAGTCGCATGCGTACCTCCTCCGTGGTGAATGTCTGCCGATGGCGGCTCTCTGTGTACCAGGTGGTACCAGGGCATGAACACCGAACATGGGTGTCACAGTCAAGTGTCCCCCTGTTACGCCGACGTTTCCGTTATGGACCCGGTACGGCACAGGGCGTCACCTTCACACGCTGTGTCCAGTTGCGGCCGTATCGTTATCCTCAATTTCCCCTCAGATGTGATGACGCTCGTCTCATCGGGTCTCTAGTGTCCTCCCCAACCGAGGAGGACGGAGCAAGAGCCGATGAGCGGAGAGTCAGTGTCCAAGAGTCCCGAGGCCACCCCGCGTGCCGCGGACGACCTGGTCGTACTGTCCGACGTGAACAAGCACTTCGGCGCACTGCATGTCCTCCAGGACATCGATCTGACGATCACCCGCGGCGAGGTCGTGGTGGTCATCGGACCCTCCGGGTCCGGCAAGTCGACGCTGTGCCGCACGATCAACCGGCTGGAGAGCATCGACTCCGGCACCATCACCATCGACGGCAAGCCGCTGCCCCAGGAGGGCAGGGAGCTCGCCCGGCTGCGGTCCGACGTCGGCATGGTCTTCCAGTCGTTCAACCTCTTCGCACACAAGACGGTGCTCGAGAACGTGATGCTGGGGCAGATCAAGGTCCGCAAGACGGAGAAGAGCGCCGCCGAGGCCAAGGCCCGGGCCCTGCTCGACCGGGTCGGGGTCGGCACCCAGGCGGACAAGTTCCCCGCTCAGCTCTCCGGGGGTCAGCAGCAGCGCGTGGCGATCGCCCGCGCGCTGGCGATGGACCCGAAGGTCATGCTCTTCGACGAGCCGACCTCGGCCCTCGACCCGGAGATGATCAACGAGGTCCTGGAGGTCATGCAGCAGCTGGCCCGGGACGGCATGACGATGGTGGTCGTGACCCACGAGATGGGCTTCGCGCGCTCCGCCGCCAACCGCGTCGTGTTCATGGCCGACGGAAAGATCGTCGAGCAGGCCGCCCCCGAGGAGTTCTTCAGCAACCCGCGCAGCGACCGCGCGAAGGACTTCCTCTCCAAAATCCTTCACCACTGAGCGGGTTCTCGACCTAGTCTCCCAACTCACGCCTACTCAAGGGACTTTCCTCCATGAAGCTTCGCAGCGTCTCCGCCGCCGCCGCGGCCGCCGCCGTCCTCGCCCTGACCGCCACCGCCTGTGGCAGCGGCTCCGACTCCGGCAGCAACGGCGACAAGATCAACATCGGCATCAAGTTCGACCAGCCGGGCCTCGGCCTGAAGACCCCGGACGGCACGTACGCCGGTTTCGACGTCGACGTCGCCAAGTACGTGGCCAAGGAGCTCGGTTACTCCGAGGACAAGATCAACTGGAAGCAGGCGCCCAGCGCCGAGCGCGAGAACCTGATCAAGAACGGTGACGTGAAGTTCGTCGTCGCCAGCTACTCGATCAACGACAAGCGCAAGAAGGAGGTCGACTTCGCGGGTCCGTACTTCCTGACCCACCAGGACCTCCTCGTCCGCGCCGACGACAGCTCGATCACCAAGGTCGACGACCTCAACTCCAAGAAGCTCTGCTCCGTGACGGGCTCGACGTCCGCGCAGAACGTCAAGGAGAAGCTCGCCCCGAAGGCCGACCTCCAGCAGCTCGGCGGCTACTCCGAGTGCCTCACCGGCCTGGAGAACAAGGCCGTCGACGCCCTGACCACGGACGCCTCCATCCTCGCGGGCTACGCCTCGCAGAAGGAGCACCAGGGCAAGTTCAAGCTCGTCGGTCTGAAGATGAGCGACGAGAACTACGGCATCGGCCTCAAGAAGGGCGACGACGAGCTCCGCGGCAAGATCAACAAGGCGCTGGAGAAGATGGTCTCCGACGGCACCTGGGAGAAGCTCGTCAAGCAGCACTTCGGCCCCTCGGGCTACCAGTACGAGCCCGCGCCGAAGATCGCGAGCTGAACCACCCCGCCCGACGTCGTGACGGCCGCCCCGCGCACGGGCGGCCGTCGCACCGGCACCGGCCGCCGCCCACGCGGCGGCCTCCACACCGACCGACCACCAGGGGAGAGCGCGGGGCATCGTGTTCGACTTTCTTGATTCCGGGCAGTACGACCTGCTCGGCGCCTTCTGGGTGACGGCTCAGCTCGCCCTCTACTCGGCGATCGGCTCGCTGATCTGGGGCACCGCCCTGGTCGCCATGCGGGTCAGCCCGGTCCCGCTGATGCGGGGCTTCGCCACCGCGTACGTGAACGTCGTCCGGAACACTCCGCTGACGGTCGTCCTCGTCGCCTGCCTGCTGGGTCTCAACCAGACCCTCGGCATCTCGCTCGGCGCGGACCGCTTCGAGGACATCGGCTTCCGTCTCGCCGTCCTCGGACTCGTCGCGTACACCGGCACCTTCGTCTGCGAGGCGCTGCGCTCGGGCATCAACACCGTGCCGCCGGGCCAGGCCGAGGCCGCCCGCGCCCTGGGCCTGAGCTTCACCCAGGTCCTCCGCCTCGTGATCCTCCCGCAGGCCTTCCGCGCCGCGGTGACCCCCCTCGCCAACGTCCTGATCGCCCTCACGAAGAACACCACCGTGGCGGCCGCGATCGGCGCCGCCGACGCGGCGTTCCTGATGAAGACGATGATCGAGAACGAGGCCGACGCGCTCTTCGTCGTCTTCGCGATCTTCGCCTTCGGCTTCATCGTCCTCACCCTCCCCACCGGCCTGATCCTGGGCTGGGCGGCCAAGCGACTGGCGGTGAAGCGATGAGCTCCGTCCTGTACGACACCCCCGGCCCGCGCGCCAAGCGGCGGAACGTCGTCTACACGATCGTCTTCCTCGCTGTCCTCGCCCTGGTGGCCTGGTGGGTGCTCGACGCCCTGAACGCCAAGCAGCAGCTGGACGCGGACAAGTGGAGCCCGTTCGTCACCGACTCCGAGGTCTGGACGACGTATCTGCTGCCCGGCCTCACCGAGACCCTCAAGGCCGCCGCGCTCTCCATCGTGATCGCGCTGCCGCTCGGCGCGGCCCTCGGCATCGGCCGGCTCTCCGACCACCGCTGGGTACGGGTGCCCGTCGGCGCGCTCGTGGAGTTCTTCCGCGCGATCCCGGTCCTGCTGCTGATGATGTTCGCGAGCGCGCTGTACTCGCAGTTCACCACCGTCAGCTCCGACTTCCGCCCGCTGTACGCGGTCGTCACCGGTCTGGTGCTCTACAACGCCTCGGTCATCGCCGAGGTCGTCCGGGCCGGCGTCCTCTCGCTGCCCCGGGGCCAGGGCGACGCGGCCGTCGCGCTCGGCATGCGCAAGGGCCAGACCATGCTGTACGTGCTGCTGCCGCAGGCCGTCACCGTCATGCTGCCCGCCCTGGTCAGCCAGCTCGTCGTCATCGTGAAGGACACCGCGCTCGGCGGCGCCCTGCTCGGCCTCGAGGAGCTCCTCAGCCAGAACCGGCAGATCACGGCCAACTACGGCGCCAACACGATCGCCACCCTCGCGGTCATCGCCCTCATCTACATCGTCATCAACTTCATCCTGACCAGCCTCGCCGCCCGGCTGGAGAAGCGGCTGCGGCAGGGCAGGAAGACCCCCTCGGTGGCCCTCCCGGCCCAGGCCGGAGCCCCCGCGGTGGAGTCGGACGCGGTCAGCGGCGCCTGACCCCGCTGGGGTCCGTGGGACAACAGGGGTGGGCCGGAGCGGTACTGACTTCAGGTCAGCCGCACCGCGCCCACCCCGTCGCTTGACGCAAGCACCCTCAGTGGGTTGCATACGGTCTGTGATCAACCACCGGGCTCGTGCCACACTCAGCTGTGCTGCCCCCATGACCGTCCGGCCTACAGGAGCCGCGCCGTGGACCCGGTGATCATCGTGGGCGCGGGGCCGGTCGGCCTCGCGCTCTCCCTCGCGCTCGCCGCGCAGGGCGTGCCCAGCATCGTCCTCGACGAGGGCGCCGGCAAGGAGGAGTCCCGCCCGGCGCGCAGCGTCGTCCTGCGCGCCGACATGGCCGCGATGGTCGAGCGGCTGGGCTGCACGACCCTCCGTGACGAGGGCGTCCGCTGGATCGGCTGGCGCGGGATGCGCCGCCGCCAGGAGGTGCGCCGGCTCACCCTCGACCTGGGCCTCGGCGGCACCGAGGAGTGGTCCGAGGACCCCGCCGCGCCCGCCTCCCCGGCCGCCCCGCTGCACATCCCCCAGCACGCCCTGGCCCGCGGCCTGCGCGACGCCATCTCCCGGCAGAAGCTGATCCGGATCGTCACCGAGTCCCGGCTCGACACCATCGAGCAGGACCGGGACGGGGTCGTCGCCCACACCCGCGGCCCGGAGGGCACCTGGTGGCGCGGCAGCCACCTCGTCGGCTGCGACGGGGCCCGCTCGACCGTACGCAAGCTGCTCGGGATCCGCTTCCCCGGCCGGACGGCGGTGGAGCGGCACGCGGTCGCCGCGCTGCGCACCGAACTGCCCTGGCCCGGCGAGGCCCTGTTGCACCGTCAGCCGCCGTGGCGCGGCTCGGGCGAGGAGATCACCGCCCGTCCGCTGCCCGACGGGGTGTGGCGGATCGACTGGCTTCTGCCGCCCCGCGGCGACCTGGTCACCCCGGACGCGCTGGTCGCCCGGATCCGCGAGACCCTGGCCGGCTGGTGCGAGGGTGTGACACCCCCGTACGAGCTCATCGACACCGGCGTCCACACGGTGCACCACCGGCTCGCCCGCCGCTGGCGGGTGGACCGGGTCCTCCTCGCCGGGGACGCGGCGCACCTGCTCGGCGCGGTCGGCACCCAGGGCCTCGACGAGGGGCTGCGGGACGTGGACAACCTCGCGTGGAAGCTCGCCCACGCCTGGCACCACGGCGGGTCGGAGCGGCTGCTCGACAGCTACCAGAGCGAGCGGCGGACGGCCGTCGCGACCCGGCTGCGCGCGGCGGACCAGTCCCTGCCCGTACTGCGCGGCGGCGGGGGCTTGCGAACGTACCTGCCGGGGGCCACGCGCGGCCACGACGCCCTGCTGACCGACGGTCACGTGGGGCGCGGTCCGCTCGGCGCGCCCCCGGCGTACCCCCACTCCCCCCTCGCGCCCCCGTACACCGAGGGGCAGACGCCCGTCGGCACGCCGCCGGGCGCCCCGGTCGAGGACGTCCGCGTGACCGCCCCCGACGGCACGACCGTACGGCTCCGGGACCGGCTCGGCCAGGGCCGCCTCCTGGTTCTCCTCGTCGCACCCGGCACCGGGGTGTGGGACCGGCGCCACTGGCGGAGCGCGGGGGTGATGCCCCGGCTCGAAGAGGCGGTCCAGGCGCTCCCGATGAAGGCGGAGGTCCTGGTCACGGAGGCCTACCCGGGCGCTCCGGCCCACGCCGTCCTGCTCGTGCGGCCGGACGGGCACCTCGTCGCCGCCTTCTCCGGGGTCCGCCCGGAGGAGCTGTACGCGGCGGCGGACGCGGCCCGCGGCGGCTCGGCCACCGAGGAGGCGCCGGCGGAGGAGGCCGCCGAGGTGTCCGTGGCGGGCGACCGCACGGCGGACATGCATTGATTCCCCCAGGCGCGCATGGTGTACTCCGGAGCGTGACCGACACCGATGTGCGCCTGTGGCGGAGGGTCCATATGGACCTCCTCCGCTATGCGGGCTGCGTGTGTCGCCCGTCCTGCTGATCTCGCCCCTTTCCCCGCGCGCGCCCCGCCACCGACGCATGTCCGTGTGCCGTGTGCCGTCGCGCGCTCTTCGCGAACCTCAGGACGGTCATCCGTGCCCCAGCACGTCACCCCCCTTCCCCCTGCCCTCTCCCCCGCCCCCACCCCCTCCCCGAGCTCGGCGGAGCTCCGCGACTTCGTCCGTCGTACGGCCGCCGACACGGAACTCGTCGACTCCCTGCCGCTCGACCCCGAGGGCCGTACCTGGGTACGGCTCGACGGCCCCGGCGGCAGCGAGGCCTGGCTCATCGGCTGGCCACCGGGCACCGGCACCGGCTGGCACGACCACGCCGAGTCGCTGGGCGCCTTCGCGACCGCGCGCGGCACGCTGACCGAGAACGCGCTCGCGGTCCGGCTGCCGGCGAGCGGCTGGAAGACCCTGGAACTGGCCGACGGCCTCGACCGCTCCCGGCGCCTCCCGGAGGGCACCGGCCGGGCGTTCGGCCGCCACCATGTGCACGAGGTGCTGAACGAGTCGACGGACACCCACGCGGTGTCGGTGCACGCCTACTATCCGCCGCTCCCGCTGATCCGGCGGTTCAGCCGGACGGGCGCGGTGCTCCGTCTCGAGCAGGTCGAGCGTCCGGAGGACTGGCAGTGAGCGACGAGCGAGTGGGCATCGACGAGCTCCTGGAGCGGGTCAGGTCGGGCCTCGACCGGATCGAGCCCCGGGCCGCCTACGAGGCGTACGAGGCGGGTGACGCGCTCCTGGTGGACACGCGCTACTCCGCCCTCAGGGAACGGGACGGCCTGATCCCGGGCGCGCTGATCGTGGAGCGCAACGAGCTGGAGTGGCGGCTCGACCCCCTGGGCAGCCACCGCGCGGCCGAGGCGGACAGCCACGACCTGCGGGTGGTGGTCCTCTGCAACGAGGGCTACGCCTCCTCCCTCGCGGCCGAGTCCCTCCGCCGCCTGGGCCTGCACCGGGCGACGGACCTGATCGGCGGCTTCCAGGCCTGGAAATCCGCCGGCCTCCCGGTCCTCCTCCCAGCAACCCGAGGCTGACGGAACACCTGCCCCGGCCCACCCGGGACCCGCGCCTGACCCGGCCCGCCCCTGCTGACCCGCCTCACCGGGCGTCCCCCGGACGCCTTGCCCCGGGGCCCTGCACCGGACGAGTCCTTCTGTCCCCCCGCGGCAGAAGGACTCGTCTCAGAAGGGCTCGTCCAGGCCTTCCGTGTCCTCGCCCTCGGCCTCCAGGGCCTGGCGGACGACGCGGAGGGCCATGCCCTCGGGGTACCCCTTGCGGGCGAGCATGCCCGCGAGCCGTCTCAGGCGCCGGTCGCGGTCGAGGCCGCGGGTCGCGCGCAGCTTGCGGTCCACGAGCTCGCGCGCCGTGGCCTCCTCCCGCTCGGAGTCGAGCTGGTCCACCGCCTCCTGGATGAGGGTCGGCTCGACGCCCTTGGTGCGCAGCTCCCGGGCGAGCGCCCGGCGGGCGAGGCCCCGGCCGTGGTGGCGGGACTCCACCCAGGCCCCCGCGAAGGCGGCGTCGTCGATGAGACCGACGTCCTCGAAGCGGGAGAGGACCTCCTCCGCCACCTCGTCGGGGATCTCCCGCTTGCGCAGCGCGTCGGCGAGCTGCTTGCGCGTGCGGGGGTTTCCGGTGAGCAGGCGCAGACAGATCGCGCGCGCCCGCTCGGCCGGATCCTGGGGTGACAGCTCCTTCTCGGCCCTCGACGAGTCGGAGCTGTCACCCGGCCATTCGGTGCGCCCGGTCACCGGTTCAGCTCTTGACCGCGGTGGCCTTGGTCGCCTTCGCGGTCTTGCTCGCGGGAGCCGGGACGCTCTTGGCGTCGTCCGCACCGGTCGCGTCGGCGGCGCCCGCCGCGTCCGCACCCGGCTCGGCCGACGGGGCCTCGGGCCGGACGCCGACGCCGAGCTTCTCCTTGATCTTCTTCTCGATCTCGTTGGCGAGGTCGGGGTTGTCCTTGAGGAAGTTGCGGGCGTTCTCCTTGCCCTGGCCGAGCTGGTCGCCCTCGTACGTGTACCAGGCGCCGGCCTTGCGGACGAAGCCGTGCTCCACGCCCATGTCGATCAGACCGCCCTCGCGGCTGATGCCCTGGCCGTAGAGGATGTCGAACTCGGCCTGCTTGAAGGGCGGCGCGACCTTGTTCTTGACGACCTTGACGCGGGTGCGGTTGCCGACCGCCTCCGTGCCGTCCTTGAGGGTCTCGATGCGGCGGATGTCGAGGCGCACCGAGGCGTAGAACTTCAGGGCGCGGCCACCGGTCGTGGTCTCCGGCGAGCCGAACATCACGCCGATCTTCTCGCGGAGCTGGTTGATGAAGATCGCGGTGGTCTTGGACTGGTTGAGCGCGCTGGTGATCTTCCGGAGCGCCTGGCTCATCAGTCGGGCCTGGAGACCGACGTGCGAGTCGCCCATCTCGCCCTCGATCTCCGCGCGCGGGACGAGCGCGGCGACGGAGTCGATGACGATCAGGTCGAGGGCGCCGGAGCGGACCAGCATGTCGACGATCTCGAGGGCCTGCTCGCCGTTGTCCGGCTGGGACAGGATGAGGTTGTCGATGTCGACGCCGAGCTTCTTGGCGTACTCGGGGTCGAGGGCGTGCTCGGCGTCCACGAAGGCGACCTGGCCGCCGGCCTTCTGGGCGTTCGCGACGGCGTGCAGGGTCAGGGTCGTCTTACCGGAGGACTCCGGTCCGTAGATCTCCACGACACGGCCGCGCGGCAGGCCGCCGACGCCGAGGGCGACGTCGAGGGCGGTCGATCCGGTGGAGATCACCTCGATCGGCTCCTGGGTGCGGTCGCCCATGCGCATCACGGCGCCCTTGCCGAATTGGCGTTCAATCTGTGCGAGCGCGGCGTCGAGCGCCTTCTCGCGGTCGGTTCCTGCCATGGGTTCCACCCGGTTTGCTTGAGTCGATCGCTTCATGTGAAAGACGCTAACCCCTGCCACTGACAATGGGCCCCGACGTCCCCTCCGACCTGTGGACAACTCGGCGACAAGCCCGTGATTCCAAGGGTCGGGCTTCCATGAGAATGGATGTTCGATTTTAGTGTCAAGCGCGCCACGCGGCCGTCAGGCGGCGCGCTCCACGAGCCACTCCAGGGCCTCCGGGCCGGCCCGGAGGACAAAGATGCGCCCGACTGCGAGGGAGAGCCACAGCTCCACTTCGCCGCCCTCTCGCCGCACCCCCCGACGACACGAACCTACTGCGGACCCGCCTCCACCGGCAGCAGCTCCGGCCGCTTGGCGCGGCGATCGTCGCCGGACGAGCGGCCGCGCAGGCGCCGGCCGATCCAGGGGCCGAGGAAGGACCCGGCCCAGCGGAGCTCGGCGGCCACCGCGCCCAGACCCGTGGGGAGGGCCTGCGGGGGCAGGGGGCGGGTCCAGGAGTCGTCGGAGCCGGGCAGCGCGAGCGCGTGGGCGACGGCGGCGGCGATGCGCGCGTGGCCGATCGGGCCGGCGTGCAGCCGGTCGGGGCTCCACAGCCGGGGGTCGGCGACGACGGGGTGGTGGGAGGTCTCGACGACGGTGACGCCGTGCCGGCGCGAGGCCGCGCGGATCCGCTCGTTCAGGGCCTCGACGCGGGGGCCGAGGGGGCGGGCGAGCGGGGTGATCCGGCCGGCGTCGGGGAAGGTGAGGGTGGCGACGCGGGCGCCCTGCCCGGTGAGCGCGGCGAACATCGCCTCCAGGTGCCCGGCCGTCGCGTCCACGTCGAACCGGGGCCGCAGCAGGTCGTTGACGCCGGCGACGACCGTGGCGAGATCGGGCCGGAGCGCGAGGGCGGGAGCCAACTGCTCGGCGCGCACCTCACCGGCGAGACGGCCCCGTACGGCCAGATTGGCATAGCGCACGCCGGGCCACTCGCGGGCGAGCGACTCCGCGAGCCGGTCCGCCCATCCGCGCAGCCCGACGGTGTCGTCGCCGTCACCGACCCCTTCCGTCTGACTGTCCCCCAGGGCGACGTACCGCAGAAACGTGCCGTCCGACATGGACTCCGCCTTCCTCGACCGCTTGCGCGCCACCGCCATTTTATTCACTTTTTTTACTAGACAATTCGTCTACCTGGGTCCCGCACCGGTCTCCCGCCTATCCTTCGACCCATGCCCCTCCCCCTCGGCGCCCCCGGCGGCGGCCGTCTGTCGCCCAGGGCCGCCGACGCCCTCGTGGCGGGAGTCGTCCTGCTCGTGGTGGCGGTCTGGACGCTCGTCTCGGCGCAGTACACGAGCGAGCCAGCGCTCCGCACGGCGCTCGGCTGGGCGCTGATCCTCATCGGCTGCGGGGCGCTGTACTTCCGGCGGCGCCGGCCCGTCGCCGTGGCCGTGATCACGCTGCTCGCCTGCGTCGTCTACTACCCGCTGTCCGCCCAGGACGGCCCGCTCATGATCGCCTTCGCCCTCGCGCTCTACACGACCGCCGCCGAGGGCCGCTTCGCCGCCGCCGTCGCGCTCGCGGCCGTCACGCTGCTCGCGGTCGGCTTCGGCGAGATCAGGCAGCAGCCCGGGCACCGGCAGATCGACGACACCTCGCTCGCCATGCTGGCCGGCTGGCTGATCAGCCTGGTCGCCGTGGGCCGGGCCCAGCGCACCCGGACCGCCTACCTCCACGAGGTGGAGCAGCGGGCGCTCGCCGCCGAGCGGGAGCAGGAGGCCCGCGCCCGGCAGTCCGCCACCGAGGAGCGGCTGCGGATCGCCCGAGAGGTGCACGACGTGCTCGGGCACAGCATCTCGCTGATCAACGTCCAGTCCGGTGCGGCGCTCCACCGGCTCGGCAAGAAGCCCGCCCCCGAGACGGCACTCGTCACCGCCACCGAGGCCCTGGAGGCGGTGAAGGCGACCAGCAAGGACGCGCTGCGCGAGCTGCGGGCGACCCTCGGGGTGCTGCGCCGGGCCGACGAGTCCACGCCGACCACGCCCGCCTCCGGTCTGGCGCTCCTCGGTGACCTCGCCACGCGCGCGCGGAGCGCCGGCCTCGACGTCCGTACGCACACCACGGGCACGCCCGTACCGCTGCCGCCGCCGGTCGACCTCGCCGCGTACCGGATCGTGCAGGAGTCCCTGACGAACGTCACCCGCCATACGCGCGCGAGGACCGTGTCGATCACCCTGGACTGGGGCGCCGACGCGGTGCGGCTGCGGATCGCGGACGACGGCGGGGGCGCGCCGGAGGGCCGGCCGCCGGGCAGCGGCATCCGGGGCATGACGGAGCGGGCCCGCGCGTTCGGCGGGGAGCTCACCGCCCGGAACGACGGCGACGGTTTCCTGGTGGACGCCCGGCTCCCCCTGACCACACCCGCCTCAGCTCCCACCTCCGAGAGGGACCCCCGATGATCCGTGTCGTGCTCGCCGACGACCAGACCCTGGTCCGGGCCGGCTTCCGGTCGATCCTCTCCGACGAGGAGGACATCGAGGTCGTCGGCGAGGCCGGCGACGGGGAGCAGGCGGTCGCCCTCGCCCGCGAACTCCGGCCGGACGTCGTCCTGATGGACATCCGGATGCCGGTGCTGGACGGCCTGGAGGCCACGCGCCGCATCACCGGCGACGCACGGCTCGAAGGGGTGCGGGTGGTCATCCTGACCACGTTCGACGCGGACGACCACGTCTACGGCGCGCTGCGCGCCGGCGCCTCGGGCTTCCTCGTGAAGGACACCGAGCCGATGGAACTGCTGCACGCGGTACGGGTCGTGGCGCGCGGCGACGCCCTGATCTCCCCGGCCGTGACCCGCCGCCTGATCGCCGAGTTCGCCGTTCTCGCGGGCCGGCAGCCGGATCCGAGCCCCCGTCTGAACGCCCTCACCGAGCGGGAGCGCGAGGTCCTCGGCCTGGTGGGCGCCGGGCTCTCCAACGACGAGATCGCGGGCCGGCTCGTCCTCTCCCCCGCCACCGCCAAGACCCACGTCAGCCGCATCATGACCAAGCTGGCCGTCCGCGACCGGGCGCAACTGGTGATCCTGGCGTACGAGTCCGGGATGATCACCCCCGGCTGGCTCGCCTGAGACCCCCTGGGGGACGGGACGGCACCGGCACAACTCAGGGGGTACGCGCGCGTGGGGCGCCGCAACCCCCGGGGTACGCCCGGTGTCCACCCCGGGGTGACGCCGGGCCCCTGACCGTACGCCCACGCTGACCGGGTGAATCAGGACGTACTCGATCTCGCGCGGCTGCAGTTCGCCCTCACCGCGGGCGGACACTTCCTCTTCGTCGCCCTCACCCTGGGGCTCGCGACCGTCGTCGCCGCGCTCCAGACCAGGGCGACGTTCAGCCGGAACCCGCTCCACGCGCGCATGGTGCGGTTCTGGGGACAGCTGTACGTGATCAACTACGCGGTCGGGATCGTCACCGGCCTCGTCATGGAGTTCCAGTTCGGCATGGCGTGGAGCGGTCTCACCCACGAGGCGGGCAACGTCCTCGGTGCCTCGCTCGCCGTCGAGACAATCGTGGCGTTCTTCGTCGAGTCGACCTTCCTCGGCCTGTGGATCTTCGGCTGGAACCGGCTCAACCGCTGGGCCCACCTGGCCGCGATCTGGATCGTCGTCCTGACCGCGTACCTCTCGGCGTACTGGATCCTCGTCTCCAACGGCTTCCTCAACCACCCCGTGGGGTACGGCTCCGAGGGCGGCGAGCTCGTCCTCGACGACCCGGTCGCCGTCCTCACCAACCCCTCCGCACTGCTCGCCTTCGGGCACGTCCTGGCGGGAGCGCTGCTGACCGCCGGGTTCTTCATGGCCGGAGTGAGCGCGTACCACCTCTTCCGGCGCACCACGGAGTGGGAGTTCTTCGGCCGCGGCCTGCGCGTCGGGGTCTTCCTGTCGGCGCCCGCGCTGATGGCCGCGGCCGTCTTCGGCGGGCTGCAGTTCGGCGCCCTCGCCACCTTCCAGCCCATGAAGTCGGCCGTCTTCAGCGGGAAGGCCGCCGAGATCGCGCGGATCCAGGCCGAGATGACAGAGCGCTTCGGGCCGGGCGACTACGTGCCCTCGGAGGCGTGGACACGGGGCGGCGGCCTGGTGATGCTGATCAGCTTCGCGCTGATGATGTACCTGTGCTTCGCCGCGGTGATCCTGGCCTGCTTCAAGAAGGCCGTCTTCCGCTTCCGGCTCTGGCACCTCGTCCTGATGGCGGCCGTACCGCTGCCGTATCTCGCCATGATCGCGGGCTGGGTCTTCCGGGAAGCCGGGCGGCAGCCCTGGGTGGTCTACGGGCTCCTCAGGACGGAGGACGCGGTCTCGGACCTCTCCCCCGGCACGATGCGCCTCTCCCTCGCCGTCTTCACCACGGTCTTCGTACTGCTCGCCCTCCTCAATGCCTGGCTCCTCGCCCGGCACGCCCGCCGCGGCCCCGTCGAGTCCGGCCTCGGCCACGACGAGCGCTCAGCCCCCGCAGGCGCGGGGGAAGACCCGGCGGACCCACTGCCGGCTCCCCGTTACTGAAGTCGCCGAACAGCCCGAACACACCGAGGAAAGCCCGAGGAACCCCCGTGGAGACCCTGGCCATCGCCCTGCTCGCCTTCTTCGCCGTGGGCTGGTTCGTCCTCGCCGGGGCGGACATCGGCACCGGCATGCTCGCCCCCTGGCTGGGCCGGAGCGACCGCGAGCGGCGCCTCGTCCTCGCCTCCTTCGCCCCCTTCTTCCTGGGCAACGAGGTCTGGCTGGTCGCAGCCGCCGGTGTCCTCGTCGGCTGCTTCCCGGCTCTCGAAGGGGAGCTCCTGAGCGGCCAGTTCCCGGTCCTCGTGGCCCTTCTGGCCGGCTGGATCCTCCGGGACGCGGGCCTCTGGTCACGCGGCCGCGGCCCGGGACCCCGCTGGCGCGCGGGCTGCGACGCGGCCGTTTCCTGCGGCAGCTGGACCGTCGCGCTCTCCTGGGGGTGGCTGCTCGCGGCCCTGCTGACCGGGCACCCCTACGCCCCGGCGACGGGCCCCACGGCGCTGCTCACGGCGCTCGCGGTGGCCGCGCTGTTCGCCGCGCACGGCCTCGGCTTCGCCGCGCTGCGCCTCACCGGCCTGCCGTACGAGCGGGCCCGCCGGCTCGTCGGACGCGCCGGGCGCCCCTGGCAGTCCTTCGCGCTCACCGGCGCCCTGCTCGCCGCTCTGCCTCTCTGGGCGGGCACCGCGCTGCCGCTGGCCGGACGGACGGCCTCCCCCGCCACGCTCGGCCTGCTGGTGCCCGCCCTGCTGATCGTCACCCCGTTCCTGGTGGCCGTCCAGGCATGGAGCTGGCACGCCTTCCGGCACCGGGTGACCGGCCCCTCGTACCTCTGACCGGGCGCGGGCTCACGACTCCCCCGGCGAGGTCTCCTTCTTGTGGTGCAGTGCCTTCTGCAGCCGGGCCACGACCGCCTCGCCGTAGCGCCGGTGGCCGTGGACGCGCGGGTCGTCGGTCACGTCGTACCGCTTCACGTACGCGCCGAGGAAGGCCTGGAGGGTGGCGACGGCCGGGATGGCGATCAGCGCGCCGACGGCCCCGAGCAGCGCCGTGCCCGCGATGACCGAGCCGAAGGCCACGGCCGGGTGGATGTCCACGGTCTTCGAGGTGAGCTTCGGCTGGAGCACGTAGTTCTCGAACTGCTGGTAGACCACGACGAAACCGAGCACCCACAGCGCGTACCAGGGGTTGACGGTGAAGGCGATCAGCATCGGCAGGGCGCCGGCCAGATAGGTGCCGATGGTCGGGATGAACTGCGAGACGAGGCCGACCCAGACGGCGAGCGCCGGGGCGTAGGGCACGCCCAGGATCTCGAAGAGCACGAAGTGGGCGATGCCCGAGATGAGGGCCATCAGGCCGCGCGAGTAGAGGTATCCGCCGGTCTTGTCGACGGCGATCTCCCACGCGCGCAGGACCTCGGTCTGGCGGGCGGGCGGCAGGACGGAGCAGAGCGCCCGCCGCAGCCGGGGCCCGTCGGCCGCGAAGTAGAACGAGAACAGGAAGATCGTGAGCAGCCGGAAGAGTCCGCCGAGGACGGTGGCGGAGACGTCGAGGACGCCGGACGCGCTGTTCTGCACGTACTTCTGCAGCCAGTCGGAGCTCAGCACGCTGTCCTGGACCTCGACGCGCGAGAGGTCCGTGTGGAAGTTCTGGTTGATCCAGTTGATCAGCGAGTCGAGGTACTTCGGGAAGTTCTCGACCATGTCGACGATCTGGCCGGCCAGCATCGAGCCGAGGAGGACGACGAAGCCGACGCCGAAGACCGTGACGGCGAAGAAGACGAGGAAGGTGGCGAGGCCCCGGCGCATCCCGCGGGCCGCCATGCGTCCGACCGCCGGCTCGATGGCGAGGGCGAGGAAGAAGGCGAGCAGGATGTTGACGAGGAGGCCGACGAGCTGGTGGAACGCCCAGTTGCCGAGTTGGAAGACGGCGTAGAGCGCGAGGGCGAGCACGAGCGCGCGGGGCAGCCAGCGCGGCATCCGCGCGGCCCCGGCGGTCGGGCCGGCCACGCCGTCCGACGGCAGGGCCGGCGCGTCCGACGGCGCCTCCGACGGCACGGCCGCCGGAGCGGCGGCCGGGGCCGCGGAGGGCGCAGGGGAAGCCGTACCGTCGGCCGTCACGTCGCGTACGTCGGGCACATCGTTCGGTTCGTTCTTCTCGGTGTCGTCAGTCGGGGCCACCCCGCCAGTCTCGCGCACCGCACGGACATTCCCCCCGGGACCCCGCACATCCCCGCCAGTCACCCCGCGGTTCGCTTTCCGGTCATCGCTTGTCGGCAGGTACGTCGACGGCCGCGCAGACGGCACGCCACACGTCCTTCGCCTCCCAGCCGGCGGCCAGCGCCTCGCGCACCGTCCGGCCCCCGAGCTCGGCCATCACATGGTCGCTCGCGAAGGACTCGGCATAGGCCGCGCCGAAGTGGTCCGCCATCCGTTCCCAGAAAATCGTCAACCGCATGAAGCCAGTATCCCGCTCCCAAGAGTGCAGCCCGCTCCGCAGACCTTGTCACCGCGCTTTTCCGCCCTACGGTCGGAGCATGGCCGAAAATCCCCTCTCCTCCCCGCCCTCGACCCCCCTGGCGCGCGCCGAGCGTTTCATCTGGCTCACGGCCCGCGTCCTCGAACAGCACCGGTTCGCCTACCACTTCCTGCGCGGTGGCCCGGACCGGGTCGAGACGGCCCTCATGGCGTACCTCAACGAGGACGGCGGCTACGGACACGCGCTCGAACCGGATCTGCGCGGCCCGGTGAGCCAGCCCCTGCACACCGCGCACGGGCTGCGGGTCCTGGACTCCATCGGCCGCTGCGGCGGACTGCGCGTGGAGCGGATCTGCCGCTACCTCACGGAGGTGTCCACGCACGACGGCGCGCTCCCGGCGATCCACCCGTCCCAGCGCCACTACCCGTCGGCGCCCTTCATCCCGGTCGTCGACTCCCCGCCGAGCGCCCTGCTCTCCACCGGCCCGGTGGTCGGCGTGCTGCACCGCAACCAGGTGTGGCACGCGTGGCTGTTCCGGGCCACCGAGTTCTGCTGGTCGGCCGTGGAGTCGCTCGAGAAGTCCCACCCGTACGAGATCCAGGCGGCCGTCGCCTTCCTGGACTCGGCCCCCGACCGCGGGCGCGCGGAGGCGGCCGCCGACAAGCTCGGCCGGCTCGTCCGCGAGCAGGGGCTCGCCGTCCTGGACCCGGCCCGGCCGGAGGACCACCCCATGGCGGACGGGTACGCACCCGGCGAGTACCACTATCCGCACGACTACGCGCGCGTGCCGGACTCGCTGGCCGCGCGCTGGTTCACGGACGAGGAGATGGCCCGCTCGCTCGACCGGCTGGAGGCCGACCAGGAGGAGGACGGCGGCTGGCCGATCCGATGGCGGGCCTGGGCGCCCGGCTCGGCCCTGGAGTGGCGCCCGATCGTCACCGTCGAGGCGCTGCGCACCCTCCGCGCGCACGGCCGCGTGATCGGCTGAGGACCCGGCGCCCGCGCCGGCCCGGTCCGTACGGACTTCCCGGCCTGTACGGACCCCGCCCCGCCCTCCGTACGGCCTCCCCGGCCCGTACGAACCTGCCCCTCCGCCCGTACGACCCCCGCCCCGCCGTCCGTCACCAGCCCAGGGCCCGCACCCCCGCGGTGACGGCGACGGCGGCGCCCACCACGACCAGGAAGGGCGCGCGCAGGACGAGCGCGACGGCGGCCGCCGCGAGCCCGGCGGCCCGGGCGTCCAGGACGAGGTCGCCGCCCGTGCTGAACGTCTGCTGGGCGGTGAGCGCGGCGAGCAGCGCGACGGGGAGCAGGGCGGCGAGCCGCTGGACGAGCGGGCGCTCCAGCGTTCCGGCGGGCACCAGCAGGCCGAGCAGCTTGACGAGGTAGCACCCGGCGACGGTGAGGGCGATCGCGATCCAGACGTTCATCGGGAGTCCTTCTCTCCTCCGGTGGGGGCCGGGCGCCGGCCCTTGGCCCAGAGCACGGCGGGGGCGGCGAGGGCGGCGGCGAGCACCGGGACGCCGGCGGGCAGCACGGGCAGCAGCCCGAGGCCGAGCAGGACGGCGATCCCGGCGGTGGCGCGCTCCGTGGCGGACGTCAGCATGGGGGCGAGCAGGGCCAGGAAGACGGCGGGTCCTGCCGCGTCGAGGCCCCAGGCAGCGGTGTCGCCGATCGCCTCGGCTCCGAGCGCCCCGAGGAGCGTGGTCAGGTTCCACAGGACGTACAGGGTGAGGCCCGTGACCGTGAAGCCGATCCGGGCGGCCCGGCGGGACGGCTGGGGCAGCGCGACGGCCGTGGTCTCGTCGATCACCCAGTGGGCGGCGAAGGGCCGGACGGCCTTCGGCAGGGCGAGGAGCTGGGAGAGCCGCAGCCCGTAGAAGGCGTTGCGGGTGCCCAGGAAGAACGCTCCGGCGGCGGCAGTGAAGGGGTTGCCGCCCGCGGCGAGAGCGCCGACCAGGGCGAACTGCGAGGCGCCGGTGAAGACGAGCAGGCTCAGGACGCAGGTCTGGAGGAGGCTGAGGCCCGAGCCCGCCGAGGTCACTCCGAAGGCGAAGCCGGAGAGCCCGACGGCGATGCCGACGCCGAGCGCGTCGCGGACGACGGCCGCGTCGGGTTTGGCGGGGGTGCCGTCGCGTATGACGGGAGGTGCTGTCTGTTCTGCCACGTCAGGGACGTTACGGAACGGCTCGGGGGCCGGTCTTGTACGTTCTTGCGGCGGCTACGAGGCCCGTCGTCCCGCTCCACGCGCGCGCTGATAGGCCCCGGGCGGCACCCCCACGCTCCGGGTGAAGTGCCGGCTGAGGTGCGACTGGTCGGTGAAGCCGACGGCGGCCGCCGCCTCCGCCGGGGGCGTCCCCGCGTCGAGGAGCTGCCGGGCACGCCGTACGCGCGCGTCGGTGAGCCAGGTGTGCGGAGGCATTCCGTACGCCTCGCGGAAGGCGCGGAGCAGCGCGAACGGGCCGGTGTCGAGGTCGGAGGCGAGCCGCTCCAGGGTCGGCGGCTCGACCATCCCCGCCTCCAGGACCTCGCGCGCGCGTGCCGCGTTCCGGGCGCCCGCCGAGCGGGGCGGGAGCGGGGTGACGAGACCGCCGTGGCTGCGCAGGAGCCGGGCGGTGACCAGGCGCAGGAGGCTGTCCGCGGCGAGCGCGTTGCCCTCCTCCGCGGCCCGGTGGACGCCGACGACGAGCTGGGCGGCGTACGGGTCGTCGACGACGGGCGAGGTGAAGCCGGCCTCGCCGCGCAGGGCGAGGGTGTCGGCGGCGATCGACCGGACGATCTCCGCGTCGGGGTAGATCGTCCGGTAGGTCCAGCCCTCGGGCACGCCCGCGTGCCCGGTGTGCGGGGTGTCCGGGTTGACGAGGGCGATCTGGCCGGGCCCGGCGTGGACGAGTTCGTCGCGGCAGTGGAACGCCTCGACGCCCTCGGTGATCGCGGCGAACACGAAACTCTCGTGGGTGTGCCGGGCGAAGGCCTTGTGGACGTAGTGGGCGTGCAGGAGGTCGACCCCGGGCAGTTCGGCGTACTGCCAGTACCGCGCCCGCTCCTCCCGGCTCGCTCCGTCCCTCGCCGCACCCCTCGCCATCCCCCCATTCTGCGCCCCGGCGCCGCCCCGGGACTAGCGGGATTCGCCCAGGTCCGGCCGGTTGTCAGTGGTCGGGTGCACGATGGGGGGCATGGTCAGGTCCGCGCTCGACTCGTTCTCCCCCGCGACCCGTGGTTGGTTCACCGGGGCCTTCACCGCGCCCACGGCGGCGCAGGAGGGCGCCTGGAGCGCCATCGGCGCGGGCTCCGACGTGCTCGTCGTCGCGCCGACCGGCTCCGGCAAGACGCTGGCGGCGTTCCTCGCCTCCCTGGACGCCCTCGCGTCCTCCCCGCCCCCGGCCGAGGCGAAGAAGCGCTGCCGCGTGCTGTACGTGTCGCCGCTGAAGGCCCTCGCCGTGGACGTCGAGCGGAACCTGCGCTCGCCGCTGACCGGCATCCGCCAGGAGTCGGTGCGGCTCGGCCTGCCCGAGCCGGACGTCCGGGTCGGGATCCGGTCCGGGGACACCCCCGCGGCCGAGCGGCGGGCGCTCGCGACCCGGCCGCCGGACATCCTGATCACCACCCCCGAGTCCCTGTTCCTGATGCTGACCTCCGCCACGCGCGAGGCCCTGTCGGGCGTGGAGACGGTCATCCTGGACGAGGTCCACGCGGTCGCGGGCACCAAGCGGGGCGCGCACCTGGCGCTGTCCCTGGAGCGGCTCGACGAGCTGCTGCCCCGCCCGGCGCGCCGGATCGGTCTGTCGGCCACCGTCCGCCCGGTCGACGAGGTGGCCCGCTATCTCTCCCCGGGGCGCGCGGTGGAGATCGTGCAGCCGCCGTCGGGCAAGGAGTTCGACCTCTCCGTCGTCGTCCCCGTCGAGGACATGGGCGAGCTGGGCGGCTCCCCGGCCTCCGAGGGCAAGGACGGCGGGGACAAGCCGTCGATCTGGCCGCACGTCGAGGAGCGGATCGCCGACCTGGTGCAGTCCCACCGCTCCACGATCGTCTTCGCGAACTCCCGCCGGCTCGCCGAGCGCCTGTGCAACCGGTTGAACGAGATCGCGTACGAGCGCGCGACGGGCGAGCCGCTGCCCGAGGGGTCTCCTCCGGCCCAGGTCATGGCCCAGTCGGGGGCGGCGCAGGGCGCCCCGCCGCTGCTCGCCCGGGCGCACCACGGCTCGGTGTCGAAGGAGCAGCGCGCCCAGGTCGAGGAGGACCTGAAGGCGGGCCGACTGCCCGCCGTCGTGGCCACCTCCAGCCTGGAGCTGGGCATCGACATGGGCGCGGTCGACCTGGTCGTGCAGGTCGAGTCGCCGCCGTCGGTGGCCTCGGGCCTGCAGCGCGTGGGCCGGGCGGGCCACCAGGTCGGCGCGGTCTCCACGGGCGTGGTGTTCCCGAAGTACCGCGGCGACCTGGTGCAGGCGGCCGTGGTCACCGAGCGGATGCGGACCGGCGCGATCGAGTCCATGCGGATCCCGGCCAACCCGCTGGACGTCCTCGCGCAGCAGCTGGTCGCGATGGTCGCGCTCGACACCTGGCAGGTGGACGACCTGCTCGCGGTGGTGCGCCGGGCGGCCCCGTTCTCGTCCCTGCCGGAGTCCGCGTTCACCGGCGTACTGGACATGCTGGCCGGCCGCTACCCCTCGGACGCCTTCGCCGAGCTGCGCCCGCGCGTGGTCTGGGACCGGGTCGCCGGGACGGTCACGGGCCGGCCGGGGGCTCAGCGGCTCGCCGTCACCTCGGGCGGCACGATCCCCGACCGCGGGCTGTTCGGCGTCTTCCTCGCGGGCTCGGACCCCAAGAAGGGCGGGGGCCGGGTCGGCGAGCTCGACGAGGAGATGGTGTACGAGTCCCGGGTCGGCGACGTCTTCACGCTCGGCACCACCTCCTGGCGGATCGAGGACATCACCAGGGACCGGGTGCTCGTCTCCCCGGCGCCCGGCGTGCCGGGCCGGCTGCCGTTCTGGAAGGGCGACCAGCTGGGCCGCCCGCTGGAGCTGGGGCGGGCGGTGGGCGCGTTCCTCCGCGAGGTCGGCGCCCTCACGGACGAGGACGCGCGGCTGCGGCTGCTCGCCGCGGGCCTGGACGCCTGGGCCGCGGAGAACGTCCTGGCGTACCTCAAGGAGCAGCGCGAGGCCTGCGGCCACGTGCCGGACGACCGGACGATCCTGGTCGAGCGCTTCCGCGACGAGCTCGGGGACTGGCGGGTCGTCATCCACTCCCCGTTCGGCGCGCAGGTGCACGCTCCCTGGGCGCTGGCGCTCGGCGCGCGGCTCGCCGAGCGGTACGGCATGGACGCGCAGGTGATGCACGCGGACGACGGCATCGTGCTGCGCCTGCCGGACGCCGACCTGATGGGCCTGGAGATGGGCCTCGACCTCCTCGACCACGAGCCGGTCGACCCGGGCCGGCACCTGGACACGACGTACGACGCGGACAAGGCGCCCGTCGGCGCGGCGGACGCCCTCTTCGACAAGGGCGAGATCGGGCAGATCGTCACCGGCCAGGTGGGCGGCTCCGCGCTGTTCGCCTCCCGCTTCCGCGAGTGCGCCGCCCGCGCCCTGCTGCTGCCCAAGCGCAACCCGGGCAAGCGCACCCCGCTGTGGCAGCAGCGGCAGCGCGCGGCCCAGCTGCTCCAGGTGGCGAGCGAGTTCGGTTCGTTCCCGATCGTCCTGGAGGCCGTCCGCGAGTGTCTCCAGGACGTCTTCGACCTGCCGGGCCTCGAAGAGCTGATGGGGGACATCGAGTCCCGTCGCGTCCGTCTCGTCGAGGTCACCACCCCCGAGCCCTCCCCCTTCGCCCGTTCGCTGCTCTTCGGGTACGTGGCGCAGTTCCTGTACGAGGGCGACTCACCGCTCGCCGAGCGGCGGGCGGCCGCGCTCTCCCTGGACTCGCGGCTGCTCGCGGAGCTCCTCGGCCAGGCGGAGCTGCGGGAACTGCTCGACCCCGAGGTCCTGACGGAGCTTGAGCGGGAGCTCCAGTGGCTGGCGGAGGACCGCCGGATCAAGGACGTGGAGGGCGTCGCGGACCTGCTGAGGGTCCTGGGCCCGCTGACGGACGAGGAGCTGGCGGAGCGCGGCGCCGAGGCGGGCTGGGCGCCCGAGCTGGGGGCGGCCCGCCGCGCGATCCGGGTCCGGATCGGCGGCCGGGACCACTGGGCGGCGATCGAGGACGCGGGCCGGCTCCGGGACGCCCTCGGCACGGCCCTGCCGGTGGGCGTGCCCGAGGCCTTCACCGAGCCGGTCAAGGACCCGCTGGGCGACCTGCTCGCGCGGTACGCGCGCACGCACGGCCCGTTCACCTCCTCCCAGGCCGCCACCCGCTTCGGCCTCGGCGCGGCCGTCACGGACGGAGCCCTCCAGCGCCTGGCGGCCTCGGGCCGGGTGGTCCAGGGCGAGTTCCACCCCTCGGGCATCGGCCAGGAGTGGTGCGACGCGACCGTGCTGCGGCGGCTGAGGCGCCGCTCCCTCGCGGCCCTGCGCCATGAGCTGGAGCCGGTGCCCCCGGCGGCGCTGGCCACCTTCCTGCCGCAGTGGCAGCACCTGGGCAGCAACAGCCTGCGCGGCATCGACGGCCTGGCGCGGGCGATCGAGCAGCTCCAGGGCGCACCGGTCCCGGCCTCGGCCCTGGAGAAGCTGATCCTGCCGTCGCGGGTGCGGGACTACTCGCCGGCCCTCCTCGACGAGCTGACGACCACGGGCGAGGTCGTCTGGGCGGGCGCGGGCTCGCTCCCGGGCAAGGACGGCTGGGTCTCCCTCTACCTGGCGGACGCGGCCCCCCTGCTCCTGCCGCCGGCACACCCCCTGGAGCTCTCCGCGCTTCACGAGTCCCTGCTCACGGCCCTCTCCGGCGGGTACGGCCTGTTCTTCCGGCAGATCGCCGACCAGATCCGGGCCACCACTCACCCGGACGCCACCGATCCGCAGCTCGCCGACGCCCTGTGGGACCTGGCCTGGTCGGGTCGGCTCACCAACGACACCCTGGCCCCGCTGCGCGCGCTCCTCGGCTCGGGCCGCACGGCCGGCTCCACGGCCCACCGCGCCCGGCGCACGGTCCCGCGCGGGCGGTACGGCACGCTGACCGCCGCGGCCCGCACGGCGTCCCGCACGGGCCCGCCGACGGTCTCGGGCCGCTGGTCGATGCTGCCCCCGATGGAGCCGGAGCCCACCCACCGGGCGCACGCCCTGGCCCGCACGCTCCTGGACCGGCACGGCGTGGTCACCCGGGGCGCGGTGGCCGCCGAGGGCGTGGAGGGCGGTTTCTCGGCCACGTACCGGATCCTGGCGGCGTTCGAGGACAGCGGGCAGGCCCGGCGCGGCTATGTCGTGGAGGGTCTCGGCGCGGCGCAGTTCGCGATGGACGGGGCGGTGGACCGGCTGCGGGCGGCCGCGACGGCCCGCGACCGCGGTGCCGAGGCGGCCACGGGCCCGCGCGCGCTGGTCCTGGCGGCGGCCGACCCGGCGAACGCCTACGGCGCCGCGCTCCCCTGGCCCGAGCCGCCGACGGGCGCCGGACACAAGCCGGGGCGCAAGGCGGGCGCGATGGTGGTCCTGGTCGACGGCGAGCTCACGCTCTATATGGAGCGCGGCGGCAAGACGCTCCTGTCCTGGCCGACGGACCCGGACGATCCGACCCTGGGCGCGGCGGCGGAAGCGCTGGCGGGGTCGGCGAGGGCGGGCACGCTGGGGACGGTCACGGTGGAGCGCATCAACGGCGCGACGTCCCTGACGTCCCCCCTGTCCCGCCCCCTGGAATCCTCCGGCTTCCTGGCCACCCCCAGAGGCCTCCGCCTCCGCCCCTGACCCCACCCCACGTGCCCGCCGTGTGGGCCCGCGCCCGTGTCGGGTCGGTCGCCCACCCCCCGTGTGGGCCCCGCGCCCGGCTGGACGATTGCCCACGCCCGTGTGGGCAATCGTCCCGCTGGGGCGGGACGGGTGGGCACACGGGACGGCGCCCCTTAGCGGCGCCTCCGCGTTCCGCGCCTGGACCCGCACCTGCCGTACGGCACCCGGTGGTGCGGGTCCAGGCGCGTAAGCCTCTGGCGCCGGCAAGGGCGCTGTTCCGTTGTGCCCACCCTCCCCCAAGCTCTCGGCTTTGCTCGAGCAGGGGGACCCCCATCGCCCCGGCGGAACGCCTGCCCACAGCGGCGGGTGGGCACCGCCCGGCGGAACGCATGCCCACAACAAAAACCCCACAATGGCTCCATGCCCGAAGGAGACACCGTCTGGCAGACCGCCCGCCGCCTGCACACCGCCCTCGCCGGCCGCGTCCTCACCCGCGCCGACCTCCGCGTGCCCCGGTTCGCGACCGCCGACCTCACCGGCCGCACGGTCCTCGACGTCACCGCGCGCGGCAAGCACCTGCTCGCCCGCATCGAGGGCGGGCTCACCCTCCACTCGCATCTGCGGATGGACGGCGCCTGGCGGGTGTACGCCACCGGGGAGCGCCCGCGTGGCGGGCCGGAGCACCAGATCCGGGCGATCCTCGGGAACGCCGAGTCCACCGCGTACGGCTACCGCCTCCCGGTCCTGGAGCTGATCCGTACCGCCGAGGAGTCCCAGGCCGTGGGCCATCTCGGCCCGGACCTGCTCGGCCCGGACTGGGACCCCGAGGAGGCCGTACGACGGCTCGTCGCGGACCCGGCGCGCCCCCTCGGCGACGCCCTGCTGGACCAGCGCAACCTGGCCGGCATCGGCAATGTGTACAAGTCCGAGCTGGCCTTCCTCGCCGCCGTCACCCCCTGGCTCCCGGTCGGCGAGCTCGCCCCCGAGGTCCCCGCCCGTCTGGTCGCCACGGCCCACCGCCTCCTGGACGCGAACAAGGACCGTCCGGACCGGCGCACCACGACCACCCGCCGCCCCGGCACCCCGCTCCACGTGTACGGCCGCGAGGGCCGTCCGTGCCTGCGCTGCGGCGCGGCGATCCGAAAGGCGGAGCTCGGCGACCGGGTCACGTACTGGTGCCCGGGCTGTCAGCGGGGCCCCGACGGAAACCACCACCCCGACAATTGACGACCCGTCAGATCCGGTCGTACGGTCCGGACATGACGACGACTCTCCCGGCGTACGACCTGACCGGCCGCACCGCGTTCGTCACGGGCGCCGCGAGCGGCATCGGCCGCGCCTCGGCGGCGCTCCTCGCCCGGGCCGGTGCCGCCGTCCACTGCGCCGACCGCGACGAGGCCGGCCTGAAGGAGACCGCGGCGCTGATCGCCCGCCAGGGCGGCACCGCGCACATCCACCCCCTGGACGTCACCGACCGGCCCGCACTGGCGGCGGCCGTCCGCGCCGCCGGACCCCTCCACGTCATGGCCGCCATCGCCGGGATCATGCACACGAGCTCGGTCCTGGAGACCCGGGACGAGGACCTCGACCGCGTGCTCGCCGTCAACTTCAAGGGCGTGCTCCACGCCTGCCAGGAGGCGGCCCGTTCGATGATCGCCGCCGGAGTCCCCGGTTCGATCGTGACGATGGCCTCGGGCGCGATGGACACGGCGAGCCCGGGCCTGCTCTGTTACAGCGTCACCAAGGCGGCCGTCGTCCAGCTGACGAAGACGCTGGCGACGGAGGCGGGCCCGCACGGCATCCGGGTCAACGCGGTCGCCCCGGGCTGGATCCGCACCCCGATGACGGACCGCCACGAGCCGGCCGCCCAACTGCAGGCCGAGGCCGCGATGGTCCGTCACTCGCCGCTGGGACGGGTCGGCGAGGCCGAGGACATCGCGCACGCGGTCCTGCACCTGGCCTCCGACGCCTCCTCGTTCACGACGGGCCAGATCCTCCGCCCCAACGGCGGCGTCGCGATGCCCTGGTGACCTCCCGGGAGGACGAACCGGCCATCCGCCGCCCCGACGAGGCCGTCACCCGACCGGAAGGCTGCCGTCCCCACGGAGCAACCGCCGCCCGCCGCCCCGACGAAGCCGCCACATGCACCGGCAGCAGGCTCAGCCCCCAGCCGCCCGCGGCCACCGCACCCTCGACCGGCCCGGTCTGGCCCGGCAGCAGCATCAGGCGCAGCACCGCCCACCACCAGAGCCCCCCGGCCGCGAGGCCGCACGCGAACAGCGCGAGCGTCACCAGCGGAACCCGTCGCCGTACCATGGCCGCCTCCTGCGGTCGACGCTAGACCGGCAGGATCACCCTGCGGGAGGGCGCACCGGAGGCAGACCCGGCGCACACGGCCCAGTCGTACGTCCCTCCCACCATGGCACGCCCCACCGGAACCCGGCATCTTTAGCCGAACACCCCAAAGCACCGGAAAACGCCCCCAAAGCCCCGGAAAAGGGAGAAGCCCCGGTCAGCGCCCCGTAAGGAGGCACCGACCGGGGCTTCGCCCCACTTCGGTTCAGGCAGCGACGACGTCCACCGCTTCCGCGGGCGCCTTGATGGTCACCCGCTCGGTGGGCACACCGGCCACCGACGTCACCGACACCGAATTGAGCATCGGGCGTACCGGCGTCGGCACCGGTTCGCTCGCCGCTGCCGACTCGGCCAGTTCGGCCAGTGACAGCTCGTCGCTCACTTCGCGCATGAGCTCGGACATCCGTACGTCCAACGCGTCGCAGATCGCGGAGAGCAGTTCGGAGGAAGCCTCCTTCTGCCCCCGCTCCACCTCGGAGAGATAGCCGAGCGAGACTCGGGCGGAGGAGGAGACTTCGCGCAGAGTACGGCCCTGGCGCTGGCGCTGCCGACGCAGCACGTCACCCAGCAGGCGACGGAGCAGAATCATCGGTGGCTCCCTCCTCGGACCGCGTAGCCGCATCCTTCACGCCCCACCGTACCGCCTCGCGCTGCGGCCGTGCGGGGAGCGATGTCGTGTTCACTCAGGGCTGCAAACATCAATTCCCCCCGTTGTGTTCCGTATCCTGTGCCCGCGCATTTCCCGAGAGTTCCTCATGGAGCAGTTCCAGCACGCTCCGTACGCTCTCTCTACGGATTTCCCGACGGTCGCCGTTCAACCTCAACGACACCACTTTCCCGGCCCGCGCGCTCGTCGCGACCGGTCCGGCGACCGCCACGTAGACGGTTCCGACGGGCTGTCCGTCCTGCTCCGTGGGCCCCGCGACCCCGGTCGTCGAGATCCCCCAGTCGGCGCCGAGCCGGTCCCGTACACCGGCCGCCATCTGCAGCGCGACCTCGGGATCGACCGCTCCGCGCTCCGCGAGCAGGGCGGCGTCGACGCCGAGGAGCTGCTCCTTGAGGGCCGTGGCGTACGCCGTGACCGACCCCAGGAAGGCCACCGAGGCTCCGGGTGCGCCGGTGAGCTCGGCGGCCACCAGACCACCCGTGAGGGACTCCGCGGCGGCCAGCGTCTGATCACGCTCCACAAGCAGCGCCAGCACCCGGGCGGCCTCGCTCATCGCGTCGCCGTCTCCGACCGCGCGGCCGCGCGCTCCGCCGCGAGCCCCTTGCGCCGCAGGACGACGGCCTGGCGGACGTAATCCAGACCGGTGACGACCGTCAGCACGACGGCCACCGCCATCACCCAGAAGCGGAGGGTGGCCAGCGCCCCGGTGAGCATGAGGACGTACATGCCCACGGCGGTGCCCTGGGCGAGCGTCTTCATCTTGCCGCCGCGGCTGGCGGGGATGACCCCGTGCCGGATGACCCAGAACCGCATCAGGGTGATGCCCAGCTCACGGGCCAGGATGACCGAGGTCACCCACCAGGGCAGGTCGCCGAGCAGGGACAGCGAGATGAGGCCGGCCGCCATGATCGCCTTGTCGGCGATGGGGTCGGCGATCTTCCCGAAGTCGGTGACCAGGTTGTACGCACGGGCGAGGTGCCCGTCGAAGACGTCCGTGATCATGGCCACCGCGAACGCCGCCCAGGCCCAGGCCCGCCACGCCGGGTCGTGCCCGCCGTCCTGGAACAGCAGGATCACGAAGCCCGGCACCAGCACGAGCCGGATCATGGTGAGGATGTTGGCGATGTTCCACAGGCTGGCCTGGTTGACGGCCGCCGCGCCCAGCTTGCCGCGGGGCGCCGGCCTACCGGTCCCGCCCGTCGCGGATGCCGGGACTCCGGTCATCTGCCTGCCTCCTCGAAAAGACACTCGGCCACCAGGTCGACGCCCTCCGTGCCGACGACCTTCGCCCTGACCATACGGCCCGGGGCGAGCTCGGGGCCCGCGCCGCCGTCCGCGGGGAGCAGCAGCACCTGCCCGTCGGTCTCGGGCGCCTGGTGGGCCGCGCGGCCGATCCAGCCGCCCGCCTCGTCCTCGTCGTCCGACTCGGACTCGACGAGTACTTCCAGGGTCTCTCCGATCCGCTCCTCCGCACGCTGTGCGGTGAGCTCCTCGGCGAGCCGGGAGAGGTGGGCGAGCCGCTCGTCGACGACGTCCTGGTCGAGCTTGTGCTCGTACGTGGCGGCCTCGGTGCCGTCCTCGTCGGAGTAGCCGAAGACGCCGATGGCGTCGAGGCGCGCGTGGGTGATGAAGCGTTCCAGCTCGGCGAAGTCCGCCTCGGTCTCGCCGGGGAAGCCGACGATGAAGTTGGACCGGGCGCCGGCCGTGGGGGCCTTGGACCGGATGGTCTCCAGGAGCTCCAGGAAGCGGTCGGTGTCGCCGAAGCGGCGCATGGCCCGCAGCACGTCGGGGGCGCTGTGCTGGAAGGACAGGTCGAAGTAGGGCACGACCTTCTCGGTCGACGTGAGGACGTCGATCAGGCCCGGGCGCATCTCGGCCGGCTGGAGGTAGCTGACGCGGACGCGCTCGATGCCGTCCACCGAGGCCAGCTCGGGCAGCAGGCTCTCCAGGAGCCGGATGTCGCCGAGGTCCTTGCCGTAGGAGGTGTTGTTCTCGGAGACCAGCATGATCTCCTTCACGCCCTGCTCGGCGAGCCAGCGCGTCTCGTTGAGCACGTCCGAGGGACGGCGCGAGACGAAGGAGCCGCGGAAGGAGGGGATGGCGCAGAAGGAGCAGCGGCGGTCGCAGCCGGAGGCCAGCTTCACGGAGGCGACGGGGCTGGTGTCCAGACGGCGGCGGAGGGGGGCGCGGGGCCCGGAGGCGGGCGCGAGGCCCTCGGGCAGGTCGCTCGGCACGTTCTCGGGGGCGTCCACGGAGCCGTGTCCGGGCAGGGCCACGGCCGCGGCGGCCTCCTGGCGCTCCACGGGCGACAGCGGCAGCAGCTTGCGCCGGTCACGCGGGGTGTGGGCCTCGACGCTGCCACCGCTGAGGATGGTCTGGAGGCGGTTGGAGATGTCGGCGTAGTCGTCGAAGCCGAGGACGCCGTCGGCCTCCGGGAGGGCTTCGGCGAGCTCCTTGCCGTAGCGCTCGGCCATGCAGCCGACGGCGACGACGGCCTGGGTCTTGCCGTGGTCCTTCAGATCATTGGCTTCGAGCAGGGCGTCGACGGAGTCCTTCTTCGCGGCTTCGACGAATCCGCAGGTGTTGACGACGGCGACGTCCGCTTCCTCGGCGTTCTCGACGAGCTCCCAGCCGTCCGCTGCCAAGCGGCCTGCGAGCTCCTCCGAGTCCACCTCGTTACGGGCGCAGCCAAGAGTGACAAGGGCGACGGTACGGCGTTCGGGCATGGACTCAAGACTACTTCGTCCCGGCCGTTCCCCCGTCGCGCAGGGTTCACCTGCGCGACAGAGGTCACATCACGAGCCGGAGCGCGGGGCTCAGCCGGCCTCGGGGTCGCCCTTGGTGTAGCTCAGCCGCTCGACCTGGCCGGATTCGAACTTGTCGTCGAGCTTCTTGCCGTTCACGTAGAGCTCGATCGCGCCGGCGTTGCCGAGGACCAGATCGACGCGCTCGTCGTCCTGGAAGGTCTTGGACTCGCCCTTCAGGAGGAGCCCGTCGAAGAGGAGCTTGCCGTCGTGCGCCTTGGCCGAGATCCAGCTCTTGTCGTCGATCGCGGAGAGCTTGACCGTGACCTTGTCCTGCGGGACCGCGGCGATCGCGCTCTCGGTGGGCTTGGGCGCGGCGGGCTTGACCGGCTTCGGCTTGGCGGCGGAGGTCGCCTTCTCGGGGGCCGGGGCGGGGCCCCCGTCGGCGACGGTGGTGCCCTTCCCGGACTCGTTCCCGTTGAACATCGTGAAGCCGACGAAACCGACGACGGCGACGATGGCCGCGACCATCGCGGCGGTCCAGTTGGGCCGGCGGGGCTCGGGGCGGATACGTTCCGCCTCGAAGAGCGGGGCGGCCGGGGTGGGCGCGGGACGGCCACCGTGCTCGGCGTCGTACTGCTCGATCAGCGGAGCCGGATCGATACCGACGGCGCGCGCGAGGGTACGGATGTGGCCGCGGGCGTAGACGTCGCCGCCACAGCGCGAGAAGTCGTCCTCCTCGATCGCGTGCACGATCGGAATCCGGACACGGGTGGAGGCACTGACCTCTTCGACGGTGAGACCGGCGGCGATACGGGCCTGCTGGAGAGCACGACCGATCGCGTCCCGGTCGTCTGCCGGGAAGGTCCGGTCGTCTTCGGGGGAGTTGCCGATGGACACGAGAGCGCCTTTCGAGCGTGTAGCCACCTGCTGGACGTTCAGTCTATGGGTGGTACGAAAGGGTGGGGCAACCGGGCGGGTGCTGTTTGTACGCCATGAGGCTGGGACATCCTTCTGTCCCTCCCTCCAACTTGACGTACGGCCAGGGGAAACGGTTGCCCACCGTTCCCTTACGAGTGAGTCTCGGCCCGGTCTCGAACCGGGTACCCGATCTCGAACCGGGTACCCGGTCCCGCCGCCGCTACGCTCCCGACTCCCCCCGGATCACGGCGAGGACCCCGTCCAGCTCGTCCGGCTTCACCAGCACGTCCCGCGCCTTCGAACCCTCGCTCGGCCCCACGATGTTCCGCGACTCCATCAGGTCCATCAGCCGGCCGGCCTTCGCGAAGCCGACGCGCAGCTTCCGCTGGAGCATGGACGTGGAGCCGAACTGCGTCGAGACGACGAGCTCGGCGGCCTGGCACAGCAGGTCGAGGTCGTCGCCGATGTCCTCGTCGATCTCCTTCTTCTGCTTGGTGCCGACGGTGACGTCATCCCGGAAGACGGGCGTCATCTGGTCCTTGCAGTGCTGTACGACGTTCGCGACCTCGGCCTCGGTGACGAACGCGCCCTGCATGCGGATGGGCTTGTTGGCCCCCATCGGCAGGAACAGGCCGTCGCCCTTGCCGATCAGCTTCTCGGCGCCGGGCTGGTCCAGGATGACGCGGCTGTCGGCGAGCGAGGAGGTGGCGAAGGCGAGCCGCGAGGGCACGTTCGCCTTGATCAGGCCGGTGACGACGTCCACGGACGGCCGCTGGGTCGCGAGCACGAGGTGGATGCCGGCGGCGCGCGCAAGCTGGGTGATCCGGACGATGGAGTCCTCGACGTCGCGCGGCGCGACCATCATCAGGTCGGCGAGCTCGTCGACGATCACCAGGAGGTACGGGTAGGGGTTGAGCTCGCGCTCGCTGCCCTCGGGCAGCTTGATCTTGCCGTCCCGGATGGCCTGGTTGAAGTCGTCGATGTGCCGGAAGCCGAAGGCGGCCAGGTCGTCGTAGCGCAGGTCCATCTCGCGCACGACCCACTGGAGGGCCTCGGCGGCCTTCTTGGGGTTGGTGATGATCGGGGTGATCAGGTGAGGGATGCCCTCGTAGGCGGTGAGCTCGACCCGCTTGGGGTCGACGAGCACCATCCGGACGTCCTCGGGGGTCGCCCTTATCATCACCGAGGTGATGAGGCAGTTGATGCAGGACGACTTGCCGGATCCGGTGGCACCGGCCACCAGGATGTGCGGCATCTTCGCCAGGTTGGCCATCACGTAGCCGCCCTCGACGTCCTTGCCGAGCGCGACCAGCATCGGATGGTCGTCGTCGCCGTCCGCGAGCCGCAGCACGTCCCCGAGGTTGACCATCTCCCGGTCGCTGTTGGGGATCTCGATGCCGACGGCGGACTTCCCGGGGATCGGCGAGATGATCCGCACGTCGGGCGAGGCCACGGCGTACGCGATGTTCTTGGCCAGCGCCGTGATCTTCTCGACCTTCACGGCGGGGCCGAGCTCGACCTCGTACCGCGTGACCGTCGGACCGCGCGTGAAGCCCGTCACGTCCGCGTCCACCTTGAACTCGGTGAAGACGTTCGTCAGCGCCGCCGCGACGGCGTCGTTGACGGCGCTGCGGGTCTTGCCGGGCCCGCCGCGCTCCAGGAGGTCGAGCGAGGGCAGGGAGTACGTGATGTCGCCCGCGAGCTGGAGCTGCTCGGCCCGGGGCGGCAGGTCGGTCGGCTCGGGCGCCGGCTTCGTCAGGTCGGGCACGGCCCCGGCGGCGCGGCCTGCCCCACGGGCCGGCGGTACGGGCACGGCCGGCGCCGTGTCCGACTCCGCCTCCGCCTCCGAAGCGGCTGCGGCGGCCGAGGCGGCCAGCGCGGCGTTCCGCTCGGCGGTGACGTCCTTGGTCAGGTCGGCGACGATCGGCGAGGGCGGCATGCCGTTCAGCACGGCCCCGTCGAGCGCGGCCGCGGCGGCCGCGGCCACGTCCACCGGGTCCAGACCGGTCGTGAAGTCGTCCCGCCCGGAGCTCCGGCGGGCCGAGCGGGCGCGCCGCTCCAGCACCTCGGCCTCGGCCCGGTCGACGTCGTACGGCTCCGAGGGCCCGGCCGGCCGCCGCCGGACGGGTCGTGCGGGCCGCGGCCCGGCGTCCCGCCACTCCTCGTCGTACCCCTCGCGGCCGGGGTGCTCCTCGGCCTCCTCCGGGTCGTAGGCGGGCTCGACGATGCCCAGCCTGGCGCCGAGCGCGCGCAGCCGCTGCGGGATCGCGTTGACCGGGGTGGCGGTGACGACGAGCAGTCCGAAGACGGTGAGCAGCACCAGCATCGGTACGGCGAGGACCTCGCCCATCATGAAGACGAGGGGCTGGGAGGCGGCCCAGCCGATGAGCCCGCCGGCGTCCTGCATGGCCGCGCTGCCGTCGCCGCGCCCCGGCGAGCCGCAGGCGATGTGCACCTGGCCGAGGACGCCGATGACGAGCGCGGAGAGGCCGATGCTGATCCGGCCGTTGGCCTCGGGCTTCTCCGGGTAGAGGATCAGCCGGATGCCGATCGCGCCGAGGAGCAGCGGTACGAGCAGGTCGAGCCGGCCGAAGGAGCCGGTGACCAGCATCTCGACGAGGTCGCCGACCGGGCCGCGGAGGTTGGACCAGGTGCCGGCCGCGACGATCAGCGCGAGACCGAGCAGGAGCAGCGCGAGCCCGTCCTTGCGGTGGGCGGGGTCCAGCCCCTTGGCGCCGCGCCCTATCCCCCGGAACATCGCCCCGATGGCGTGGGCGAGGCCGAGCCAGGCGCCGCGCGCGAGCCGGTAGACGCCCCCGGTCGGGGACGGCGCAGGCCGGGGCGGGGCCTTCTTCGCGGCGGTCTTGCGCGCGGGCGCGCGCTTGGCGGCCGTGGCCTTCTTGGCGGGCGCCTTCTTCGCGGGCGGCTTGGCGGGGGACTTCGCGGGCGCCGCTTTCTTCGCGGCGCCCGTCGTCCGGCCGGCCCGCGGCTTTGCGGTGTTCGCCGTGCTCTGGGAACCCTTGCCGGACGTACGTGAAGCCATGATGCCGAGGTTACCGGTGTGGGCAGCGGTGTGGGGAGCGCCCGTCCGCCTCACCCGTTCGTGTCGTCCGTGCCGGGGCGCGATGCTGACGCCGCATCACGATGCCGGCCGCCGCACCCGACCGGTGGTGACGGTGCGTCAGCTCTGGGCGGGCAGGGTCGGAGCCGCTCCCGTGCCCGGCTCCAGCGCGTCGAGCGCCCGGCGCAGTCCGGTGAGCTTGCGCTCCAGGTGCGCGGCGGTGGCGACGGCGGCCGCGTCGGCGGAGTCGTCGTCGAGCTGCTTCGACAGGGCCTCGGCCTGCTCCTCGACGGCCGCGAGCCGCGCGGAGAGCTCGGCCAGCAGCCCGGCGGACTCCTTGCCGTGACCGCCCTCGCCGCCGCCCTCCAACTGCAGCCGCAGCAGGGCGGCCTGCTCGCGCAGCTTGCAGTTCTTCATGTAGAGCTCGACGAAGACGGAGACCTTCGCGCGCAGCACCCACGGGTCGAAGGGCTTGGAGATGTAGTCGACCGCCCCGGCCGCGTACCCCCGGAAGGTGTGGTGGGGGCCGTGGTTGATGGCGGTGAGGAAGATGATCGGGATGTCCCGGGTCCGCTCACGCCGCTTGATGTGGGCAGCGGTCTCGAAACCGTCCATACCCGGCATCTGGACGTCGAGCAGGATGACCGCGAAGTCGTCCGTCAACAGCGCCTTGAGCGCTTCCTCCCCGGACGATGCCCGCACCAGCGTCTGATCGAGCGCGGAGAGAATGGCCTCCAGCGCCAGCAGATTCTCCGGCCGGTCATCGACCAGGAGGATCTTGGCCTTCTGCACCATGCCCCGTCCTCCTCGTCCCGGCAACGGCTCTCCCCGGACCCCCGAACCGGGGGAAGCACCGGGCGCCGCCCCAGAAGACGACTCCCTAGCGCCGTCCGTCCTTGTGCCGGTCATCGTAGCCGCACCCCGCCCGTCGCCACACCCTGTCACCGCGATGTCACTGTGCACGTAGCAGAAACGCGGTGGGAGACCAGAAGGTTCCCCGTATCCCGCCCTCTCACACGCCCCTGGCGACAGTCCGTCAACGGGTCCCGGCGGAGCCCGGGAGTCCGTACCGCGCCCGGCACGGACCCCCGGCGCGGAGTCACTGCCCCCGCATCCACTGCTCCATGACCGTCAGCAGATGATCGGGGTCGACCGGCTTCGTCACGTAGTCCGAGGCACCGGACTCGATCGCCTTCTCCCGGTCGCCCTTCATCGCCTTCGCCGTCAGCGCGATGATCGGCAGCCCCGCGAACTGCGGCATGCGCCGGATCGCGGTCGTCGTCGCGTACCCGTCCATCTCCGGCATCATGATGTCCATCAGCACCACCGTCACGTCGTCGTGCTGCTCCAGGACCTCGATGCCCTCCCGCCCGTTCTCGGCGTAGAGCACCGCGAGCCCGTGCTGCTCCAGGACGCTGGTGAGCGCGAAGACGTTGCGGATGTCGTCGTCGACGATGAGCACCTTCTCGCCGGAGAAACCGAAGGTGCGGCGCGGCTCGGGCTCCTGCTCCTCCCGATCCGCCGCGAGCGGCTGCCCGGACTGCCCGGGGACCGCGCCCCGCACCCCGGTCGCCTCCGCCGCGGCCTTCCGCCGGTGCCGGAACAGCGCCCCGGCCCCGGACCGCGCCTCCGTCCGTACGGTCGGCGGCGGGAAGTGCGGGAACGGGTTGACGGCCCCGGCCATGCCCTCCTCGGCCCCCTGCTGCGGGTCGTCCGCGTCCTGCAGGCCCTGCCCGTAACCGGCCGTCGGCTGCTCCGTCGGGCTCAGCGGCAGGTACAGCGTGAACGTCGAACCGCGGCCGGGCTCGCTCGCGGCGAAGATCTCGCCGCCGAGCAGCCGCGCGATCTCCCGGCTGATCGAGAGCCCCAGACCCGTACCGCCGTACTTCCGGCTGGTGGTGCCGTCGGCCTGCTTGAACGCCTCGAAGATGACCCGCATCTTGCTCGCCGCGATCCCGATCCCGGTGTCGGTGACCGAGAACGCGATCAGATCGGCCTCCGGATCGCGCAGCGAGCCGGCCTCAAGGAGCTGCTCGCGGATCGACTGCGGCACGTCCGCGCCGGCGGGCCGGATCACCAGCTCCACCGCGCCCGTGTCGGTGAACTTCACCGCGTTGGACAGCAGGTTGCGCAGGACCTGGAGCAGCCGCTGCTCGTCGGTGTGGAGCGTGGCCGGCAGCTCGGGCGAGACCCGCACCGAGAAGTCGAGCCCCTTCTCCGCCGTCAGCGGCCGGAACGTCGCCTCCACGTAGTCGACGAGCTGGACGAGCGCGATACGGGTCGGCGAGACGTCCATCTTGCCCGCCTCGACCTTCGACAGGTCGAGGATGTCGTTGATCAGCTGGAGCAGGTCCGAGCCCGCGCCGTGGATGGTCTCCGCGAACTCGACCTGCTTCGGCGTCAGATTGGTCTCGGCGTTGTCCGCGAGCAACTTGGCCAGGATCAGCAGCGAGTTGAGCGGCGTGCGCAGCTCGTGCGACATGTTGGCGAGGAACTCCGACTTGTACCGCATGGAGACGGCGAGCTGCTCCGCGCGCTCCTCCAGGACCTGCCGGGCCTCCTCGATCTCGGTGTTCTTCACCTCGATGTCCCGGTTCTGGCGGGCGAGGAGTTCGGCCTTCTCCTCCAGCTCCAGGTTGGAGCCCTGGAGTTCCTTCTGCCGGTGCTCCAGCTCGGCCGACCGCTCCTTGAGCTGCTCGGTGAGCTTCTGCGACTGCCGGAGCAGCACCTCGGTCCTGGTGTTGACGCTGATGGTGTTGACCGTGGTGGCGATCAGCTCGGCGATCTGGTTGAGGAAGTCCCGCTGGATCTGCGTGAACGGCTGGAACGAGGCCAGCTCGATCACCCCGAGGACCTTGCCCTCGAAGAGCACCGGCAGCACGATCACATGCGCCGGCGAGGCCTCCCCGAGCCCCGAGGAGATCTTCAGATAACCCGGCGGCACATTGACCTGGATGGTCCGCTTCTCCTCGGCGGCCGTCCCGATGAGGGTCTCGCCGGGGCGGAACGAGGTCGGCATGGACCCGGTGGAGTATCCGTAACTCCCGCGCATCCGCAGCTCGTACGAGCCGTCGCCCTCGCCCACGAGTTCGGCGTCGCCCGTCGCGGACCCCGACGGCATGGCGATGAAGAACGCACCGTGCTGGGCCGAGACCACCGGCGTCAACTCGCTCATGATGAGCGAGGCCACGTCGTCGAGGTCCCGGCGGCCCTGCATGAGACCGGAGATGCGGGCCAGGTTGCTCTTGAGCCAGTCCTGCTCGTCGTTGGCGAGGGTGGTGTCGCGCAGGTTGGCGATCATCGTGTTGATGTTGTCCTGGAGCGCCTGGATCTCGCCGGCCGCGTCCACACCGTCGATCTTCACGTTGAGGTCGCCGCGGGTCACCGCGGTGGCGACGGCCGCGATGGCCCGCACCTGCCGGGTGAGGTTCCCGCCCATCTCGTTCACGGACTCGGTGAGGTCGCTCCAGGTGCCCTCCACGTCCCGGACCCGTGCCTGGCCGCCCAGCTGCCCGTCGGTGCCCACCTCGCGGGCCACGCGGGTGACCTCCTCGGCGAAGTTCGACAGCTGGTCGACCATCGTGTTGATGGTGTTCTTCAGCTCCTGGATCTCACCGCGCGCGTCGATGTCGATCTTCTTGGTGAGGTCGCCCTTGGCGATGGCGGTGGTGACGGCGGCGATCTGCCGCACCTGGCCGGTGAGGTTGTCGGCCATCGAGTTCACCGACTCGGTCAGGTCCTTCCAGGTGCCGGAGACCCCCGGCACCCGGGCCTGGCCGCCCAGGATGCCCTCCGTGCCCACCTCACGGGCCACGCGCGTGACCTCGTCCGCGAAGGACGACAGGGTCGTCACCATCGTGTTGACGGTCTCGGCGAGCTCGGCGACCTCGCCGCGCGCCTCGACCGTCACCTTCTTCGTCAGGTCGCCGTTGGCGACGGCCGCCGAGACCCGGGAGATGTTCCGCACCTGACTGGTCAGGTTGTTGGCCATCAGGTTGACGTTGTCGCTGAGGTCCTTCCACGTGCCGGTGACCCCGCGCACGCGTGCCTGGCCGCCGAGGATGCCCTCCGTACCCACCTCACGGGCCACGCGCGTGACCTCGTCGGCGAAGTTCGACAGCTGGTCGACCATGGTGTTGACGGTCGTCACCAGCTCCAGGATCTCGCCCCGGGCGTCGACCGTGATCTTCTTCGACAGATCGCCCATGGCGACCGCCGTCGTGACCTCGGCGATGTTCCGCACCTGGATGGTGAGGTTGTTCGCCATGAAGTTCACCGACTGGGTGAGGTCCTTCCAGGTGCCGGAGACCCCCTGCACCTCGGCCTGACCGCCCAGGATGCCCTCGGTGCCCACCTCGCGGGCCACCCGGGTCACCTGCTCCGCGAAGTTCGAGAGCTGGTCCACCATCGTGTTGAGGGTGTTCTTCAGCTCCAGGATCTCGCCGCGCGCGTCCACGTCGATCTTCTGCGACAGGTCACCGCGCGCGACCGCGGTGGCGACCTGCGCGATGTTGCGCACCTGGGTCGTCAGGTTCCCGGCCATGCCGTTCACCGAGTCCGTCAGATCACGCCACACACCGGCCACGCCCGGCACCTGCGCCTGACCGCCGAGCCGCCCGTCCGTGCCCACCTCGCGGGCCACCCGGGTCACCTGGTCGGCGAACGCCGACAGCTGGTCCACCATCGTGTTGATGGTGTTCTTCAGCTCCAGGATCTCGCCGCGCGCGTCCACGTCGATCTTCTGCGACAGGTCACCGCGCGCCACGGCCGTCGTCACCTGCGCGATCTGGCGCACCTGCGACGTCAGGTTGCCGGCCATGAAGTTCACGGAGTCCGTGAGCTCCGCCCAGCGCCCGGACACCCCGTCGACCCGGGCCTGACCGCCGAGCCGGCCCTCGGTGCCCACGTCCCGCGCCATCCGCGTCACCTGGTCCGCGAAGGACGACAGCTGCGACACCATCGTGTTGACGGTGTTCTTCAGCTCCAGCATCTCGCCGGCCACGTCCACCGTGACCTTCTGCGACAGATCACCGTTGGCGACCGCCGTCGTCACCTGCGCGATGTCCCGCACCTGGCCGGTCAGGTTGCGGAAGGCCGTGTTCACCGAGTCGGTGAGGTCCTTCCACGTCCCCGCCGCGCCCGGCACCTCGGCCTGACCGCCGAGCAGACCCTCGACGCCGACCTCCCGCGCCACGCGGGTCACCTCGGAACCGAAGGCCGACAGCTGGTCCACCATCGTGTTGACGGTGTTCTTCAGCTCCAGCATCTCGCCGGCCACGTCGACCGTGACCTTCTGCGACAGATCACCGTTGGCGACGGCCGTCGTCACCTGCGCGATGTCCCGCACCTGCGTGGTGATGTTCCGGAAGACCGTGTTGACGGAGTCCGTCAGGTCCTTCCACGTCCCCGCCGCACCCGGCACCTGCGCCTGACCGCCGAGCAGACCCTGCGCGCCGACCTCGCCCGACACCCGGGTCACCTCGTCGGCGAACGTCCGCAGCGTCTCGGTCATCTGGTTGATGGTGTCGGCGAGTTGAGCGATCTCACCGCGCGCGGAGACCCGCACCTTCTGCGACAGGTCACCGTTCGCGACCGCCGTCGTCACCTCGGCGATACCTCTCACCTGATTGGTGAGGTTTCCCGCCATCGTGTTGACGGAATCGGTGAGGTCCTTCCACACACCGGCGACCCCGGCCACCTCGGCCTGACCACCGAGCTCGCCCTCCGTGCCCACCTCGCGCGCGACACGGGTCACCTCGGACGAGAACGACGACAGCTGGTCCACCATCCGGTTGACGGTGTTCTTCAGCTCCAGCATCTCGCCGGCCACGTTCGCCGTGACCTTCTGCGACAGATCGCCGTTGGCGACCGCCGTCGTCACGAGCGCGATGTCCCGCACCTGGGCCGTCAGCCGGTTCGCCATGGTGTTGACGGAGTCCGTGAGGTCCTTCCACGAACCGGACACCCCGCGCACCTGCGCCTGCCCGCCCAGCTTGCCGTCCGTACCCACCTCGACGGCGACCCGCGTCACCTCGGAGGCGAACACCGACAGCTGGTCGACCAGGTTGTTGGCGGTACGGGCGACCTTCAGGAACTCCCCTCGCAGCGGCCGCACGGTCCCGTCCGCACCCTCCGAACGCAGGTCCATCCGCTGGTCCAGATCACCCTCGGCCACCGCCGAAAGGACCCGGCCCACCTCGGACACCGGCCGCGCCAGATCGTCGACGAGCGCGTTCGCGGCCTCGATCGCCGCCGCCCACGCACCCTCACTGGCTCCCGCCTCCAGACGCTCGGACAGCTTGCCCTCGCGCCCGACCACCCGCCGGACCCGGGACAGCTCCCCCGTCACATGCATCTGCCGGTCGGCGACCTCGTTGAACACGGCGCAGATCTCCGCCATGACCCCGTCGCCGGACACCGTCAGACGCCTGCGGAAGTTCCCGTCCCGCATCGACACCAGCGCGGCCAGCAACCGCTCCAGCGCCGCCGCGTCCACCTGGACCGTCCCCCCACGGGAACGCCCGCCCCTCGCGCGCGTGCCACTGCCTCCGCCGCGCCGCGCCGCCGTGCCAGACTCCACCGTGTCCCTCCCGAAAGGGGTCGACCGTACCGCTCCGGCTCTCGCCGTCAGCCTGCCCAGTGTTTCACCGTGCCCGAACCTGGCGATAACAGTTCGGCAGCTTCGCACAGCGTCCCTACCCCGAGGGACGGAATCAGCGGTGACCGGCATCCGCTCGGACAGCGAAGGTAAGTAACCTGGCATCCGGCTGTCCAACCGCCCCGGTCCGCCCGGCGGGGGCGGTGTGGTGCGCGCACGACCACCGGGCAGTGGGAGGGACAGACCGAGCATGGCAGAGCCGGGCGTCGAGACGCGTACGAGGAGTGCTGTGATCACCGCGCGGGCGACTGCCAGCTTCGAGCCCGTCGGGCGGTCCGTCGCGGCCGCCCGCGCCTTCGTCAGGGACACCCTCCAGGGCTGGGGACACCCCGAACTCGTCGACGACGCCGTCGTCCTCACCAGCGAGCTCGTCACCAACGCCGTCATCCACGCCGGCACCTCCGCCGACGTCCTCTGCCTCCGCTCCGACGACAGCGTCCGCGTCGAGGTCTCCGACCGCTACCCCGAGCGCGAGATCCCCGTCCAGAGCGGCCGCACCCTCGGCAGCCCGGATCGCGAGAACGGCCGCGGCCTGCTCCTCTGCGCCGCCCTCGCCCACCGCTGGGGCGTCGACTACTCCCCCACCCGCAAGCACGTCTGGTTCCACCTCGACCTCCCCCAGCGCCCGGTCGGCACCCGCTCCGCGGGCCCCGTCCTGCCCGACGCCCTCCTCCCGGTCGCCGAGAGCCGCGTCCGCGTCGCCGTCGTCCAGATCGACCGCGGCGGCACCATCACCGCATGGAACGAGGACGCCGAGGAACTCTTCGGATACGGCTCCGAGCTGGTCATCGGCAAACCCCTCGGCGACCTCGCCGCCTGGCCCCACACCCCCGGCATCGGCACCGGCCTCGCCGAGGCACTCCGCCTCTCCCGCTGGGAGGGCAGCTACGGCATCCGCTGCGCCGACGGCCGCGTGATCCCCGTCTACGCCTCGCACCTCCGGGTCCGCGACACCCAGGGCGAACCCTCCACCGTCTGCCTCCTCGTACGAGAGCACGAGCGCGCGGTCCTCCAGACCCCCCAGCGCCCCGTCGCCGAGCCGGGCACCGAGAGCCGCGCCGCCGACCCCTTCGAGGTCTTCATCGGCACGCCCGCCCCCGACGACCTCGACGGCCTCCTCCAGCGCACGGTCGAGCGCGCCCGCGACATGCTCGACGGCGACGCCGCCTTCCTCCTCCTCGCCACCGACGACGAGACGGAACTGGAGGTGCGGGCCACCACCGGACTCCCGGCCGCCCGCCAGCGCTTCGCCCGCGTCCCCGTGGAGACCGGCGCCAGCCGTTACGGCTCCGCCCGCATGCCCGCCGTCCACGAGGACCTGGCCGCCGTCCCCGGCGCCGTCCCCCTCCTCGAAGGCACCGGCATGCGCTCGGTGGTGACGGTCCCTCTGAAGGTCGAGGGCCGCCTCACCGGCTCCCTCGGCGTGGCCGCCGAGTCCGCGAACCGCTACTCCAACGAGGAGGCCCTGCGCCTCCAGTTCGCCGCCGACCGCATCGCCCTGGCCGTCGAATCCGCCCGCCTCGGCGAACTGGAACGGCTTCGCCGCGGCTCCCTCAGCTTCCTCGTCGAGGCCTCCGACCTCCTGGCCGGCACCCTCGACCGCGACCAGACCCTGGCCCTCATGGCCCAGATGACGGTCCCCACCCTGGCCACCTGGTGCGCGGTCTACACGATCGCCGACCAGGCCTCCGACCCGTACCTCTCGTACGTGCTCCACGAGGACGAGGACCGCATCGACGGCCTCAAGGACCTGCTCTCCTCCATCGCCCCGCCCGACCCGGTGCCGACCCCCGGCGCCCGCGTGTGGTCCGCGCCGGGCGACGCCGCCCACCGGGCCGCGCTCACCGCCTCGGTCCACGCCCTCGACCACCCCACGAGCCCGCTCTCCTCCGGCATCGACACCACCCTGGCCACCGCGAGCGCGGTCGCCGGCGAGACGGTCGTCCTGCCGCTGGTGGCCCGCAACCGGGTCATCGGCATGCTGACCCTCGGCAGGCCCTCCGAGGACCACTTCCGCCAGGAGATCCTGGAGCTCGCCGAGGACCTCTCGCGCCGAGCCGCCCTGGCCCTGGACAACGCCCGCCTGTACTCGGAGCGCGTGGCGATCAGCCAGTCCCTCCAGCGCAGCCTCCTCCCGCCCGGCCTGCCCACCATCCCCGGCGTCGAGGTCGACGTCATCTACCGCGCGGCCGGCGAGGGCAACGAGGTCGGAGGCGACTTCTACGACGTCTTCCCCATCAGGGACGACGTCTACGGCTTCGCCATCGGCGACGTCTGCGGTACGGGACCGGAGGCGGCCGCCGTCACGGGCCTGGCCCGCCACGCCCTGCGCCTGCTGGCCCGCGAGGGCTTCGGCGGCCCGGCCGTCCTGGAGCGGCTGAACGCGGCGATCCTCGACGAAGGCTCCCGCAGCCGCTTCCTGACGCTGCTGTACGGCGAGATGCGCCCGCAGCCGGACGGCTCCGCGATCCTCAAGGTCGTCTGCGCCGGCCACCCCCTCCCGCTGCGCCTCCGCCCGGACGGCACGGTCGAGCCCGCTGCCGAACCGCAGCCGCTCCTGGGCGTCATGGAGGACCTGGAACTGTACGAGCAGACCGTCACGCTCGACCCGGGCGATGTCCTCCTCTGTGTCACGGACGGCGTGACGGAACGCCGCGAGGGCACCCGCATGCTGGGCGACGACGGGCTCGCCGAGGTCCTCAAGAGCTGTACGGGCCTGACGGCCGGCGCGGTCGCCTCCCGTGTCCTCCGCGCGGTCGAGCGCTTCGCCCAGGCCCCCGCCTCGGACGACATGGCCATCCTGGCGATGCGCCTCCGCGAGCCGGACCACCGCTGACAGAAAAGGCGCCCTCCCGCAGGGGAGGGCGCCGGCCCGCATCGTCGGACTCCCCCTCCAGGAAACACAAAAAGGCCCCCGCCAAGAGGCGGGGGCCTTTTCATTCGGAGCCCTTTAACGGAATCGAACCGTTGACCTTCTCCTTACCATGGAGACGCTCTACCGACTGAGCTAAAAGGGCAGGTGTTCGGCGGTGTCCTACTCTCCCACAGGGTCCCCCCTGCAGTACCATCGGCGCTGAAAGGCTTAGCTTCCGGGTTCGGAATGTAACCGGGCGTTTCCCTAACGCT